>JAUILI010000128.1 GCA_030433075.1 Gammaproteobacteria bacterium | reverse complement strand
GGCGTGCGGGTAATGACCATCGCCCCGAGCCTCTTCGCCACCGGCCTCACCGCGGGCATTCCTTCGGAAGCGGAGCTGCAGCTCACCAAGGACGCGGCCTTCCCGAAGCGCATGGGCCGGCCCCACGAGTTTGCGACCATGGCCATCGCCATCTACGAAAGCCCTATGATGAACGGCTCCACGCTCCGCGTGGACGGCGGCCAGCGCTTCGCGCCCCGCTAAACTCTTAGACTGCCCAGGAGGCAACCTATGCTCGGCTACGTCACCATTGGTACGGCAGATATGGCCAAGGCCACGGCCTTCTACGATGCGCTGCTCGCAGAAATTGGCGCCAAGCAGCTCTTCGGCCAGGACCGCATCAAGTTCTATGGCACGGGCCCCGGCGCCCCCATGCTGGCGGTCTGCGTGCCCTACGATCAGGGCGCTCAAGCCCCAGGGAACGGCGTCATGATCGCCATTCCCGCCCCCGGCCCCGAGGCTATTCAAAAGCTCTATGACAAGGCCATGGCCCTCGGGGCTACGGACGAAGGGGCTCCGGGAGAGCGCATTCCGGGCATGTTCTACGGTGCCTACGTTCGCGACCTCGACGGCAATAAGCTTTGCTTCTACGAAATGAAGCTTGGCTAAGCCCTTCCCCGCGCCCTGGGCCTAGGCCTGGGGCGCGGCTTTCGCCGCCGACCTTACCGCGGCCTACGCGCTCCCTCGCCGTTCCCTCCCCGCGCTAGGGGAACCTCCCGCCCCCTCTCCAGTCGAAAAAGGGTCACCCACGGGATCCACCCCTTGGGGTAGGCTGTGCCTTTACCACTGGGGAGAGGAAACACCATGGAACACTTTGCGGACCGCTTGGCGGTCATCACCGGCGCCGGCACAGGCATGGGTCGGGAGCTCGCCCTGGCCCTGGCGAAGGAAGGCGCCCACTTAGCGCTCTGCGACGTCGCTACCGATACCCTCGAGGAGACGGCCAGTGCGGCCCGAGCCCTGAGCCCCGGGCTTACGGTCAGCACCTTCCTGTGCGATGTCTCCGACGAGGGGCAGATGCAGGCATTCCAGCGCCACGTCGCCGACGCCCACGGCACCGACGCCATCCACCTGCTCTTCAATAACGCAGGCATCGGGGGCGGTGGCACCATCACGGACCCTGCCAGCCGGCCCGCCTGGGATAAGACCTTCTCCGTCTGTTGGAACGGCGTCCTCCATGGGGTCCGCTGCTTCATGCCCATGCTCCTTGCGGCCGAGGAAGCGCACATCATCAACACCGCGAGCATTAACGGCTTCTGGGCCTCCATCGGCCCGCATACGCCCCACACGGCTTATAGCGCCGCAAAGTTTGCGGTGAAGGGCTTCACGGAAGCGCTCATCACCGATCTTCGGCTCAACGCCCCCCACGTGAAATGCAGCGTGGTGATGCCCGGGCACATCGGCACGCAAATCGTCGCGAACTCCATGAAGGTGCTCCAGCAAGATCCTGCCGGGCTGGATGAAGAAGCCATCGCCGCCGCCCGCGCGCAGATGGTGGAAGCGGGCCTGCCCGTGGCTAACCTGCCGGACGACGATATCCGAGGCCTACTTCGAGCCCGGGCTGCGGAGTTCGAAAGCTCCGCACCGACCAGCGCTGCTGCCGCCGCCGACATCATTCTGCAAGGGGTCCGGGAGAACCGTTGGCGGATCCTCGTGGGCGAGGATGCGCACGCCATCGACCGCCTGGTTCGGGCGAACCCCGAAGGCGCCTACGAGCCCGCCCTGGTGGAAGAAATGTATGCCCTTGGGCACTTCAAGGGCCTGGTGCGCAGCGTGGAGTCCAGCTAGGCCCCATGCGCCACCTCAACTACCTCCACCTGCGGCATTTTCACGCCATTGCGCAGGCGGGGTCTGTGGTAGAGGCCGCTCGTGGCCTCTACCTCACGCCCCAAACCCTCAGCGCCCAGCTGCGCCAGCTGGAGGAGGACGTGGGCGGCCTACTTTTCGAGCGTATTGGCCGGGGCCTTCAGCTCACGCCCCTGGGGCAAACGGTGCTGCGCTACTGCAACGAGATCTTTTCCCTCGGGGCGGAGCTGACCCAGGTGGTGCGCAGCCAGGACCACAGCCAGCCCCTGGCCTTTCGCGTTGGCCTCGGGCAGGACATTGCGAAGGTTCTTGCCCAGCGACTCCTGGTCCCAGCGCTCTCCCTTTCCCGCCCCGTACGCTTGCTGGTGCGCCAGGAGCCCATCGATACCTTGGCCGAAGCCTTGAGCAAGCATGAGCTAGACCTTGTGCTCTCCGATGCACCCCTGGGGGCCACGGCCTGGGGGCGCCTTGAGAGCCAGGCCCTCGCCGAGGGAAGCGTCACCTTCTATGCCGCAAACGCCGAGGCGCCGGAGGCGCCGGAAGTGTGCCTTGGCCGCTGGCCCCTGCTGCTGCCCACGGAAGGCGCGCCCCTCCGGCGCACCCTTGAGCAGTGGTTTCATGAACAGGGCATTCATCCGCTCATCGCAGGAGAGTTCAACGACAGTGCGCTGCTGAAAAGCTTTGCCATGGCCGGCCTGGGAGCATTCCCCGCCCCCACCGCCATCGCCGAAGATCTGGAAGCCATGTATGGCGTGAAGCCCCTCTGTGAACTCCCCACCCTGCGCCAATGCGTGTACGCGAACTACGCCCCTCGCCGCTCAGACCACGCAGCCGTGCAGGCCCTTCTGAAGGGCTAACCTTACTCGCCCAATTTCTTCGTTTTTCTCGATCCTTTATTAAATTAAAACCTGCTTTTTTCGATAGACCGAGTTGGGCACTATGCTTTTCAACTTCAGTCCCTCGGCGCGATCTGACCCATCGCGCCCCCCAGGGCACCCCCCGGCTTCGCCGGGGGGTGCCCTCCCTCTTTCTGGGTCCAGCCCCTATCCAGCGGGCGGGGCCCTTGTCCTTTTTCGACGCCTGTGTCAGCTTAGCTGGACACTTCTTGCGGACGCTGGGCCATGACAGAAGCGGCACGGCTAATCGAAAAACCCGCGGCGGGTCGGCTACGCCTGATCGCCACCGATGCCCCGCCCCACCGAGACCTCTGTACCGACTGCGGCGTATCACGCATGGCCAATCCCAAGGCCTGCGCCAGCGCTTGCCAATTTATTGCGCCGGACTATCCCAAGCTGGAGCGCCAGTCCCATGGACGGGTACGCGGGGATGCGGGGGATGAGGCCTTCTTTGGGGTCATGGAGGCCAGCCATCGGGCGCGCTACACGGGCTCCGCCCCCGGCGCCCAATGGACCGGACTGACCACGGCCCTCGCTGAGCACGCGCTGCGCACGGGGCTCGTCGATGCGGTGGTCACGGTGGCCGCCGATCCTCAGGACCGCTGGGCGCCGGAGGCCACCATCGTCACCGAACCGGCGGCGCTCGCGGCCACCCGCGGCATGCGCATGGGCTATGCCCCGGTGGTGGCGGCCGTGGAGCACGCCCGAGACCTCGGCTTTAAGCGTCTGGCGGTGATCGCCCTGCCCTGCCAAAGCTATGCCCTTCGGTCCCTCGAGCCCAGCCTCGGCCTTGAGGCCCTCCACCTCATTGGGACGCCCTGCTCCGACAACACAAGCACGGAACATTTTCACCGCTTTCTTGCGGCCCTCGACCCCCAGCCGGAACGCATTCGCTACCTAGAGTTCTGTCCCGACTACCACGTCGAGCTGCGCTATGAAGGGGGACCCGTGCGCCGCATCCCCTTCCTACAGCTGCCCCTGCAGAACCTGGGGAATGACTTCTTCCCCCTCACCTGCCAAAGCTGCGTGGACTACACGAACAGCCTCGCCGACATCACCGTGGGGTATATGGCCGGTACGGGGGAGCAGTGGGTGGTGGTGCGCAACGGGCGCGGGGCGGCCCTGCTGGCCGGCCTAGGCGAAAAGGTCGCCCTGAGCCCCCTGGAAAGCCGGGGGCAGCGCCGGGGGCCGGTG
Source organism: Gammaproteobacteria bacterium (assembly GCA_030433075.1). Lineage (GTDB taxonomy): Bacteria > Pseudomonadota > Gammaproteobacteria > Pseudomonadales > Azotimanducaceae > Salivita. The sequence goes on along the minus strand of JAUILI010000128.1, from coordinate 1,889 downwards.
CAGGGCTTTTTGGAAAACACCCGGCGGGCGGCGGGAGGCCTGCCGCTGCGGCGCATGCCGGGTTTTCTTCGGCCCCTCATGGGCTGGCTCATGCCCCGGATTGGGCCCCGGGGCCTCGAGTTCGCCCGGGCCCGGCTGGAAATGAAGGCGATCGAAGCCGTGCTCCATCTGCGGCGGGCACGCCCCGCGCGGCTCCGCCACATGCTGCCGCGCCACCTCTGGGCCCTGGTCAAGCCCTATGGCCTAAGCCCCCGGGGAGAGGAAGCGCGGGAGACCTAGCTGAAGTGCCCCGCCTCACCCTCAGCCCAGGCCTTAATCAGGTGATGGGCGATGGCCATGGGACCCGGCACCTTAAGCTGGGGATTGCGCTCCGCTAGGGCTTCTAGCACTTCGTCCCGAGACACCCAGCGCACGTCGTGCATTTCTTCCTCATCAATGGTGATGGCTTCGCTAAGCGCTTCACCGTGGCAGCCAATCATGAGCGACGAGGGGAAGGGCCAGGGCTGGGAGCTGTGATAGGTCACGCGCCCCACGCTCACCCCCGCCTCTTCCCGGATCTCCCGGCGTACCGCCTCCTCGATCGTTTCCCCCTGATCGATAAAGCCCGCCAGGGCGGAAAACATGCCGATGCGCACAAGGGGACCGTGGCTCTGCCCCAGCAAGCAATGATCGCCTCGGCTCACCAGCATGATGGCCACGGGGTCCGTGCGGGGGAAGTGATCCGTGCCGCAGGCGTCGCAGTGGCGCTGGTGCCCGCCCTTTTGCATGACCGTCTGCTCCCCACAGGCGCTGCAGAAGCGATGGGAGCGGTGCCAGCCGACTTGGGCCCGGGCCTGGGCAAGGATGCCCGTATCGGCCTGGGGAAGGCTCATAGCGGCACCCCGGGACTCCTGGAAGGCCAGCCCTTCCGGCAGCGCGAGCTCGTGATGGGGGTCAGCGACCTCGGAAATATCGAGGGTAAAGCAGGGCCGATCCTTGTGATCGAGGCCCAGGAAAATCGGCGGCTGTTCCACCCCGAGGCGCTCGATGGTTGCCGTGTCCAGCCAGCCCAGGGTCGCCGGGCCGAGCCCGGCGTCCACCAGCACATTGAGCTGCCAAAGGGGCAGATAGCGCGCCTCCGCGCTGTGTGCGGCCGCAGCCAGCCAGGCGGGATCGCGCCGCCGAACGTCAGCGCGGTCTAGGGGGTTTCCTGCAAAGGTATGGTCTACAGCCACCGGGGTCTCCTTTTTCTAAGTCCTTTTTGCTTAGCCCAGCTAGGGTAAAGCACTTTTCCCTACGATTCAGGCTGCCAGCACAGCCCACAGCCAGGCCCCAGCCAGCAACCCAAGGGGAATGGGAGCGAGGCCCCAGCGCGCCCAGGGCCCCGCCGGAGCCGGGCGAAAGGGGTTCCCCAGGGTCAGCAGCACCCCCACGGCAAAGCCCCATAAATGCGCGCCCACATCGACCCGCTCGTCGCCCCCGCCCAGGCCAAAGAGCAAGAGCCACACCAGCCCTGCGCCCAAGGGCGCGGCCCAGCGCAGGGCTTCGAGCAACCCCTGGGGGCGCAGAGGTGCCCCCTGCTGCAGACGCCCCACCCCGAAGACCCCAAAGGCAGCAAAGAGCGCCGTAGAGGCTCCCAGGGAGCGAAAGCCGTCCCCGGCAAGCATGAGATTCGCACCATTGGCGAGGCCCGCCGCCAGCACCACAAGGGTCCAAGCGTAGGCGCTGCCCAGCCAAGGGCCCAGCGTGCAGGCCATCAGCACGGCCATGAGCGAGTTACCCAGCAGATGGGGCACGTCGCCATGAAGGAGCAGGGGCGTAAGCACCCGCCAAAGGTCTCCATCCCGAAGGGCCGCAGCGTCGCCCACGCCCCAATCGGTGACCACCAGGGGCGCAAGGCCCAGGCCCGC
>JAUILI010000127.1 GCA_030433075.1 Gammaproteobacteria bacterium | reverse complement strand
CTCGTGGGCATTTTCGTGAGCAACCTCTTTGGCCTCAGCGCCGACTCCATTACCCAGGGGGCGCGGGAGCTCGAGCGGGCCGCCTCCCTCACCTCGCGCTATGAGAACGTGGCAAATCTGGGCCTTGCGGACATGCTGGTGCGCTTCATTCCCAGCAACATTTTCTCGGACCTCACGGGCGCCCGTCCTACCTCCATCATTGCCGTGGTGATCTTCGGCATCCTCTTTGGCCTGGCGGCCCTGGGGGTGGCCAAGGACGATCCGGCCCGGGGGGACAAAATTCGGGAAGCGGTGCTGACCCTGCAGGCCGTGATCATGCGCCTGGTGCAAATGATCATGGCTCTGACTCCCTACGGGATCCTCGCCCTCATGACCCGGGTGGTGGCGGGCTCCAACGCCCAGGACCTTTGGAACCTCGTGGAGTTTGTGGGCGCTTCCTACGTGGCCATCGCCATCATGTTTGTCATTCACGGCCTTCTGCTGGGCCTCGCCGGCGTGAACGTGCGCACCTACTTTAAAACGGTCTGGCCCGTGCTGACCTTTGCCTTCACCTCCCGGAGCTCCGCCGCCACCATTCCCCTGAACGTGGAAACGCAGGTGGATGAGCTGAAGGTTCCCGAACCCATCGCCAACCTGTCGGCGACCTTCGGCGCCACCATTGGGCAGAACGGCTGCGCGGGCATCTACCCCGCCATGCTCGCGGTGATGATTGCGCCTTCCATGGGCATCGATCCCATGAGCTTCGACTTCATCCTGCCCCTCGTGGCCATCGTGGCCATCAGTTCCTTCGGTATTGCCGGGGTGGGCGGCGGCGCGACCTTTGCGGCGCTGGTAGTGCTCCCAGCCATGGGCTTTCCGGTGACCGTGGCGGCGGTGCTGATTTCCGTGGAACCGCTCATCGATATGGCCCGCACGGCCCTGAACGTCAACGGCTCCATGACCGCTGGCGTGCTCACGGGGCGCTGGCTGGGGAAGGGGACGGAAGCCTAAGAAGGCTCTAAGGAACCGGAGGCCCGGCCGAGCGGCCGGGCCCTGGCGAGGACTTACGGGTCGAGCCGCGCCGCGGCGGAACCGCTGAGCACCACCATCCCGTCCTGGTTCTTCGTTTCCACGGAGAACTCGGCGATGGGCGTACCGTCGACCGTTTCGATGGCCGTCACGGTGGCCGTGGCGGAAAGATCATCCCCGGGCCAGACCTGGGCCGTGAAGCGCACGCCATAGCGCGTGAGGCGCCCATCCCCCACCGTATCCGTCAGGAGGCGACCGGTCATGCCCATGGTGAGCATTCCGTGGGCGAAGACGCTCGGGTAGCCCGCGACCTCCTTGGTGAAGATTTCATCGGTGTGGAGCGGATTGTAGTCCCCAGAGGCACCGGCGTACTGGACGATCTGCGTGCGCTTCAAATCCTCCACCAGGGTGCAGGAGAAGCTGTCGCCCACCTTCAGTTCGCTTGCTTTTAAAGCCATCAGATCCCCTCCCTATGCTTCCGCCGTGGCCGGACGTTCGGTGCGAACCCCAATACCCCGGGCCGTCACCACGAGTTCGCCGTTCTGATCCCGGTATTCCGTAATGGTTTCCTGGAACAGCAGCTTGCCGCCCCGGCGCCCCTGCTTCTCCCAGCTCTTGCCGGGCTTAACGGTTGCCGTCAGCACATCCCCAGCCTGGGGATGGCGGTGATACTCGTAGTGCTGCTCCGCGTGGAGCCCGCCGCCGTTGCCACCCCCGCCGGAGCCCGGCTGAGCCCCCGTGGGGTTCTTGCCGGAGCCGAACCAGGGCGCGCCGATCTTCGGGCGCAGCACATAGTCAGGATCAAACTGGGCCGAGGACTGCACGAAGGTCGGGGGGGCAATGACCGCCCCGGGCTCCGTGGCCTTGGCGGCCTCGGGGTCGTGGTAGATGGGGTTGGGATCGCCCACGGAGCGGGCGAACATCATGATGTGGCTGTATTCCACGGGAAAACGATCAACGGCCATGAGGCTTCTCCTCCCTCTAAACAGACTTGATCATGGCGCAGGCGCCGGTCGAGCGCCAGCGACTAGCGCCCCTGCCACTGGGGCGGGCGCTTTTCCAGGAAGGCCCGAAGCCCCTCTTTCTTGTCTTCCGTTTCGCACAGGGCGCCCTGGGCGAACTTTTCCAGCGCAAGCCCCGCCACAAGGCTCGCTTCCATGCCCGAGTGCACCATGGCCTTCATGAAGCGCGGCACGAAGGGCGCGAAGGTCGCCAGGTGCTCGGCCATGGCCTGCACCTCATCGAGCAGCGCCTCCGGCGCCGTCAGCTTGGTGACCAGGCCGATGGACAGGGCTTGCTGGGCGTCAATGGGCTCGCCCATGAGCAGCATATGCATGCCCCAGCCCCGGCCCACGATCCGGGGCAGGCGCTGGGTCGCGCCACCGCCGGGGATAATGCCGAGCTTGCCTTCCGGGGTGGCGAAGGCCGCCGTTTCGCTGGCCACGCGCACATCGCAGCCAAGGGCCACCTCGAGGCCACCGCCGTAGCAGAGGCCATTGATCGCCGCGATGGTGGGCTTGGGCAGGCGCTCGAGGCGCTCCGCGAGGCCTTGAACGATCGGCTCGAGGGCCTTCTTGAGATCCCGATGCTCCACCTCGGCCAGGTCCGAGCCCGAGGCGAAGGCTTTGTCCCCCGCGCCGGTGAAGGCCAGCACGCGTACGGCGTCGTCGTGCTCCGCGAGGGTCACGGCCTGATGGAGCTCCTCAAGCGTGCCCAGGGAAATGGCATTGCGCTTCGACGGGCGACTCAAGGTGATCAAGGCCAGGGGACCCCGCACTTCATAAAGGACGTTTTCGAAGGTCGCGGACATGGTGGGGGGCTCCTTAGCAATGGGAGCGGCAGGCTAGCCCGGGGCAGCCCTCGCGATCAATAATGCTTCTCCCTTTGCCGCGGACCCCAGCGCCATGGCCGACGCCCCTGCCCTCGAACTGTCCATGCTCACGGACCCGGAAAGCCTCCTCCCCTGGGCCCTAGAAACCATGAGCGCCCTGCTGCCGAAGGTGGGCTTTTCCCTCCTGACCCTGGTGCTGGGCTTTTGGCTGATCAATCGGGGCATGCGCCTCAGCCGCCGGCTCATGGACCTCCGCAAGGTGGAACCGTCCCTCAGCGGCTTCCTCCTTAGCCTCTCGGGCCTGTCCCTGAAGACCCTGCTGCTGGTCTCCGTAGCCGGCATGCTCGGGGTGGAGACCACGTCCTTCATCGCCGTCCTCGGGGCCGCGGGCCTGGCCGTGGGCCTAGCCCTTCAGGGAAGCCTGGCGAACTTTGCCGGTGGCGTGCTGATTTTGATGTTTAAGCCGTTCCGCGTGGGCCACGCCATCGACAGCGGCGCCACCCTGGGAACGGTCACGGAAATTGGCATCTTAAATACCCAGCTCAAAACCTTCGACGGTCGCACGGCGATCATCCCCAATGGGCAGCTGGCGAATAATCCCGTCATCAACCTCTCCCTCGAACCCCTGCGCCGGGCGGAGTGGCTGTTCACCGTCGCCCCCACGGCGGACGGCGAGACGGTGCTCGCCCATCTGCGCGCCCTGGTGGAGGGGGAAAGCCGGATCGTGAGCGAGCCCGCACCGCTGGTGGCCATGGCCGGCTTCACGGAGCTGGGGGTGCAGTATTTAGTCCGGGGGTGGGTCGCCGCCGATCAGCTCTGGCCCACGACCTATGATATGAACGCGCGCATCAAGGCCACCCTCGATGAGGCGGGCCTGCCCCTCGCGCACTTCTCCGAGCCCCTGCGGGGCGCGCCCCCCGCGCCCTAGGGGTCTTGCACCGAGGGGGGCAAGGTCACGGTAAAGACCGCCCCACCCCCTTCGCCGTGCTCCGTCACTTCGATGCTCCAGCCCTGGGCATCGCATAGCTGCTTCACAATGGCGAGGCCCAAACCACTCCCTCCGGTGGCCACGGAACGGGACTGCTCAAGGCGGTAGAAGGGCTGGAACACCCGCTGCCGCTCCCCTTCCGGTATCCCCGGGCCGCGGTCAAGCACCTGCACCTTGAGTCCCTTGGCGCTTTCCTTGAGGCGAAGCACCACGGGCGCCTCGCTATAGGCGAGCGCATTGTTCATGAGGTTCTCAAGCACCCGATCCAAGGCCTCCACGGCCACCTTGACGATCCGGGGCTCCCGCAGTCGATTCTCGAAGCTCAGCAGAGGCTGAGCCTGGGTCTCCACCAAGGCCTCAAGGTGCGCCCCCAGCTCGATCTTCCGAGCCTGGCCCTCGGCGAGCCCCCGGGCGAACTTGAGCCCCTTCGACAGCAGCGCCTCCATGGCATCCATATTGCGCACCATGCGCGCCTTAAGATCCCCATCCACCCCATCGCCCATGAGCTCAAGCACGAGGCGCATGCGCGCCAGGGGCGTCCGCAGATCGTGGGACACCCCGGCGAGGAGCGTGGTGCGATTCGCCAGGAGGGTCGAGATCTCTTCCGCCATGGTGTTGAAGCTGCGGGTGAGCGCCACCAGCTCCTGCGGGCCCGTTTCGGGAAGCCGCTCGAACTCGGCGCCGCCGCGGAAACCCTGGGCCGAACGGGCCACCGCTTCCAGGGGCCGGACGATGCGCCGCACGATCAGCAGGGAGGCGAAGAAAACGATGACGGCGCCGGCGGCAAAAATCACCAGCACCACGGACCAGGGCGCCGCTTCGCCCCGGTCCGGGGCAAAGCCCAGCTGCAGCATGACGCCCCCCATGGGGATTTCTGCCCAAGTGAGGTCGTCCCCTTCGAAAAGGCCAATGGGTTCACGCAGCCGTTCGCTAAGGGCGCTTTGCAGCAGCCCTAGGCTACCGCCAGGATCAACGACGGGCGCCAGGGGCCGGCGCTCCGGGGATAGCACCAATTCGTGGCTCTCAAAAAGCTCCAGCTCGTAATAGGGCCGGGCCGGGGGGGGCAGCTCCACCCAGGTTTGGGCGGACAGCACGAGGAGCGCCGCCTCATCCTCCGCCGATTGCTCGGCGATGGGCGCGATCACGAATTGGCTTAAGGCCCAAATGGAAATGACCGCAATGGCCAGCGCGCTCACCCCCAAGGTGAGGCTGGTGCGAAACAGCAGGGACGCGGGCCTAAGCCGAGGCCAGGAAAGCAAGAGCCTAGGCAGCGCTATCGGGGCAGAACATGTAGCCCTTGCCCCAGACCGTCTTGATGAAGGCCGGATGGGTCGGGTCGGCCTCGATCTTACTGCGCAGGCGCGTCACCCGGACATCAATGGAGCGATCGAAGGGGGCTCGCTCCGCGCCGGTCAGCAAATCCAGGAGCTGATCCCGGTCGAGGACCCGGTTGGGATGCTGGGCCAGCACCACCAGCAGATCAAACTCGCCACTGGTGAGCGGCACCTCCTCCCCGTCCCGGGAGAGGCGGTGGGCCTCCACGTCGAGGAGATAGGCGCCAAAGCGGTACTGGCGCCGCGTGTCCTCGAAGCCCACGGGCATGGATTGGGCACGGCGCAGCACTGCGCGTACCCGCGCAAGAAGCTCCCGAGGATTGAAGGGCTTCGCGAGGTAATCATCGGCGCCCACCTCGAGGCCGACAATGCGGTCGATGTCCTCGCCCTGGGCGGACAGGATGACGATGGGCAGATCCCGGTCGGCCTTGAGCCGCTTCGCAATGGAGAGGCCATCCTCCCCGGGCAGCATGAGATCGAGAACCAGAAGATCGGGGGTGAGGGTTTGGAGCGCCTCGTCCATCTCCCGCCCATCGCCCACGGTGTGCACCGTAAAGCCCTGCTGGCCGAGATAGGTGGCGGTGAGTTCGCGCAGTTCTGGGTCGTCGTCGACCACAAGCAGGACGGGGGCGGTCACGGCTGGTGCGTATCCCCTTGGCCCAGGGCAAC
>JAUILI010000126.1 GCA_030433075.1 Gammaproteobacteria bacterium | reverse complement strand
CCCGAGGGCGAGGGTGCTGAGGAAGCCCCCGAAGGCTGAGACCCGGCGGGCCCCGAAGCGCTGGGCCAGGGCGCTGGCGCTATTGGCCGCCACCATGAAGGTCACAATCCCGGTGATTTGCATGGCGATGAAGTGCTTGAGCGTGCCGCCCAGGCTCTGGGTGAGAAGGGTAGGCATGGCGAAGACATAGACCAAAAGGCTCGCCAGGGCGCAGGCGTAGGCCAGGGCCAGGGCGGGGAAGGGGCGGGCCCGGAGCAGGGCCCGGTAGGGAAGGGTTGCCTCTCCCGTGGGCTGGGATGGAAAGCGAGAACCTGCCTGGCGCAGGAGCGCCGCCGCGCCGAGGGCAAGGGCGCCGAGCACCATAAAGGGCAAGCGCCAGTCGCCAACGGTGAGGAGCAGGGCGCCGAATACGGGCGCCAGGGCTGGGGCCAGCGCCTCCGCACTGCCGAGGGCAGCAATGGCGCGGAGGGCGCGCTCCGGGGGAAAGAGGGCCCGAAGAATCCCCGGCGCGAGTACGGCGGGGCAGGCGCCGAGAAGCCCTTGGAAAAAGCGTAGGGCAATCAAGACCTCCAGCGAGGGCGCCGCCGCGGCGGCGAGGGCGCTGAGCCCATAGAGCCCAAGGGCGGCGGGCAGAAGCCCGCGCGCCGGCCACTGGGCCCCTAGGGCGCCGAAGAGGATCAGCCCCACCCCCGTGCCGAAGGAATAGGCGGCCAGCACCCCCTGGGCCTGGGTGAGCGATCCTCCGAGGGCCTCGGGCAGGGTGGGCACGGCGGGCAGGATCAGATCGATGCCCGCGAGGCCCAGCAGGGTTCCAACCAGCAGAAGCCCCGCGAGCTTAAGTCCCTCAAGCTTAAGTGAGGGGGCCAACGTCGCTCCGCTTCAGCACGGGCCCCAGGGCCGCCCGGAGGGGCCCCAGCTGGGCCTCGAAGGCCTTCCATTGCCCCACCCCGTCGCGGTTCAAGGGGCGGCGCACCTGCTCCGAGCTGGCCGTGCGCACGGAGCGCGCCGTCTCATGGAATCGCAGGCACTGCTCTTCGAAGGGCAGTCCCAGGTACGCGAGGAGTCGGCGGACCTCCCCCTCGAAGTCCTCCAGAAGGGTTTCATGCTGAACCCGCAGCACGGCGCCGGGCATCACCGCGTCCCAATGGTCCATCAGGGCAACGTAGTCGGCGTAGTAGTGGCCCAGATCGGCGAGGTCATAGCTGAACTCCTGACCCTCGGCGAAGAGCTGCTTAAAGCCGCTGACGCAGCAGTCCAGGGGATTGCGCCGGGCGTCGATGATCTTGGCGTTGGGCAGCATGGCCTTGATCAGCCCCAGGTGGCGGAAGTTGTTGGGCATCTTGTCCGTGAAGAAGGGCGCCCCGGCTCGGTGAATGGCGGTTTCTTCGATATAGCTTTTGCCAAAGGCGTGGTACTCGCTGGGCTCCAGGGTCTTCAGAACCGCAGGGAAGGGTAGGCCCTCGGGCTGGGGCCGGCGCCGCAGGCGCTGGGCCAGGGCCACCACGTGGGGCAGCTCGAGGGTGCCGTCGATGGCGCTGTGGGACGCCAGGATTTGCTCGAGGAGCGTCGAGCCCGCGCGGGGTAGGCCCACGATGAAGATCGGATCCGGGGCATCGTAGCCGGCGCCGGCGACCTGCTCGAAGAAGGCCGCGTCGCAGGCCGTGGCCGTCGCCGTCAGATCTTCGTGCATGCGCGCCGCGCTGTAGCGGCTCTGGGCCCGCTTGAGGCCGTTGCCTGCGAGGTAGTGGCCGAAGGCGGCCTCTGCCTCCCCCTGGTCTTCCAGGGCCTTCCCCAGGGCGAAATGGAGATGCACCCGGTCCATGTGCCCAAGGTCGATGTCCTCGACCTTCCTGCGCATTTCCTCAAGGAGGGCGCTATCGAAGCGGTAGGTTTTCAGGTTGGCCAGCGCATAGTAGGCCTCCGCGGCCTTTGCGCGGGCGGCTTTGTAGGCGGCAATGGCGGCGTCCTGCTGGCCGAGGGTTTTCAGCGCATGGCCCTTGGCAGTGAGGGTGGCGCCATCCTCGGGCAGCGCCTTCAGCACCGCGTCGAAAGTTTCTAAAGCGGTGTCGTAGTCCCCGCACTGCATGCACTCGATGGCGTAGATCGATTGGTACTGGGGATTGTCCGGCGCCGTGGCTAAGAGCTTTGCCGCCTCGGCTCGGGCCGCCTCAAACTTCTGCCGCTTGCGCAGCACGCGCAGATAGTCGATGCGCGCCGTAATGTGATCGGGCTGAAAGGCGAGGACGCTTTCCAGGAGAAACTCCGCATCGGCCAGCTCCCCCAGGCGCTGGGCGATGTCCGCCAGAAGGCGCATGCCTTCGGCGTGCTTTGGGGCCCCTTTCAGGAACGCCCGGCAGTGCTGCTCCGCGGCCCGCAGCTTGCCTTCGCTTAAGAGGCTGACCACAAGCTGCAGGGGTGGGGGAAGGGCGTCTAGGGCCCCCAGCTGGGCCTCGGCCAGGGCGGCCTGGGCCGAGTCTCCCAGGGCCTTCGCCAGGGCAATGCGATGGGTAAAGCTGGCCCGGAGCGCCGGGTTTAGGGCACAGGCCCGTTCATAGGCCGCCAGGGCCCCGGCGCCATCGCCCCGTAGGCGAAGGAGGTGCCCCTGTTCCTGGTAGGCCCGGCCGAAGTCCGGCTGCAAGCGCTTGAGCGCATCCAAATGCCCCTGGGCGCGATCAAAGTCGCCGGCGTAGCGCGCAGCGACGGCCGCGAAATAGTGCAGCTCCCCTTCGGGCTGCTGGGCAAGGGCGGCTTCCGCGGCGGCCAGGGCGCCGGCGGCGTCGCCGCTGCGGAGCTGGCCTTCCAAAGCCTTCATCTGTTCTGGCGAGAGCGCCATGAAATGCCTTCCTTAAAACGAAAAGCGCCCCGAAGAACGGGGCGCCTAGAGGTCCTACGCGAAGCCTAAGCTTACATATCGAAGGAGGCCCGCACACCCACCGTGAGGGGCCGGGCGAGGGTGACCCGCTCGACGTCGTTGACGTAGTTGCGCGCCAGCTCGGCTTTCTCGTTGAAGAGGTTTTCCCCGTAGAGGTCCACGGACCAGCGGCCGTTGGTGACCCCGGCGGTGAGCCCCACGAGCGTCCAGCTGTCCATCTTGTCCCGATTGATGGTGATGACGTCGGAGAAGGCCTGGTCCGAGTAGGACAGATTCGGCGTCACGTGAGCCGTGAGGCCGGAGGCCAGGGTCCACTCGTAGCGAGCCGACAGGTTCCCCTGGAATTCCGGTGCGAAGGCCAGGGAATCGCCTTCCTGCACATCGTTGGTGGGAATCAGAACTTCCGTGATCTCCGTGTCGAGCATGGAGAAGGCGCCGCGGATCGTGAGGCCGTCGATGCCCATGGGGGTCCAGATCACGTCGCCCTCGAGGCCCCGCACTTCGGCGTCCGCCGCGTTATCGGAGAAGAAGAGGTTGGTGATGGACGGATCGAAGATCGTCGTTTGCAACTTCTCGATATCGATGGCGAAGGCGCTACCGTTGAAGCGCAGGGTGCGATCGAGGAGGTCGAGCTTCCAGCCCAGCTCCATGTTGATCACGTCATCGGTGTCGAGCTCGAAGGGCACCACGTAGGTGCCCGGGCCCTGCGCACCGCCGGGACGGTTCAGGAAGCCGGGGCGGAAGCCTTCGGACCAGGTCGCGTAGAGCAGGGTGTTGTCGTTCGGCGTCCAGGCCAGGCTGACCTTGCCGATCATGCCGCTCGTGGAGGCTTCATCGGGTGCGGCGAGGGCATTGAAGACCCCGGTGGCTTGCCCGTCCGTGAGGGGCTGGGCCAGGCGCGGATCGTTCTGGATGTCTGCGAGGCTCGTGCCGGCGGTGAAGGTCACGGGGGCGGCGCAGACGCTTCCCCCCTGGCTTCCGCGATAGGTGAACTGGCCGTCGCCGTTGTAGAGGTCGCTGATGTCCGTGCCGAACTTCTGCGCGTCGGGGCCAAAGGAGTTACAGAAGGAGCCATTGGCGCTGCCTTCGAAGTCCACGGTGATGTCGTAGTAACGGGCCCCAAGGGTAAGTTCGAGCTGCTCCGTCACATCAAAGGACACTTCCCCGAAGAGGCCGATCTGTTCGTCGGTCCGGCGAATGTCGTTACGAAAAATCACCGGCTCCGGGAAGGGCCCGGGCAGGGAGCTGTAGCCCGTTTCGTAGGGGAAGTTCTCGGCGAAGTTCCGCCCCGGGGCGGCTTCCCCGAACACGTTAGCGTCGACGGACCCAAAGTAGGTGAAGTCGTTGCGCTCGGTCAGCTCGAGGTCCGAGTAGAACACCCCGACGGTGGCGCGCACGCGATTCTCCACGGGGGTGGAGACGCGGAACTCGTGGGTCTGCACCTTGGTCTTGGTGGCCGAGCTCACGATCATGTTCGGCGCCTGGCAGGTGCCCGAGGGATCGGCGGCGCCGGGATAGGTCACGGTGCTGTCGCAGATGTAGTAGGGCAGGTACTGACCAACGAAGAGGTAGTCGGCGTAATCCACCACCTGATCCGTGTCCCGGTCCGTGTAGGCCCCGGTGTAGAGCACCTCGAGGGCGCCTACGCGGCCTTCCAGGGTCCAGTTGGTGTTGTGGAACTCGTCTTCCAGCGTGTCGCGGTCGTAGCGCTGGATCTCATAGTCCCCGAGGTTCGGGTCGGCGAAGAACACCCCTTCCGAATCGAGGGCCTGCTGCATGTGAGCGACCTGCAGGCTCCAGTCGTCGTTGATGGCGTAGAGCGCGCTGATGCGGCCCCCGGCGTAGGTGGCTTCGTTGAAGTCGTCCTCGACCCGGGTGGAATTATCCGCGGCGAGGAACTCCACGTTCGACAGATCGGCCCCGGCCTGGAAGCCCTGGCGCACGGCGCTCACGGGCACGCCATTGCTGCGCACCGTGCCCGCGGGGCGGAAGCGGGCGCTTTCCGAGACATCCCGGGTGCCGGCGACGTTATCAATGTAGCCGCCTTGCTTGTCCACGTAGACCACGCCGCGCACCGTGAGCTGATCGCTGATGGGCAGGTTCACCATGCCCTCAACGTTGTTGCTCATCTCCCCGTCCTTCGTGAACTCGGTTCCGATCTTCACGTTGGCGTACTGGCCCGAGGGGTCCGGCTTGTTGGTGATCAAGCGCACCGTGCCTGCCTGGGAGCTGGCACCGAAGAGCGTGCCCTGGGGCCCGGAAAGGACTTCGACCCGCGCCATATCGGCGGTGTAGACGTCGAGGTTCCGGCCCGGCTGGGACAGGGGCTGTTCATCGAGGTAGAGGGCGACGTTCGGCGCAATGCCGGCCACCCCAGCGGTGGTGAGGTTCGGCGTCGTGGAGGCCACGCCGCGAATGTAAATGGTGTTCTGCCCCGGGCCGCTGCCGCCGGCGGTGATGCCGGGCAGCTGGATCAGGTAATCGCTGAAGTTATTGATGTTGAAATCGTCGAGCGTGGACTCGTCCAGGGCTTGAACGGCCACGGGGATGTCCTGCGTGCTCGCTGCCCGTTTCGTTGCGGTCACCACAACTTCTTCGATTTCGGCGAAGGCCGCAGGCGCCGCTACGGTGGACGCAGCAAGGGCCGAAAGGATGGCGGTGTGGAGTTTCTGTTTCTTGAACATAAGCACCCAAATGTTTACGACACAAAAGAAAGAGGTGGGAACATACCGGAAACGAATGGCCATTGCACCCTTGCGAAGCCCCCCGGGAGCTTCTTGGAAAGAGACTTAGTTTTTTAAAAACAGGGATATAGCGGAAGTTTGGGCCTATTTTCGGGCTGGGAAGGAGCGAAGAGAGGCAATCTTTGGGGGTGAGCTAGGCGCTGCTAGGCCTTATGCCATCGAATCAAAAAGCCCGTTTAGAAAAAAGGAAATTGGCAGTAAAGGTTAGGGGGCACGATTTTGCGTCGAAGC
>JAUILI010000125.1 GCA_030433075.1 Gammaproteobacteria bacterium | reverse complement strand
TACCCCTATTTTCCGCGCCGGGCCTCCACTCCCTATGCCACGCCCCGTCCACCCTCCGAGGGGGAGATCTTTGTGCTCAACAATGGGCTTAGGAACTGGGCCTACGCGCAAACGAAGGATCTGACCCTGCCCGATCTTCCGGGCATGGCGGAGGCGCGGGCGGTCTACGGCGAGCCCGCGGCAAAGCGACCGCCCTTTGTGCTCAAGGGCGCGCACCTGGCGGCCATGACCTTTTGGCACGGGGCCCTCATGAACGATTGGGCCAACCACTGGGTGGCCTACTGGAGCGAGGGGAAGGGGAACTTTGTGACCTCGGCCATGGAAGACAGCGGCACGGCGCAAGCGCTCACTTACCTGGATCGTCTTGGAAAAGCGGACTACGACCGGCTGATGGTGCTGCGTGCGGCCAGTAACTACACGACGCCACCGCCGGGCGTGACGCCGGCGGATAACCTCCTTTCGGAGCGGAGCAGCGGCTACTCCGGGCTCCTCGGCGCCGTGGAATCGCTTTATCTGGTGGGTAATACGGTGCTCGAGGCCCTTCTTGCGGACTGGCCTAAGCACGCTGTGGCGCCGCCCTCGGCGGATTAGCCCTTTAGGATTTCTGCGTAAGGGGCGGGATCGACGTTACCCCCGGAGAGGGTCGCGAGCACCGTCTCCCCCGTCACGGGCATGGCCCCCGCGAGCAGGGCGGCGAGGCACACCGCGCCCCCGGGTTCGAGCACCAGGGCCAGGTGTTCGAAGGCAAAGCGCATAGCCTCATGCACTTCCGCCTGGCTTACGACGAGCCCCGAGGCCACCCGGGGCTGATTAATCGCGAAGGTCAGGCTTCCCGGGGTCGGCGTCAGCAGTGCATCGCAGTCCGAGGCCGGGTTTTGGCGCGCTTGAACCCGCCGTCCCAGGCGGAAGGACTCCGCGTGATCCTCAAAGCCCTCCGGTTCCACCGTATGCAGGCTCGTTTCCGTTCCCTCGAAGGCTAGGGCGCAGCCGGCCATAAAGCCACCCCCGCCGGTGCAAACCAGGAGGCGATCGGCCGCAAGGCCCTTCTCTGCCAGCTGAGCGCGCATCTCAAGCCCTGCGGTGCCTTGGCCCGCAATCACGAAGCGATCATCAAAGGAGGGCACGACCGTGAGCCCCTCTGCCTCCGCCAATCCGAAGGCGATGGCTTCCCGGTCCTCCCGCTGCCGGTCGAAGGTGATGATGCGCGCTCCGTAGTAGGCCGTATGGCGAAGCTTGATCGCCGGGGCATCCTCGGGCATGACCACGGTGACGGGAATCCCCAGCCTGGCCCCGGCGGCGGCCACGGCCTGCCCATGATTCCCCGAGGACCAAGCCACCACCCCTCGAGCTCGCGCCTCGGCGTCTAGCGTCAGGAGCTTCGAGAGCGCGCCCCGGTACTTAAAGGAACGGGTGTGCTGGAGCGCCTCCGCCTTCAGGAAGATCCGGGCGCCCGTGCGCTCATCGAGGACGGGGCTCGTCAGAAGGGGCGTTTGGCGGACGTAGGGGGCAATGCGCGCTGCGGCCGCCGGGATGTCCTCTTCCGTAGGAAGGGTAGGGTCTGTCGGCCCGGCCACTAGGCGAAGAGCATGTCGGCGACGAAGGGGTTGGATCGCCGCTCCTGGCCGAAGGTGGAGACGGGGCCGTGCCCGGGCACGAAGGTGATCTCATCGCCCAGGGGGAAGAGCCGCTCCCGGATGCTTTTGATGAGCGCGTCGTGATCGCCCCGGGGGAAGTCCGTGCGGCCAATGGAGCCCTGAAAGAGCACATCCCCAACCACGGCAAAATGCGCCTCGGGGGCGACAAAAACCACGTGCCCCGGGGTGTGCCCCGGGCAGTGGCGCACCAGCAAGGTTTCCTTGCCGAGGGTGACCTCATCCCCATCTTGAAGCCAGCGCGTAGGCTCAAAGGGTTCGGCCTTCAGGCCGTAGCGAGCCCCCTGCTCCGTGAGCGTATCGATGAGGAACTGATCGTCGGGATGGGGGCCGATGATGGGCAGACCCTCCCGCGCGGCCAGCTCTGCCGTGGCGCCGGCGTGGTCCAGGTGGGCGTGGGTAATCCAGATTTGCTTTAGGGTGGCGCCGGCCTGGGCGAGGGCCGCGTCGATCTTGGGCAGATCGCCGCCGGGATCGATCACCGCCGCCTCCAGCGTTTCATCGCACCAGAGCAGGGTGCAATTTTGCGCCAGGGGGGTGACGGGGATGATCATCGCTTTCAGGGCCATGGCGAACTTCCTTCCTTAGCGGCGCCGACTTAGTGGCGCGTGGGGCCGCCCCCGCTGCTGCTGGGGGGCGGGAGCATTTCCTCAAGCACGAGGCCCGATACCACCCGGCGCCCAACCAATAGGCAGCCCTGGCGGAAGGCCTGCTGCGCTTCCTGGCTGCACCAGGCCCAGTCCGCCCCCCGGGCGTCCGCAGGCACGCGCCAGTGGCCGGAAAGGAAGGCCTTGCCGAGCCGCAGCTCCACGCACCAGTCGTGCCAGGGGCCGACGCTCCCGTCCTCTTCGTATTCCTGCTCGACGAGGCGGCAATAGTTCGTGCTGCCCTCGTCCCGCGCCATGTTTTCCCCCACCACCAGCGCGCTGTCAACGCAGGACTGCCAGGCCGTGTGGACCTCATCGGCGCTCGCGAAGAGCACGGTAAAAATCGCCGCGGGGGTCAGGCTGAGGTTTAGGGGGCTCTCCCAGTCGGGCTCGAGGTCGCTCATGCGCCTTCGCCATCCTCGCTGTAGTAGGCCTTCAGGGCCGCGGGCACCTCGGCGAGGGGGATGCGCTGCTGGGTCATGCTGTCCCGATCCCGGAGCGTGACCGTGCCATCCCCTTCGATGGTTTCAAAGTCGATGGTGATGCACAAAGGCGTGCCCACCTCATCGTGGCGCCGATAGGCCTTACCGATGTTCCCCGTGTGCTCATAGAGAATGCGGCCCAGGCCGAGCTTCTGAAGCCGGGCCTTCAGTGCACGGGCAGTCTCCACAATCCCGTCGTGGTTCTTCTTCAGGGGAATGACCGCGGCCTTTAGGGGCGCCAGGTGCCGGGGCAGGGCCAGCACGGTGCGCTCCGAGCCGTTATCGAGCGTTTCCACCCGGTAGGCTTCGTTAAGGACGGCGAGCACGCCCCGATCGACCCCGGCGGAGGGTTCGATGACGTAGGGCACTTGCCAGGCCTTGCTGTCCGGGTCCTGGATGGCGAGGCGGGCGTTGGAGTCCGTGTTGGGTTCCACGCTCGCGGACAGGGCTAGGCCCTCCTGGTCCTTGCTGTGGGAACCGAGGTCGAAGTCCGTGCGGTTCGCGACCCCCTCGAGCTCCTCGAGGCCGTGGGGGAAGCGATACATGATGTCCGTGGTGGCCTTGGAGTAGTGGGCCAGCTCGTCTGCCTCCACCACCAGCAGCTCCAGCCGATCCCGGGGAATGCCCTGGGCTTCCCACCAGGCGATGCGCGCCTCCACCCAGTAGCGGTGCCAATCTTCATCGGTGCCGGGGGTAACGAAGAATTCGAGTTCCATTTGCTCGAATTCCCGCACGCGGAAGATGAAGTTCCGCGGCGTGATCTCGTTGCGGAAGGCCTTGCCGATCTGCGCAATCCCGAAGGGCGGGCGCCGCGCCGTGGAATCCACCACGTGGCGGAAGTTCGTAAAGATGGCCTGGGCCGTCTCCGGGCGCATGTAGGCGAAGTTGGTACCGTCATCCACGGGGCCCACGGCGGTTTTGAACATGAGGTTGAAGGGCCGGGGCTCGGTCAGATCCTTTTCGCCGCAGGCCGGGCACTGATCTTCGATGTGATCGGCGCGCCACCGGGCCTTGCATTGCCGGCAGTCCACCAGGGGGTCGGAGAAGGTGGCTTCGTGACCCGAATACTTCAGGGTTTTCCGGTGCGTCAGGATGCTGGCATCGAGGCCCTCGACGTCATCCCGCTCGTACACCATGGCGCGCCACCAGGCGGCCTTGAGGTTGTTCTTCAGCTCCACGCCCAGGGGGCCGTAGTCGTACAGCCCCTGCATGCCACCGTAAATTTCACCGGACTGGAAGATAAAACCCCGGCGCTTGCACAGGGAGACCAGGGCCTCCATGGATTCTGCGGGCACGAGCACACCTCATGAAAACATTGGGGAGCGCACTATAGGCGGGGGGCCGGGGCCCCGTCCAGAAAGCCCCGGGGCGCGGGGCCGGGCTTGTTCCGCCGAGGTCCTTCCCCTAGGCTCAGCTACGCGCATTAACTCGGGGGAGAAGGTCGCATGGCCGCAGCAGGAGAAGGCATTCGCATTCGCTTAGAGCCGGAGGATGAGTACACCCATCCCATCGAGGCGGCGGAGAATTTCAACGAATCCATGTACTTCAATCTCTTCGACCCGGAGCGGAAGCTCGGAGGCTGGTTCCGCCTTGCCAACCGGCCGAACGAAGGGAAGGGGGAGATGTCCATCTGCCTTTACCTCCCCGATGGCCGTATTGCCTTTATGTTCAAGCGCCCCGAATGCACGAACAACGACGCCTTCGACAACGGCGGCATGCGCTTTGAGGTGGTCGAGCCCTTCAAGCGCGTGCGTCTCAGCTATGAAGGGTCCGTCTGCCTCCTCGAGAACCCCATGGACATGATGGATCCGGGGAAGGCTTTCAAGACCAATCCGATTATCAAGGCCTCCCTAGCCCTCGATTTTGAAGGGGTTTCGCCCATGTTTGGGGGCGAGCCCGTGAAGGAAGACGGCTCGAAGATTGAGGAGAAGGCGGAGGAAGCCTTCGCCCGGGGCCACTACGAGCAGCACATGGCCGGCGCCGGCGTGTTGACCCTCGGGGAGGAGCGCTTCGAGCTGTCCGGCTATGGCCTGCGCGATCACTCCTGGGGGCCCCGATACTGGCAGAACATTGCCTGGTATCGCTGGCTGCCCATGAACTTCGGCCGGGATTTCGCCATGATGCTGTCCATCGTGACCCGCCCCGACGGACAGCAGCGCATGGGCGGCATGGTGCTTGAAAACGGCGCCTATACCCTCCTTAAGGAGGTCTCCATCGCCTCGGAATACGACGAGAACGACTGCCAAACGCGCATGCGCTGCGTCGCCCGCTCCGACGATCGGGAATACGTCGTTACCGGGGAGGTCATGTCCCTCATTCCCCTCCGCAACCGGCGCACCACGCCAGACGGGGAATCGCTCATGACCCGCATTACGGAAGGCATGACCCGCTACGAATGCGACGGGCAGGTTGGCTATGGGCTTTCCGAATACCTCGATCAGATCGTCGATGGCGCACCCCTAGGCAAAGCGACCGGGTGCTAGCACCATGACCGACGCGAAGGCTCAGCTGGCGGAGGCGCTCGGCGCGGTCCTTTCCCGGGCGGCGCTCCCGTCCCTGGGCAAAGGGGTGACCGTTTCCGCCCTGACCCGCCTCACCGCCGGCGCGGCCAATGAAACCTGGCGCTTCGAGGCATCTGGGGCCTCCGGACAGCAAACCGGCATCCTGCGCCGGGCGCCCTTTGCGGCCGAGGCCGCCCCGGAGGATAGCCAAAACCTGGGAAAGGCCGGGGAAGCCCGGGTGCAGGCGGCGGCGCGCCAAGCAGGGGTGCCTGCCGCCGAAGTGCTCACGGTGCTGACGGAGGCCGATGGCCTCGGGGAGGGTTACCTCATGGCGGCCCTCGAGGGCGAGACCCTACCCCGGAAGATTCTTCGGGATGAGGCTTACGCTGAGCTTCGCCCCCGCCTGCCGGCACTCTGCGGAGCCGCGCTGGCGCAGCTGCATCAGGTGGCGCCTGCGCAGGTGCCCGACCTTACGCCGTCCCCGGCGGCGCAGCAGCTCGAGCGCTATGAAACGCTGTATCGCAGCTTTGAGCAGCCCGTGCCCGTTTTCGAGCTGGCCTTTCGCGTGCTCGAAACCCGGTGCCCCCGGGAGGCGCCCGAGGGGATCGTTCATGGCGATTTCCGCATCGGCAACTTCATGGTGGGCCCGGAAGGCCTGCGGGCCATTTTGGATTGG
>JAUILI010000124.1 GCA_030433075.1 Gammaproteobacteria bacterium | reverse complement strand
CTCGTCGATGAGCACCAAATCGCCCTTGCCGTCGAGGCCAAACTCGAACTTCGTATCGGCCAAAATCAGCCCCCGAGACGCCGCATAGCGGCTCGCTTCCTCGTAGAGCATGAGTGTCGCCTGGGCGAGGGCCTCTGCCAGCTCCGGGCCAACGGTATGCTCGAGGGTCGCAAAATCGATGTTTTCGTCGTGCCCCGCGTCCACCTTGTGGGCCGGGGTAAAGATCGCATGGGGGAGCCGATCGCCGTTGCGCAGCCCCTCCGGCAGGAGATGACCACAGACGGCCCCATCGCGCTGATACTCCGCCCAGCCGGACCCCGCCAGGTAGCCCCGGGCCACGCACTCCACGGGAACCACCGGCAGGCGCTTGCACACCATGATGCGGCCTTCGAGCAGGGCCCGTTCCTCGGCGGAGAGCCCCGGAATGCGCGCCGGATCCGTCGTGATCACGTGGTGCGGGAGGCGCGGCGCAAAGAAGTCGAACCAGAAGCGCGCCAGCTGGGTGAGCACGATTCCCTTACCCGCAATGCCGTTGCCCATGATGACGTCGAAGGCCGAGAGGCGATCGGTGGCCACGAGGAGCAGCGCCTCCTGACCGTCCACCAGGGTGACGTCGTAGAGGTCCCGAACCTTCCCCCGGCCCCGAAGGGGCAGGGGCAGGGATGTCTCGAGGAGCGGCGCCGCAGGGCGCGGGAAATCGTGGCTTTCGATCACTTGGCGCTGATGCCTCCATCAACCATATAAACCCCACCGGTCATGAAGCGGGCCTCGTCGCTCGCGAGGAAACACATCATGTTGGCGATATCCGCCGGCTGGGCGTATTCCCCCAGGGGGATGCCCGCGGCGATGGTGGCGTGGGCTGCCTGCCCATCCCCGGGCATCATGCCGTCCTCGAGGGAGCGCATCATGCGCGTCTCCACGGGGGACGGGTTCACCGTATTCACCCGGATGCGATCCGCGGCGCCCTCGAGAGCAGCGCAGCGCATCATGCCAATCACCGCGTGCTTGCTGGTGACGTAGGGCGATAGGCCCGCGGTGCCGCCGATGCCCGCAACCGAGGAGGTGATAATCACCGAGCCCCCGCCGCGCTTCGCCATGGCGGGAAACACCGCCTGGAGGCCCAGCCACACGCCCCGCACGTTCACCGCCATCACCCGGTCGAAGACCTCCACGCTTTGCGTGGTGAGGGGCGCTACGGTCCCTTCGATGCCGGCGTTGGCGAGAAAAATATCCACGCCGCCGAAGCGCTCCGTCGCCAGCGCCACCATGGCCGCGTTGGCTTCCGGGGTTGTGATATCCCCGGCGTACACCGCAACGTCATCACCCAGGCGCGCCGCGACGGTAGCCAGCGCCTCGCCGTCGAGGTCCACGAGCACCACCTTGGCCCCCTCTTCCAGGTACCGCTTGGCGGCGGCTTCCCCGATCCCGCCGGAGCCCCCGGTGATGATGGCCACCTTGTCGTTAAGCTTCCCCATACCCCCTCCTTCGGCTGTCGTCTTTAAAACTTAAGGGCCGCGAGGCTCGCGGCAAAGTCGTTCAGCAAGTCCGCTTGATCTTCGATGCCCACGCTCACCCGAAGCAAGCCCTCGCTAATCCCCATGGCGGCGCGGCGCTCCGCGCCCATCTCGAAATAGATGGTGTGGGCCACGGGAATAATGAGGGTACGGTTGTCCCCAAGGTTCGTGGAGTTCACGGCCAGGGTCAGCCGATTGCAGAAGGCAAAGAGATCTTCCCGGGGGTCGAGCTCAAAGCTGAGCAGGGCCCCAGGGTGGCGGAAGAGCTTTGCCGCCCGGTCATGTTGAGGATGATCAGGCAGGCTCGGGTGATACACCCGCTGCACCGCCGGATGGGCCTGGAGCAGGGCTGCCAGGGCCGCCGCAGTGGCGCAGGCCCGATCGAGGCGCAGGGCCAGCGTTTCCGCGCCCAGGGCCAGGGTATGGGCGGCCTCCGGCGCAAGGCTCGCGCCAAAGTCCCGGAGGCCCTTCTTCCGCAGCTGGGTTAAGGCTTGCCGCGCCGGGGTTGCGCTGCGGTAAGCGTCGAAGATGTGGGGGTAGCGATCCCAGGGGAAGAGCCCCGTATCCGTTACGGACCCCCCAAGGGCCGCGCCGTGGCCGCCGATGTATTTGGTGAGGGCGTTTACCACGAGGTGCGCCCCCACGGCCTTCGGCTGAAAGAGCCAGGGGGAGGTCATGGTGTTATCCACCACAAAAACAATGCCGCGCTCGGCGCAGAGGGCGCCGATGGCCTCGAGGTCGGCGATCTGGGTGCGCGGATTGGCGATGGTTTCCACAAACACCATGCGCGTTTCCGGCCGCAGCGCGGCCTCCACGGCGTCCACGGCGGTGGCATCCACAAAGCTGACGTCGATCCCCTGCCCCGCAAAGCTCTGGAACAGGCTGTTGGTATTGCCGAAGAGGAAGGAGGAGGACAGGAAGTGGTCGCCCTTGCGAAGCAGGGAGAAGAGGATGGAGCCAATGGCCGCCATACCCGTGGCGAAGGCTACGGTCCCCACGCCCCCTTCCATGGCCGTGATCTTCGTCTCCAGCGCTTCTACCGTGGGATTCCCGCTGCGGCTGTAGGAGAAGCCCTTCTCCGTGCCCTGGAACACCGCCGCGAGCATTTCCGCCGTGTCAAAACCATAGGCCACGGAGCCGTGCACGGGCTTATGAAGCGCCCCGTGCTCAATCGGACCGCCGAGGCGGTCGCTGTGCAAAATCTCCGTGGTAAAGCCCCGGCCGTGCCCCTCTGCCATCTCGTGCCTCTTCCTTCAATGCTGAGGCGCTACTCTACGCTGCGGGGGCCGGCATCGGTAGGCGGCTCGTAGCCCGTCATCTCAAGGTAGCCGCAGCTCTCCCCATCGCCTTCGAGACACACCATGCCCTCCCAATAGGGCACGGTCAGGGGATTGTGCTGATCGTCCTGCACCGCACGCACCACATCGTCCACGCCCAGCGCCGGCAGAATCAGGCGCCAGCGCACGGGCCAGCGCCCGCCCCGGGGCCCCTCCCAGGTGGCCCCGGGCATCGGTTCGAAACGGTAAGCCTCCGGAGCGAGGCGCGTGCTGTGCCCGTCCGGGGCCACCAGCGTCCCTTCCCGAACGCCGGAGACGGACCCATCGGCCCGGCGCAGGCGAAACAGCATGAGGTCATGGCCCGAAGACAAGTGCAGAGCCAGCCAGTCCCAGCCCACCTGCTCCGGCGCAAGGGCCCCGGAGCTCCATTCCCGGTCGAACCAGGCCAACCCCGAGGCGCGGCGCGGGGCGCTATCCCCATCCTGGGCGGTGAGGGTGAGGGACGCGGCCATGCGCGTATAGGAATAGTAATAGGACGCGCTGCCCGTCTCCCGGCTCTTGAGGGACAGGCCCCCATCCCCCTGAAGTACGGGGCCCCGGGGGGCGCCGAGGGTCAGGATGAGCTGCTGGCGCTGACCGCCGATTTCGACAATGGCCGAGAGCGTGGCCGGGAACGGCGCAGAGCCGGCCCCGGAGGTCGCTTCCAGGGTCCAATCCTCGAGCCAAGCGCGAAAGGGCGTCGGAGTCACCCCGGCAAGCCCCAGGGCGTCCCGCGCAAAGCGCTCCTCGGCGCCGTGGCCCTCCGGCGTGGTGATCGCCAGATGGGCCATCCACAGGGCGTTGCTCGCCAGGGGGGAGGCCCGGTCCGGCGCCCCCGCCGGGGGCAGAAGCCCCTGGCGAAAGAGCGTGAACTGCACCCCAAAGGGCTGGCCCTGCCCGTCCTTTAAGTGGGCCGTGAGGTACCACCACTGGGTCCGAAAGCCTGGCTTAACGCCGTGATCTTCCGGGAACTGAAACGTCCGCGGGGCCAGGGCGCGCTCAAAGCCCTCCCCCGAGGCCCCCAGCACGGCCCCCGCCTCAAGGGCCCCCTGGGCGCTGCTGATGCCTAGGCTGAACAGCGTGAGGACGGCGCTCAGGGGCCAAAAAAATCTGCCCCTAACCTTGCGCACGGAGCACCTCCAGGGCCTCAGCGGTGGGGGCTCGCCAGGCCTTGAGCGCAGGACCTAGGGCCGCCAAAAGCCCAGCCCCCAGGGCCAAAAGCAAGGCCTCGAGGAAGGCCGGGGGCGGCCAATGCAGCGTCAAGGTCCAGTGGAAGGCGCGAAGATTCACGGCGTCGCAGAGCACCCAGGCGGCCAAAGCCCCCAGGGGCAGGGCCAGCACCCCGGCGACGCCAGCGAGGAGCCCAGCCTCAAGAAGCAGCTGGCGGGCGGCGAAGGGTCCCGGCGCGCCGAGGATCCGCAAGGCGCTCAGCTGCTGACGACGATCTAGGGCAAGGGCCGCAAAGGCGCTGAGGAGCCCTACCCCCGCCACCACCCCAGCGATGGTTTGAAGCACCGCGGTCACGCGAAAGGTGCGATCAAAGATCGCCAAGGCCCGGGCCTTCACCGGGCCCTGCGCCAAAAGCTCGCCGTCTGGGGGCAGCGCCGCCTGGAGCCGAGGCAACGCTGCCTCTGGAGCTCCATAGACGGCCAGGCCCCAGGCCCCCGTGGGCGCGGGCCCCTGCCACAGGGCTCGGGGCATCTCGAGCTCGAGACGTCCCCCACCGTAGGATCGGTAGTAGGGGGCCAGGGGCTCGGCACCGGGCACGCGGCCCGGCCAGGGCAACGCCCCCCCTTCCGTGCGCCCCAGCTGCCGGGCGAGCGGTTCACTGAGGCGTAGCGTCGGCGCCTCCCGCCCCACAGCTTCAAGCAAGGTCACGCGCACGGGCAGCCCTTCCAGCCAATCGTCCACGCTTTGCCGCCACACCCATCCGGAAACGACGCCGTCCTGCCGAGCTTCTTCAAGGGCTTCCTCCAGGGGCCCCCGGGCTTCCCCCAGGGCCAAGCCCCGGGCCAGCACGGGCGCATCGAGCCGATCCTCCAACCAGTCCGCTACGGTCAGACGAAAGCTCGTGACCATGATGGTCATACCCACAGCGGTGGCCAAAGCCACCACGAGGGCCGCCAGCGCCAGCTGAGCCCGCCCAAGGCCCCGGCTGGCCTCCCGAAGGGGCAGGCGCAGGCGCAGGGGCAAGGGCGTGGCCAGGCGGTTGAGGCCTCGGAGCAGCAAGGCCGTCACCGGCCCTACCCCCTGAGCCCCGGCGAGGAGAATCGCGGCCAGCGCAAGCAAAGCCCCAAGATACCCCGAAGGCATTGCCAGCAGCGCAAGGGCAAGCAGAGAAAGGCCGAGCGCAAAGGCAAGCCCCGCCCTACCCCCAGCCTGCGCCGGCGGACGCCCGGCCCGGGGTAAGAGGGGGGCCCGGCCCGCTTCCCGAGCCAGGGGCCAGGCCACGGCGAGCCCACCGCCAAGGGCGAGCACCAGCCCCTTACCGTAGGGCACCCAATCCAGAGGCAGGGCGGCAATGGCCACCTGATCGTAGAGCCCCTCCAGGGTGGCGGAGACCAGGCCCAGGAGCCCCCCGGCCAGAAGCCGGCCCAGGAGTAGGCCCAGGAGCGCGCCCAGCCCCGCGAAGGTCAGGGCTTCCAGGAGCACGTGACGCTGGAGCACCGCCGGGGCCACCCCCAGGGCCCGAAAGCGTCCAAAGCTTTCGAGGCGGCGGCGAACGCTGTAGGCGAGGGCGCCGTAGAGCAGATAAAGCCCCACCACCAACGCAAGGAGCCCCATGGCCGCGAGATTCAGCTGGAAGGCGCTGGCAAGGCCCCCCAAGGCCAGTTCGGTGTCCCGCTGGCTACGCAGTTGAAGCCCCGGATAGGCCTCCCGGAGGGCCGGAGCGAGGCGCACCTCGGGCGTCGCCTCGGGAAGAAGCAGCCCCGGGAAAAGGCGCTCGAGACCGCGTCGCAGGACGCTCCGGGGCGGCGCCTCCGGCAAGACCAGCTCCACGCGAGAGAGGCGATCGGTGGCGCCGAGCCATTCCTGGGCCGTGGCCAGATCCACCACGGCCAGGGCCAGAGGGGCGGCCTCGACGTCCGTGCCCGGCAAGCGCCCGAGCACCGTCAGGGCCGGCGCTCCAGGCAGGGACAAGCGATCCCCCGGGGCCAGCTCCGGGGGATCGCTTGTCCCTGCCTGGAGCGCC
>JAUILI010000022.1 GCA_030433075.1 Gammaproteobacteria bacterium | reverse complement strand
GGTAGGGAAAGGGCGGGGAGGCCCGCCAGGTTGGCAGGAATGGTGAAGCGGTCCTCCTCGTAAAGCGCGATGGGATCGTTGCGCTTTTCCCCCAGCTTGAAGGCCGTGGTCGGGGTGGTGGGAAGGAATAGGGCGTCCACGGCCTGGAAGGCCTCCGTGAAGCTTTCCAGGATACGGCGCCGCACGCGCTGGGCCTGCCGGTAGTAGGCGTCGTAGTAGCCGACGGACAGGGCGTAGGTGCCGGTCAGAATGCGGCGCTTCACCTCCGGGCCAAAGCCCTCGCCCCGGCTCCGACGGTAGAGATCGTCGAGGTCCACGGGGTTTTCGCAGCGATGACCGAAGCGGACGCCGTCGTAGCGCGACAGGTTGGTGGAGGCCTCGGCGGGGGCCAGCACGTAATAGGCGGGCACGGCGTCGCCGGCGAAGGGCAGTTCGATGGCCTTCAGGCGTACCCCAAGGGCTTCAAACTGGGCTTTCGCCTCTGCTAGGGGGCCCTGAAGGGCATCGTCCACGGCCTCAAAGAAGGCCTCCGGTACGCCCAGGGTCAGCCCTGCGACGGGGGTGCTGAGCAGGGCGCTCGCGGGGGCTACGGTGCCCGGGGCGCTCGTGGCATCCCGCGGATCATGGCCGCCAATCACGGAAAACACCTCGGCCACATCTTCCGCGCTCCAGGCCAGGGCGCCGCCCTGATCCAAGGATGAAGCGAAGGCGATCATGCCCCAGCGGGACACCCGGCCGTAGGTCGGCTTTAGGCCCGTAAGGCCGCAGAAGGCGGCGGGCTGGCGAATGGAGCCCCCGGTGTCGGTGCCGAGGGTCGCCGGGACGATGCCCGCAGCCACGGCGGCGGCGGAGCCGGAGGAGGAGCCGCCGGGCACCCGGGTGCGGTCCCAGGGGTTCAGGGTGGGGCCAAAGGCGCTGTTTTCCCCGGAGGCGCCCATGGCGAACTCGTCGAGGTTCAGCTTGCCCAGGAGCACGGCGCCGGCGTCCCTTAAGCGGGCCACGGCGGTGGCGTCGTAGGGGGCCCGCCAGTTGGCGAGCATCTTCGACGCGGCGGTCGTGGGGTCGCCCTTGCTGCAGAAAATATCCTTCACCGCCAAGGGGATGCCCGTTAAGGCGGTGCCTTCGCCGGCCTCGCGCCGGGCGTCCGCGGCCTCGGCCGCCGCCCGCGCTTGCGTGGGGTCCAGGTGAAGGAAGGCGTTGAGATCGCCGTTGGCCTCCGCCGCGGCGAGGGCCTGTTCCGTCAGGGCGACCGCGGTGGTCTCGCCGGCCTCGAGGGCCCGGCGCATGGCACTCAGGGTATCGAGGCTCATGACAGCACCTTGGGCACGAGGAAGAAGCCGTTGTCCGTGGCCGGGGCACCGGCCTGGAGGGCCTCCTGGTTGGTGACGGGCTCTGCTACGTCCGGCCGTAGGGCCTGGGGCAGGGCCAGGGGGCTCGCGAGCGGCGTGGCATCGCCGACGGGAAGCCCCTGCAAGCGGTCCAGCACCGACAAAATGTCGGAAAGGGATTCGCTATAGCCGACAACTTCGTCGTCCGATAGGGCAAGCCGGGACAGGGTCGCGAGGCGGCGGATGGCGTCAGGGTCCAAAGCCATGGGTGTGTTCCAACGATTCAGCCTGTGGGGGTGGGCGGACGTCGCCCGAGCGGGGCGTACGCTACCACGTTTTTCCTTGTTCAGCAGGGTGCGCGTTGCTAGAGTGGCGAGCAGTTTTTCCTGTGTCCTAGGCCGGTCTAAAAATACAAAAATGTTCAAAAACATCAGAGGGTTATTTTCTCGCGATCTTTCCATCGACCTGGGGACGGCGAACACGCTGATCTACGTCCGGGACGAGGGGATCGTCCTCAACGAACCCTCCGTGGTGGCTATCCGGCAACACAACAATCAAAAATCGGTCGCGGCCGTCGGGGTTGATGCCAAGCGCATGCTGGGCCGTACCCCTGGGAACATCACGGCCATCCGTCCCCTGAAGGACGGCGTCATCGCCGATTTCCAGGTCACGGAGCGCATGCTCAAGCACTTCATCGCGAAGGTGCACCAAAATTCCATGATCCGCCCGAGCCCCCGGGTGCTGATCTGTGTCCCCGGGAAGGCCACCGCGGTCGAGCGGAAGGCCATCAAGGAATCGGCCCTGTCCGCCGGCGCCCGGGATGTTTGGCTGATCGACGAGCCCATGGCCGCGGCCATTGGCGCCGGCCTTCCCGTTCACGAAGCCGTGGGCACCATGGTGGTCGACATTGGCGGGGGCACCACGGAAATTGCCGTGATCTCCCTCAATGGGATCGTTTATTCCGAATCGGTGCGGGTCGGGGGCGATCGCTTCGACGAGGCCATCGTGGCCTACGTGCGCCGTACCCAGGGCAGCCTGATCGGTGACGCCACCGCGGAGCGCATCAAGCAGGAAATCGGCTCCGCTTATCCCAGCGATGAAATCCGGGAAATCGACGTTCGCGGTCGGAATCTTGCGGCGGGCGTGCCGCGAAGCTTTACCCTCACCAACCGGGAGGTGCTCGAAGCCCTTCAGGAGCCCCTCTCCATGATCGTGCAGGCGGTGAAGAGCGCCCTGGAGCAAACGCCTCCGGAGCTGGCTTCGGATATCGCCGAGGTGGGCATGGTGCTCACCGGGGGCGGCTCCATGCTCCGGGACCTTGATCTGCTACTCTCGGAGGAGACGGGCCTGCCCGTGCTCATCGCCGAAGATCCCCTCACCTGCGTGGCTCGGGGCGGCGGCAAGGCCCTGGAACTCATGGATGCGGCTGGTACCCTCGATTTGCTCGCCAGCGAATAGCGAGGGTGCGCATGGGCGGCCCCGGGGCCGCTGCTGAGGAGGGCACCCCATTAAGGCGCTGTTCGTAGAGAGATCCTTCACCGGCTATCGCGCGCTCGGGTTGGCGGTACTCTCCCTCGCCATGGTGATTGCTGACCATCGCACGACGGCCCTCGATACGGTTCGTACGGTCTTTGCCACGGCCGTCAGCCCCCTGATCTACACAGCGCACCTGCCCTACGCGGGGCTCGCGCTCCTTAGCCAATGGCGCGCCACCTCGGAAGACAACGCCCGCCTCTCTCGAGAGCTGTCCCGCCAGGCCATCGCCCTGCAGCGCCTTTCTGCCCTCGAAGCGGAGAACGCTCGGCTTCGGGCCCTTCTAGGCTCGGCGGAACGGGTGGTGGGGCGGGAGCGCTTCGCTGCGGTGATTGGCGTGACCCCCGATCCCCGGCGCAGCCAGCTGATCGTGGATCGGGGCGACGGGCAGGGCATCGGCCTGGGCGACGCGGTGCTTGGCGCCGAGGGGCTCGTGGGACAGATCATCGAAACCGGTGCCCTCTCGGCGCGGGTTCTCTTGATTGATGATTTAGCCCACAGCACCCCCGTGGTGGTGCTTCGTAATGGCCTGCGGGCGTTGGCTCAGGGCCAGGGCCCGGGGGCCCCCTTAAGCGTCCCGTACTTGTCTAGCCAGGACGACATCCGCTTGGGGGATGTGCTGGTGACCTCGGGCCTGGGCGGGCGCTTCCCTCCGGGCTATCCCGTGGCGCGGGTGGTAGCGGTGGAAGGCTCCACCAGCGACGCCTTCTTGGCGGTCCGCGCTGAACCGATGGCGCCCCTCCGGCGCCTTCAGGATGTGGTCGTGCTCTCCGTCGCCGGGGGCAAGCGTCCCCCCTGGGACCGGCCCCTGGCCCCGGCGCTCCGGAGGGACGAATCGTAATGGCGCGGCCGCTTCTCGCCTTTTGGCTCACCCTTGGGGTGGCTCTGGTGCTGACCGTGGTGGCCCTGCCGCCCCTGGCGCCGCCGGCCCTGGGGTGGTTTCGCCCCCAGTGGGCCGTGCTGGTCTTGCTCTTTTGGGTCATGACCGCCCCGGAGGCGGTGGGCATGGTAAGCGCTTGGGTCGCTGGGCTGCTGGTGGATAGCGTGACCGGCAGCCTGCTTGGGCAGCACGCCCTGACCTACGTGCTCATCGCCTGGGCGGGGCTATCGCTGCACCAGCGCTTGCGCATGTACTCCCTCGTGCAGCAGGCGCTGATTGTCTTTCTGACCGTGCTGGGGGCCGAGGTGCTGGCGGCGCTGCTGCTGCGCCTGGCTCGGGGCCAGGCCTTCAGCCTGGCGCTGCTGTGGGCGCCGGTGGTGACCGCGCTGTGCTGGCCCCTGGTCTACGGCGCGCTGGCGCCGCTCCGGCGCTGGCTGGGGCCCAGCCTATGACTCAGACCGCGGGTCCGCCCATCATTTTGGCCTCCCAGTCCCCGCGCCGCGTGGAGCTGCTCGCCCAGCTGGGGCTTGCGTGCGAAGCGCGCCCCGCGGATATCGACGAGACGCCCAGGCTCGGGGAAACGCCGGAGGCGCTGGTGCGCCGCCTGGCCCTGGGGAAGGCGGCGGCCATTCGGGCCCTGGAGGCGGAGGACCCCCGCCCCGTGCTCGCCGCCGATACGATCGTCGCGCTGGAGGGCGCGGTATTGGGTAAGCCCCGGGATCGGGCCGACGCCCTCGAGATGCTTCAACGCCTGTCGGGCCGCACCCACGAGGTGCTCACGGCCGTGGCCCTGATGCCCCAGGCGGGGGCGCCCCGCGCGGTGGTGGATCGCAGCCTGGTGACCTTTCGAAGCCTTCGGGCCGGGGAGGCGGAAGCCTACTGGGAAACGGGGGAGCCGCAGGATAAAGCGGGCGCCTATGGGATTCAGGGGCGGGCGGGAATCTTCGTGACCCGCCTCGAGGGTAGCTACACCGGAGTGATGGGCTTGCCGCTGGCGCCCACGGCTCAGCTGCTGGCCGAGCTCGGCCTGCCCCTGTGGGAGCCCCGTGCATGAGCCGCACGCTGCTTTTGGACGTGGGGCGCGAGCTCACCCGGGTGGCCTTGCTGCACAATGGCCGTCCCGAGGCCTTCGATCTCACGCGTCACGAAGGCTCCCGGCTCGTGGGGCAGCTTTTCCTCGGCGTGGTCTCCCGGGTGGTGCCGGGCCTGCAGGCGGCCTTCGTGGATCTCGGCCTTGACCGGGCGGGTTTCTTGCACAGCAAGGATGTGCGGGGCCCCGCCTTCCCCGCTATGGCCGAGGCCCGGGCAAGCGGCGCAGCGCTACCGCCCCTGGAAAGCCAGCTGAAGGCCGGGGATCGGATTCTCGTGCAGGTGGTGAAGGATCCCCTGGGCTCCAAGGGGCCCCGACTCCGCACCGCGCCGACCTTGCCCTCCCGGCTGCTGGTGCTCATGCCCGGCGCGGAGCATGTGGGCGTCTCCCAGCGTATCGAAACCGATGCGGAGCGCGTCCGCCTCGCGGCCATTTTGCGTGCGCTGCAAGGGGGGCAGGGGCCTGGCCTGGTGGCGCGTACCGTCGCGGAAGGGGCCTCGGCGGCGGCGCTCGCCGCCGATCGACGACGCCTCTTAAGCCTGTGGAGCCGCCTAGAGGCGGCGCAGGCCACGGCCCCCGCGCCGAGCTGCCTTTACGAAGATCTTCCACCGGCCCTGGCGGCCCTGCGCGATTGGGCGGCGCCGGACGTCACCCGAATCATCATTAACGATCCAGCCCTTGGCGCCGCCGCGAAGCGCTATCTTGAAGCCGTGGATCCCCCCCTCGCGGAGCGCGTCGAGCCCTGGCCGGGGCCCCAGGGGCTGCTCACGGCTTTCGGTGTCGATGCGGCCCTGGAGGCGGCGCGGCAGCCGCGCGTACCCCTTCCCGGGGGCGCTTATCTGGTGGTGGAGGAAACGGAGGCGCTCACGGCGATCGATGTGAATACGGGGGGCTTCGTCGGCGGCCGGGATGCCGGAGAAACCCTCCTGGCCACCAATCTAGCGGCGGCGGAGGCCATTCCTTCCGTGCTTCGCTTTCGTAACCTCGGCGGCATCATCGTCATCGATTTTATCGATATGGAACGCCCGGAACATCGCGCTCAGGTGTGGGCTCGGCTAGCGGAAGGCTGCGCCGGGGATGGGGCGACGGTGCGCATTTCTCCCTTCTCGCCCCTGGGGCTTGTGGAGCTAAGCCGGAAACGGGTGCGTCCAAGCCTCCGTGCCCAGCTGGCCGAACCCTGTAGTCACTGCGATGGCCTCGGGTGGCGCCCCGCCGCAGCCCTGGCGGCAGCAGAAGCCCGAGATGCGGTCGCCCGGGCGGCCGCGGCCCTCGCGCCGGGAGCGCAGCTTCAGCTGACCGTGGGCTCGGCCCTGGCGGAGCAGCTGCGCCGCCAGGGGCCGCCCGTGCCTTCGGAAATTGACCTCATCCTTGAGGAGAGCACGGGCGTTGATCCGGAGCATTTTGCGCTCTCCACCCCGCCCCCTTCGCCCAGCGACGAGGAAGGGGACCATGGCTGAACCCCGCGCCAGGCGCCCGCGCTGGGTTTGGCCCTGGCTCCTGCTCTTTGGGGCGCTCGCCCTTTACGGCGGCCTGGGGCGCTTGGCCCTGGCCTCCCTCGAGGGGCAGCGAACGGCCGTGCTTGAAGCGTTGGAGGCTCGCCTTGGCCTCCCCATCTCGGCCTCGGCGCTGCGCGGACGCTTCTCCGGCTTTACCCCGGTGCTGGAACTTGAGGGGCTCCGCCTGGGCACCCCCGGCGCCCCGGCGATCACCGCGGAGGCGCTGGCCCTTGAGCTCGATGTGCTGGAAAGTCTCTATCGCCGCCTACCCATCGCCCGCCGCCTAGCCCTTCGAGGCGTCGCCATCGTCCTCGAGAAAGACGAAGCGGGGCTTCGCCTTCGCGGCTTTCCCGTGGCGCCGGCCGATGCTGCCCTGCCGGCCCAGATCCTCCGGGCCATCTACCACGCCGATGCGGTCACCCTGGAGGATGTGTCCCTTGCTCTCGGAGACGCGCAGCGCTGGCGCCTTGCGGGCGAGCTTCGGGACGGCTGGCTGTGGCATCGGGGCGCCCTCGCCCTCAGCCAGGAGGGTGGCGCGCCGGGCGCTCAGGGGACCCTAAGCTATGAGCTGCGCGGCGACCCGCTTCTGGAGGGCGATCGGGAAGGGCGTATTTTGGGCCGGCTTTCGAGCCTCGACCGAGCCCTATTGATCCCCTGGGTTCCCGAGGCGGCCGAGCTGCCCCGGGGGGCTTTGGAGGCGCTGGCGCTGGAGGGCGCTTTTGATCGCGAGGCCGGTTTCCAGTTCCGTCTTCGCGCCGAAGCTCCGAACCTCCAGTTTAGCGATCAGCTTGCGGCCGAAGCCCTGACCCTCGAGCTTCTGGGCAAGCGCCTCACCCGGGAGAGCGGTGCCCTGTGGCTTCGTACGCTCCAGGGGCGGCTGGCCGGGGTGCCCGTGTCCTTCTCCGATGCGGCGCTGGCCTGGCGCGGGGGCGTGGACCCGGAGCTTCGCGTTTACTTGCCGCTCCTTTCTCTGCGCACCGCGTCGGAGCTTGCCGCGGCCTGGCCCGGGCGCCCGGAGACCGTTGATGGGTGGCTTCGGCGCCTCGCGCTCGACGGGCAGCTGACCGATCTGCGCGTGCGCCTGAACCCCGAAGCGCCCCGAGCCAGCCTGGCCGTGGCGGCAAAGCTTACGGATCTTCGCGCCACGGCCTACCGAGGCATTCCCACGGTGCGAGGCCTCGATGGACGGCTTCAGGCAACGGCCCAGGGGGCCACCTTCGAACTCGATAGCGGCCCCTTTTACCTGCACTTTCCCCGAGTGTTTGCTGCCGGCTGGCAATATGACGCGGGCGCCGGCTCCCTGGCGCTCCAGTGGTCTGATGCCGGCCTCGAAATGGAAGGCAGGGATCTTGCCCTGCGGGGGGAGGCGGCCCAGGCCGAGGGGTCCTTCTCCCTTCGCCTCACACCAGAGGAGGCGGGGCGGCGCTTTGCCCTGGATCTGGACCTCACCCAAGCCGATGCCCTTTTCCTCGGGGCTTACCTTCCGGAGAAGCTCGAGCCCGGGCTGCGTAGCTGGCTGTTAGAGGCGGTGCGGGGGGGACGCGTCGAGCGGGGGCATTTCGTGCTCTACGGCCCCATGAAGCCAGAACGAAAGGAGGCGCGGAGCGCCTCCCTAGCCCTGGCGGTGCGGGAGGGGCGGCTTCGCCCAGCTCCGCGCTGGCCCGAGCTGGCGCAGATCGAGAGCACGATCTGGCTCGAGCCCGAGGCGGTCTATGGGCAGTTCTCGGGGGCAAGCCTCCAGGGCCTAAGCCTGCGGGAGGGGCGCTTTACCTTACCAACAGCGCAAGAACCCCGGCGCCTGGTCCTAACCGCGAAGGGGGAGGGTTCCGGTGATGCGCTGCTGACCTTCCTGCGCACGGCCCCGCTAGGGCCGGGGCTTGAGTTCTTGAACGAGGACTGGGAGGCCGCGGGTCCCCTTACCCTGGACCTGGACCTTGGCATGGTGCTGGGACAGGCCCCGGACCATTTGACCGTGGCGACCACGCTCGAAGGGGTAGGGCTGGCCGTGGGGCGTTCCCGCCTCACCCTGGAGGATCTCCGCGGCACCGTGACCTATGCCTACCCCGGCGCCCTGAGCGCCCAGGAGCTGACGGGGACGCTCTTTGACGGTCCCCTGCGGGCGGCGATCACGGGAAGCCTCGAGGACGGGGGGCTGGCCTTTGCTTCCGAAGGGGCCCTGCGCGGGGAAGCGCTGACGCGCTGGCTGCGCATTCCCTATCTCGATGGGCTGGCGGGCGCCATGAGCTATACCGCAGATCTTCGCATCGAGCGTTCCGGCGCCCTGGAGCTTTCCGCGCGCTCCGAGGCCGTTGACCTGCGGACTGGGCTGCCCGCGCCTCTCGACGCCCGGGATTCGATCCTCGATCTTCGTTATCAACAGACGGATCTCGGGGAGACCCCCGCAGCCCAGCTTCAGCTGGCCTGGGGAGGGCTCGCGGCCCGGGCGAGCTTTGAGGCCGGGGTCCTGCGCTCGGCTGCGCTTGGCCTAGATGCGCCTCTGCCTCCGGAGCCCGCCTACGGGGTCACGGTGCAGGGCCGGGTCAGCCGCTTTGAGCTGGACCCTTGGCTGGCGCGGGTGGCGACCTTCCCCGGCACCGAGGGGGAAGGGGGCCCCGGGTCCCTGCCCCTCGCGGCATCCCTGCGTCTTGAGGAGGCCCTTTGGGGAGACGCCCCCTTCGGGGCGGGTCAGCTGGTGATGGCGGGGGAGGTCAGCGCGCCTTATTTCGTCTTCTCCTTTCCCAGCGCGACCGGTTCCCTGGCGGTCCTCGAGGACCGAAGCCTGGATCTGCGCCTAGCCTCCCTTCAGTTCCCGCCGGCGGGGGTCGCTGTGGCGGAGGCGGCGCCGCTGCTTCTGGAGGCGGCGGTGGATCACGGGATGGGGAATACTCCCGTGCCCGAGGAGGACCCCTTCTCGCTGGAGGCCCTCGGAGCTTTGGAGCCAGCAAGTTGGCCGGCGCTTCGCTTTCGGGTCGATCAGCTTGAGCTTTTTGGCGAGGCCTACGAGGGGGTCGCCTTTGACCTGTCCGCGGATGAAACCGCGCTCACCCTCGAGGATCTCGTGGCCCAGGGGCGCGGATTGACCCTGGGGCCCGATGAGGCGGGGGAGCATCGCCTGACGCTGACCTATGCGCCGAGCCTGCGCTCCCACTACCGAGGCCGGGTGGGGGGCGATAACGTGGCGGAGGCCCTCGAAGCCTTTGGTTTCCTACCGACGGTGGAATCGGAAAACTTCGCCTTCGACGTCGATCTCGACTGGGCCGGGGGGCCGGAAGACTTGACCCTCCCGGGCGCCCAAGGGTCCGTGATTTTCGATATTGACCGGGGGCGCTTCATCCAGATCGACGCGGCGGGCGCCCCCATGCGCGTGCTTGGGCTCCTGAACTTCAGTGCCCTCGCCCGGCGCCTGCGCTTTGATTTCTCCGACGTGTATAAGCGCGGCCTGGTCTTTGATGAAATTGAAGGGCGCTTTGCCCTGGCCGAGGGACAGCTCAAGACCGAGGGCCCGGTGGTGGTGCGGGGGCCCTCGAGCCGCTTCCAGCTCGTCGCCGAGGTGGACCTTGAAAGCTACGCCCTGGCCGGAGACCTGGTGGTGACCCTTCCCGTGGGCAACAATCTGCCTTGGGCCGCGGCCTACGCCGCGCTGCTGGCCAACCCCATCGCCGGCGCCGGGGTGCTGGTGGCCGAGCGCCTCTTTCGCGATCAGATCGATCGCTTTTCCAGCGCACGCTACCTCCTGGGCGGTCAGGTCGATGCGCCGGAGCTCACCTTTGATTCAATCTTTGAGGTCGAGAGTGCCCAGCCCGCGGCCGCCGCCCCGGAGCCGTCGGCGGAACCGGTGCCCGAGCCTGAGCCCGAGCCTGAGCCCGAGCCTGAGCCCGAGCCCAATTAAGGAGACAGGGAAATGAGAGAAGCCTTGGCCGCAGCGGAAGCGCGTTTTCTAGCACCGGCGAACCTGACCGAGGGGCAGCTGGCGACGCAGCTGGGGGCCATGCTCCGAGGGGATATCGACTTCGCCGATCTCTACTTTCAGCACGCTGAGCAGCAGGCCTTTGTGCTGGAGGACGGGCGGGTGCGGGACGCCAGCTTTTCCATTGATCATGGGGTAGGGCTGCGCGCCGTGGCCGGGGCGAAAACGGGCTTTGCCTACGCCAACGGCATCGATGGGGCGGCGCTCAAGGCTGCGGCCAACGCTGCTAGCGCCATCGCCGATGGACGGGGTGCGACGGGACAAGCGGTGGCCTTCACGGCATCTGCGGGGGCACCCTCGCTTTACGCCGTTGAAAACGCCCTGGCGTCCGTTTCCGATGAGACGAAGACGGCGCGGCTTCGGGCGCTCGATGCGCTGGCGCGCACCCTCGATGCCCGCGTCTCCCAGGTCAGTGCCAGCCTGGTAGGTCGGCAGGAGACGGTGATGGTGCTCGCGAGCGATGGCACGCGCTGCGCCGACGAGCGCCCCCTGGTGCGCTTCTCCGTGAGCGTGGTGGTGGAGAAGAACGGCCGCCGGGAGCGCGGCAGCGCCGGCGGTGGCGGCCGCATTAGCTTCGCCGAGCTCCTCGAAGGCGATCGCCTCGAAGACTGGGTCCGGGAGGCGGTGCGCATTGCGCTGGTAAACCTCGACGCGGTGGATGCGCCGGCGGGCAGCATGCCTGTGGTGCTTGGCCCGGGCTGGCCCGGAGTGCTGCTGCATGAGGCCGTGGGTCATGGCCTCGAGGGGGACTTCAATCGCCGCGGCACCTCCACCTTTTCCAATCGCGTGGGGGAGGCTGTGGCCAGCCCCCTTTGCACCGTCGTCGACCAGGGCAACCTGCCCCAGCGCCGCGGTTCCCTCACCATTGACGACGAGGGCACGGCGACGGGGGAGACGGTGCTCATCGAGAACGGCGTGCTGCGGGGCTATCTTCAGGACAAAACCAATGCCCGGCTTATGAACGTGGCCCCCACGGGCAACGGGCGCCGGGAAAGCTATGCCCATCTGCCCATGCCGCGCATGACGAATACCTTCCTGCGAGCGGGCCAGGACGACCCGGAAGACATTCTTCGCAGCGTGCAGCGAGGCCTGTACGCGGTGAACTTTGGGGGCGGCTCCGTGGACATCACCTCGGGGAAGTTTGTGTTCTCCACCACCGAGGCCTACCTCATCGAAGAGGGGCGCATTACGGCGCCGGTGAAGGGCGCCACTTTAATTGGGCAGGGCCCGGAGGTGATGAACCGCATCACCGCCGTGGGCCACGATCTCGCCCTCGATTCCGGGGTGGGGGTGTGCGGCAAGGACGGCCAGTCTGTCCCCGTGGGGGTGGGCCAGCCGACCCTTAAGGTGTCGTCGATGACGGTGGGGGGGACAGGGGCTTAGGGTCCGCGCCATGGGCGTCCCGGAGCAGGCGAAAGAGCGACCGGTAGGCCGTGGGGTCCCCGGTGCCGC
Source organism: Gammaproteobacteria bacterium (assembly GCA_030433075.1). Taxonomy (GTDB): domain Bacteria; phylum Pseudomonadota; class Gammaproteobacteria; order Pseudomonadales; family Azotimanducaceae; genus Salivita. Next base: position 23,729 of record JAUILI010000022.1, on the reverse strand, counting down.
GATGGCGCGAGGCTTGGGCCTTGCGCAGCGTATCCCGGAGCTTGGCCCGGTCCGTCTGGGGGAAAAGGTCGAGCCAGAGGGTGAGGGCGTTGCCGTCTTCCAGGAGCGCTTCTCGCCAAGCTTCCAAAGCGTGGTGCGCCCGGGTGGCCTCCGCCGTGCCTTGCGTATGCAGGGCGAGGGCCGCCTCGATGGCGTCGCTGTCCTCCTCCCGCATGAGCTTGCCGAGAAAGGAGAGGTGACGGCGCTTGGCTTCCCGGGCCTTCAGGCGATCGAACTCCGTGAGCCCGCGGTGAAAGGCCTCGCTCAGGGGCAGGGCGGCACGCTGATTTTTGCCCAGGGACGTAATGCGCTCCGCAAGGTCGCGGAGCGCGTGCATTTCCCGTTTACGCTGGCTTTTCGACGGCGGCGCGTCGTCGAAGGCCGCGTCGTCAAAGGCGTCCGGGTCGTTGAAGTCGTCCATAGCAAGGGATCACGGCCAGCGAAGGAAGGGCGCAGTTTACCGAATTGTGGAACCAGGAGGGGTCATGGCGGATAAGCAGGGGGCGGCGCTCAGCGCGGAGCGCCTCGGAGTCAACGAGGCAGGGCGAGCCGCCCTCGCGGAGCGCGCGGCCCAGCTGCTGGCCCGGGCCAAGGCCCGGGGAGCCACGGCAGCCGAGGTGAGCCTCGCCAAGCGCCAGAACCTTGAGCTGACGGTGCGCCAGGGCGCGCTGGAAACGCTGGAGCAAACGGAGGGGCAGGATCTGTCCCTCACGGTGTTCCGGGGCCAGCGCTCGGCGACGGTTTCAAGCAGTGATTTATCCCCGGAGGCCTGCGAGACGCTGGTGGAAAAGGCGCTTTTCTTGGCCGATCAGGCGGAAGAGGATCCCCACGCAGGTCTCGCGCCGCCGGAGCTTGCGCCGGCCGTACTGCCAAACTTGGATCTCTTTCATCCCTGGGCCCTGTCCCTGGACGAGGCCCGAGCCCTCGCCTCCGCCTGCGAAGCGGCGGCCCTCGCGGTCAGCCCGGAGCTGCGAAACTCCGAGGGCGCCACCGTAGCGAGCGCTCTGGGGCTTAGTTGCTACGCAAATAGCCAAGGGTTTCAGGCCATCGAGCCGCGGAGCCGCCATGGGCTGTACGCCGCGGTGATTGCGGGGGAGGGGGCGCGCATGCAGCGCGATGGCTGGGGCGTCACCCGCCGCTGCCCTGACGATGGGTTGGATCCCCAGGCCGTGGGGCGGCGTGCCGGGGAGCGTGCCCTGGCGCGGCTCGATGCCCGCCCCGTGCCCACGGGGCGCTATCCCGTGGTGTTCGACAGCACCGTGGCCAGCACCTTACTCGGCCACTTCGTGGGGGCGATCAGCGGTGGGGCGCTCTATCGGCGCGCGTCTTTCCTTCTCGACGCCCTTGGGGAAATGCTCTTTCCCCCTCGCTACAGCATCACGGAAGACCCGCTGCGGCCTCGGGGGCTCGCCAGTGCGAGCTTCGACGACGATGCGGTGGCCACGGCGCCGAAGGCCTTCGTGGCCGAGGGGCGGCTGGAGAGCTATGCCCTATCCGTTTACGCGGGACGTCGCCTCGGCCTCGCCCCGACGGGAAATGGCGGCGGCGTGCACAACCTGGCGATGAATCACGATGGCTTAAGTCGTGAGGCGCTGCTCGAGGAGCTGGGCACGGGGCTTTGGATCACGGAGCTCATGGGTCAGGGGGTCAACGGCGTGACCGGCGACTACAGCCGGGGTGCCGCGGGCTTCTGGGTCGAAAAGGGGCAAATCGCTTACCCGGTGCAGGAGATCACCGTGGCCGGACAGCTGCGGGATATTTACCGAAACATCCGCGCCGTGGCCGATGACGGGGAGCAGCCCCGAGCCGTCGAAGTCGGGAGCATGTTGATCGACGGGATGACGATTGCTGGGGCCTAGAACGGATGCCTAGGGCGACGGAAGCGCGCTAGTCGGGCTCTCCAAAGCGATCCTGGATGAGGGTCGCTAGCGCGTCCGCGGCGGCCTCCGCATCGGCGCCTTCGCAGGTGATCTCGAGGGTAGTGCCGCAGGGGGCAGCGAGCATCATCACGCCCATGATGCTCTTGCCGTCAGCGGTTTTATCCGTGCCTTCGTGGGTAACGGTGATGGTGGCCTCAAAGCGGCTGGCCGTTTGCACGAAGGCCGAGGAGGCCCGAGCGTGAAGGCCTAGGCGATTAATGAGGGTGAGCGGTAGGGAGACCTTCATGGAGCGCTCCCGGCCGCGCTGGCCTGCCCAAGGGTTTGGAGCTCGCGATGGGCCAGGAGCACCTCGCCGAAGTGCGATTTCAGGGCCTGGGCCAGACGCTCCACCAGATAGACGCTGCGATGCTGGCCTCCGGTACAGCCAATGGCCGCGGTGAGGTAGGCCCGGCTGCTGCTTTCAAGCCGGGGCTGCCAGCGCTGAAGCGTCTCCACCAGTTCCCCTTCAAAAGCGCTGACCTCACCCTGGGCGGCGAGCCAGTGGATGACCGCCGGGTCCCGTCCCGTCAGGGGCCGCAGCGCCGTTTCCCAGTGTGGGTTCGGCAGAAAGCGCACGTCGAAGACCAGATCCGCGTCCTGCGGGACCCCATGCTTGAAGCCGAAGGAGCGCAGCATGAGCGTGGTGCGACGCTCCCGATGGCGGCCCACGTGGAGCTGGATCTGATCCCGAAGGCTATGCACGTTGGTTCGCGTGGTGTCGATCAAAAGGTCCGCCTGGGCGCGGATGTCGGCGAGTAGCGCATGCTCTCGAGCCAGGGCATCGGTCAGAAGAAGCCCCTGGCCCGTGAGGGGATGGGGCCGGCGCGTCTCTCCGAAGCGGCGATGGAGCGTCGCCGTTTCCGCATCGAGATAGAGCACTTCAATGGCCAAGGCGGGATGGGCTTTCCGAAGCAGGTCGAGCCGCGCCGGGAGGCCCTGGAGTTCCCCGGGGAGGCTCCGGGCATCGATGGACACCGCAAAGTCCCCCGGGCGCTGCTCTGCTTCCGCTTGCGTGAGAAGCGCTTCCAGGAGGCTGGCGGGCAGGTTATCGATGCAGTGAAAGCCGAGATCCTCGAGGGCCCCGAGGGCAATCGATTTCCCCGAGCCCGAGCGGCCGCTGAGGATCAGTAGCTTCATGAGCGCCTTCCGCAATACGATGAAGGAAAAGGCTACGCGCTTCTCGCGCGATCGCCTAGGCCGAGCCCCCCGTTCTTCCTAGCGGGCGCACAGCCCCGCAAGAACCTCCGCGAGCGCCGCCGCGCTATCGGCCCGGCGCAGCGCCGTTCGGTTCGCTTCCGGTTCCAGCAGCTGGGCGAGGGCGCCGAGGAGCTTTAAGTGCGCGTCCGTGGCGCTTTCAGGCACCAGCAAAACGGCCAGGAGATCCACCGGCGCCCCATCCATGCTCTCGAAATCGACGGGCGCTCGAAGACGAAAGAATCCGACGGCGGGTTCGGAGAGCGCTGCCAGCCGGCAATGGGGGAAGGCGAGGCCCTGCCCGAGGCCCGTGGAGCCTAGGCGCTCCCGGGCCAGTAGGCCGTCGAAAATCGCGTCCGCGGTGGCCTCGCCCCCAAGGGCCTCTGCCAGCTGGGCGCTAACCATTTCAAGGGCCCGCTTTCGGCTCGCGGCGCAGATATCCACCGCCATGAGCTCGGGGCGCAAACAGCTCGCTAGGGTCACCGTCTCATCCTGACCACTTCGACGGCGCGGAGTCTAACGGAGCGCGGCGAGGGCGCCCAGGGGTTTTCCCTAGTTTCGACTGGGTCCCCGGTGCGCCCGATCCACGGTCTTCTCTTTTTGCTTCAGGAGTTGCCGGTCGAGCTTATCGACGAGCTTGTCGATCGCAACGTAGAGATCCTCTTCCTCGGCGTCGGCGAAGAGCTCGGCGCCCCCAAGATGCACCTTTGCTTCGGCCTTCTGCCGATTCTTTTCGAGTTCAAGGATGACGTGGATGTTGATGATCTGATCAGAGTGCCGTTCGAGGCGGGCGAATTTATCGTGAACGTGGTCTCGAATGGCGTCGGTGATGTCGAGATGGTGACCGCTTAGGTTGATTTGCATGGTGTCATGCTCCTTCGCCGGTTTAGGGGCGGCTAGATCAGCCGCTTTCGTTCATTTGAGGGTGGTATGGCTAGGGACTCGCGGTACTTGGCAATGGTTCGCCGCGCGACCTCAATATTTTGCTCCGCCAGAATTTTCGCAATCTTGGCGTCGGACAGGGGTTTTTTCGGGTTCTCTTCGTCCGTCATTTTCTTGATCAGGGCGCGAATGGCCGTGGAGGACACCTCGCCTCCGGTGGAAGTGCCCACGTGAGAAGAGAAGAAATACTTGAGTTCAAAGACGCCCCGGGGGGTATGCATGTACTTGCGGGTCGTCACCCGGGAGATGGTGGATTCGTGCATGCCGATAGCGTCGGCGATCTCCGCGAGCACCAGGGGCTTCATCGCCTCCGGGCCGAACTCCAGAAAGCCCCGCTGGTGCTCCACGATGCGCTGGGAGACCTTGAGAAGCGTTTCATTCCGGCTCTGCAGGCTTTTGAGGAACCACCGGGCTTCCTGCAGATGATCCTTTAGAAATTGGTTGTCGGCGCTGCTGTCCGCCCGGCGCACGAGCCCGGCGTAGCCGCTGTGGATCCGAAGCTTGGGGGTGGCGTCGGGGTTGAGCTCCACCACCCAGCGTCGATGGTGGCGGCGCACCAGCACATCGGGGACCACGTATTCCGTTTCCGCCGGAGCGAGCTGGGCCGCGGGGCGGGGGTTTAGGCTTTGGATCAGGCGGAGCGCTTCCCCGAGGGCAGCCTCGGAAAGGCGGCTGCGGCGCATCAAGGTGGCGTAGTCCCGATTCCCTAGCAGGTCTAAATAGTGCTCAAGCACCAGCCGCGCGTCGGCCAGGTGGGGCGTGTCCTCGGGGAACTCCCTAAGCTGGAGCAGCAGGCTTTCCCCAAGGTTTCGGGCAAACATGCCCGGGGGGTCAAACTGCTGTAGCCGGTGCAGCACGGCGATGACTTCGTCTTCCTCGATGTCTAAGGAAGGGTCGAAGCCCTCCAAAAGGTCCTCCACGCTTTGGGTCAGAAAGCCGTCGCCGTTTAGGGCATCGATGAGCGCTTCCGCGATCAACAGGTCGCGCTCGGACAGCCGCGTGAGGTTCAGCTGCCAGCGAAGCTGGTCCGTGAGGCTTTCGCTGGTTTCGTTACGACTTTCGAAATCGAAGTCATCGTCGCTGGGGGCCGGGCCCGGGCCCGCGGGAGCGCTGTAGACCTCATCCCAGCTGGCGTCCACGGGGAGATCCTCGGGGATGGCCTCGCTCCACTCGGAATCGGGGCTTGCTTCTGTGGGGTCGTAGTCCGGTTCGGGGGCCGGGGTGAGGTCCGCCGCAAAGTCCTGAGCGGCGCCGTCGAAATCGCTATCGAAATCGCCGTCAGCCGAGCTGTCGAAATTGGCGTCGAAATCGCCGTCGGCCGCGCTTTCGAAGTCGCTGTCGGTGTGCTCGTTGCTACCGCCATCGCCGTCGAAATCGCCGTCCGCATCGCCGCCGCCCTCGTGCTCGTCCTCGAGTTCGAGCATGGGGTTGCTGTCCAGGGCCTCCTGAATTTCCTGCTGCATTTCAAGCGAGGAGAGCTGCAGCAAGCGGATGGCTTGCTGAAGCTGGGGGGTCATGGTGAGCGATTGACCCAGTTTGAGCTGGAGGGCCTGTTTCATCGCCTGATCATACTGAGGGCCTTCGCGAAAGCACAATCGGCGAGGGGGGCTTAAGCCCCTTAAAGATAGGAATTAGAGGGCGAATTGGTCCCCGAGATAGACATCCCGGACCTGCTGATTCGAAAGAATGGACTCCGGGGTACCTTCGGCGAGGGTACGCCCTTGGGCCAGGATGGTGGCCCGGTCACAGATCGCGAGGGTTTCTCGGACGTTGTGGTCCGTGATGAGCACCCCGATACCCCGGGCCTTGAGGGTGGCGACGATGCTGCGAATTTCCCCTACGGAGATGGGATCGACGCCGGCGAAGGGCTCATCCAAAAGCACGTAGCGGGGATCCATAGCCAGGGCCCGAGCAATTTCCGTGCGTCGCCGTTCCCCGCCGGACAGCTGGCTGCCGAGGCGCCGGCGCCGATCGCTTAAGGAGAACTCCTCTAGAAGTGCATCGCAGCGTTGGCGTCGCGCCTGGCGGGAGAGATCGTCCCGCAGCTCCAGGATGGCGAGGAGGTTGTCTTCTACGGAGAGCCCGCGGAACACGCTGGCTTCCTGGGGCAGGTAGGCGATGCCCCGTTTCGCTCGGGCATGGATGGGTTCGCGGGTGATCACCGCTTCCCCCAGGCGAATCTCGCCGCCGTCCGGGCGCACAAGCCCGACCAGCATGTAAAAGGTGGTGGTTTTGCCGGCGCCGTTGGGGCCCAGCAGCCCGAGCACTTCCCCGGGGCGAACGGAGAGGCCGACATCCTCGACCACCGTGGTTTGCCCGTAGCGCTTCCGAAGCCCCAGGGCCCGGAGCGGGGGCGTGAGCTTAGGGGTTGGGGTCATCGGTATCCGCCGCCTCGGCCCCCCGGGGGCTCCGGAGCCGGGCCGGTTCGATCACCATGCGCACCGGGGCGCCGTCGGCGCCAGCGCTGGCCGCCACCTTGCGCGTAGTGAGATCGTAGGAAATCACGTCGCCCTCGAAGCGGTCCTCGGCTTGCTCTAGCTGGGCGGCGCCGAGCAGCTCGATGCGCCCCGCATCGGTGTAATAAATGATTGTCTGGGCCTGGGCGCGGACCGGCTCGGCGCCGGGCTCGGGGGTTTGCTCGTAGCGGGCGGGAAGGTTTTGGTCCCGGTCCCCTTCTGCCGTAATGCGCTGCACCTGCTGCGCATCCGTTTCGATGATGAGGCGTGCCGCGCGCACCTTCAGGGAGCCCTGATCGAGGCGAACGGACCCGCTGTAGGTAGCCGTGCCCGTGGCGTCGTCGAGTTCGGCCCGGTCTGCTTCGATCTCGATGGGCTGCCGTTCATCGTCCGGCAGGGCCTGGGCGCCGCCGGAAAGCAGTAGGGCGAAAAGGAAGGCCGGGGCGGCGATGGTGCGCATCATGGCAAGCTGTCCGGGTAAAAGGTCGAATGTACACGCGCCTTGGCGCGCCCTAGGGTGAGGAACCCGACCCCCAGGGCAAGGCTCAGGCCTTCCGCCTGCGTGATCCCCTCTGCGCTTTCGATCATAACAGGGGCGGCGCTCTCCGCGTATTGGGCCGCGGGGAAGAGGCTTAGGGTGTCTGTGCGAAAGCGCAATACCGTGCCGTCTTCCCGGGGCCGGGCGGCGCGAACGTTCCCCGTGAGCAGGACCTTATCCGAGTTCGCCACGGCGCTGTCCGGGGCCTTCAAAAGCGCTTCGCTCCCCTCGAGGCGACCCTCGTCGGCCTCCAGGCGCCAGGGTGCGCCCTGCTCATTGAAGAGCAGCAGGATGGGCGCATCCAGGGCCGTTTCTCCGGAGCTCGGCTGGTGCGCGATGCTGCGGGCCCGGAGGGCAAAGCGCGGGCTGCCAGCGAGGGAGAACTCGGTAATTTCGGCGTTCTCCATGAGCAGCGCCGGGCCGTCATTCAGGGGCGCGAAGCTCGGCCCGTCGCCGTTGCGCTCGAGACCCAGATCGAGCGTGCTTAGGAGGAGGGCGGCGAGCCCAAAGAGGAGAATCCAGTAGCGGGCCATTAGGGCGCGTCGAGGTAGGGCGCGAGGGCGTCGGCCCAGCGGTCCTGGGCCGTCAAAAGCGCTTCCACGGCCTCCCGCACGGCGCCGGCGCCCCCGGGGGCTACGGTGATGAGATCGGCGTAGGCCGCGACCACGGGGTGGGCGTTAGCAGGGGCAAGGCCCAGGCCGACGCGACGCATGACCTTAAGATCGGCGAGGTCGTCCCCCATGTGGGCAATGGCCTCGGGGCTGCGGCCGCTGTCGACGAGGAGCTGGGCCAGCACCTCGTCCTTCGCTTCCGAGCCCTGATAGCAATGGCGAATGCCCAGCTCCGCGGCGCGGCGCGTCACCATGGGGGATTCGCGCCCGGTGATGATGGCAACTTCAAGCCCCTGGCGCTGGGCCAGCTTGATGGCGGCGCCGTCCTGGGTGTTGAAGGCCTTCGCTTCTTGCCCGTCAGCGGAATAGATCAGCTGCCCGTCGGTCAGTACGCCGTCCACGTCGAGGCAAAGGAGCGTAATGCGCTGGGCCCGCGCGATGGCGGCGGGAGAAAAGGCTTGCGGTCGGTTCATGGGCCCACGCTCGCAATGGCAAGCATGCCAGTATAGGCAATCCACAGCCCCAGGAAGACCCCACCGGCTAGCCGCCCGAGGCGCCCCCCGCCGAAGCGCGCAGCGAGAATGAGGAGCAGGCTCAGGCCCGCCATGGCGAGCCCATCCCGTTCGAGCACCACGGGCTCGAGGGGAAAGGCCCCGAAGAGGCCAGGGACGGCCATGACCGCGAGCAGATTCAAGATGTTCGAGCCCAGCACATTGCCTACGGCGATGTCCGTGTGACCCTTTAGGGCCGCCCCGGCCGTTGCGGCGAGCTCCGGGAGGCTGGTGCCGATGGCGACCACGGTGAGGCCGATGACCAGTTCGCTGACCCCCATGGCGCGAGCCAGAGTGCTGGCGGACCACACGAGCACGTCGGCGGAGACCAGCAAAAGGGCGAGGCCGAGGAGTAGCCAGGCCAGGGCGCTACCGCGGCTATAGGTCGGCACGCTGTCCTCGTCCTCGGTGTTCAGGTCCTGCGGCCGGCGCACGAGGGCAAAGGCGAAGGCGCCGAGGACCGCCAGCAGTCCTAGGCTTTCCAGCACCGTAAGCTGCCCGTCCCAGAACAGGGCTAGGGCTAGGGCGGCGCTGCCCAGGAACCAGGGACCCTCGCGGCGCAAAATAGCCCGGGGTACGGGGAGCGGGACCAGGAGCGCCGTCACCCCCAGCACCAGGCCAATGTTCGTGATGTTTGAGCCCAGGGCATTGCCGACGGCGAGCAGGGGCGTGCCCTCCCGGGCTGCCGCGAGGGAGACCAGGATTTCCGGCGCGGAGGTGCCAAAGGAAACCACCGTGAGCCCGATCATCAGCGGCGTCATGCCCAGGTGCCGCGCGGTGGCCGCAGCCCCGGCGACAAAGCGATCGGCGCTCCAGAGAAGCAGCAAGAGCCCGGCAACGAGAGCACCGGTGGCCAGGAGGAGGCTTTCCGAGGGATCGGCGAGCATGGTGGAGAATCCTTGGAAGATCGGGCGCCCGGGGCGCGAGCGCTAAGGGAAATGATAGACTATTGGCCGTTTCTTGACTGCGCTGGGAGGGGTTGAAGATGCTGAGGCGTTTCCTGCTGTGCCTGCTTCTGGTCTTGGGGGGGTCCCAGGCTACGCGGGCCGAGCCCCTGGCTGCGGATGCGCTGGTGCGCCAGGAGGCCGCCGCGCTCTTTGAGGCCATCGACCGCTACCGGGCGCAGGGGCCTCTTGCCCTGGAAGCCTTCTACGGCGAAGTGCAGCAGCGCATGGACGCCTTCGTGGATTACGACGCCATCGCGCAGGGGGTGATGGGGGCCTACTTCGCCGGGGCCACCCCCGAGCAGCGCGCCCGCTTCTCCAAAAACTTCGGGGAAGCGCTGGGGCGGAAGTACGCCAAAGCGCTCCTGGCCTTCAAGTTTGAAGCCTATGCGGTGCAGCCCCCCCGGGCGCAGCCGGTCCCCGCGGGGGAGCGGTCGGCGGTGGTGATGACCCTCTCCGACGACAACAAAAAGTCCTACACCGTGGTCTATGACATGGTGCGCCCGGATGCGGCGGCGCCCTGGCGCGTGCGTAACGTCATTGTGGATGGGGTGAATTTTGGACGGACCTATCGCAATCAATTTGCCAGCGCGATGGAAAGCCGGGGCCCCGGGGCCCTCGATGCGGTGATCGACGCCTGGCTGGGAGCAGACGAAACGGAGGACAACGGCTGATGGATGCCCGCCAGCTACAGGAACGTTTGGAAGGGGCCTTTCCCGAGGCCTCAATTCGGGTGGACGGTGGCGCCGGTCGCTTCGAGCTCGGCCTCGTTTCCCCGGTGTTTGAGGGGCTGAATCGCGTGAAGCGGCAGCAGCTCGTTTATAAGGGGCTCGGGGACGCCATCGCCTCCGGCGCCGTCCACGCGGTGACCATCGTTGCCCAAACCCCCGAGGAGGCCGGGGCCTAGCCTCCTTCATGGATCAACTCGTCATCACCGGCGGGGTCCCCCTGGCCGGGATTGTGCCTATTTCCGGGGCGAAGAATTCCGCCCTTCCCATTCTCGCAGCGAGTCTGCTGACCGAGGCGCCCCTAACCCTTGGGCGGGTGCCTTCCCTGCAGGACGTCCGCACCCAGCTGGCGCTCCTGGCCCACCTGGGCGTTGTGGTGGAGGATCACGGGAACGAGGTGGTGGCCCTGCATGCCCACAGCCTCGCCGAGCCCGAGGCCCCCTACGAGCTGGTGCGGACCATGCGCGCCTCCTTCCTGGTGCTCGGCCCCCTCCTCGCACGCCGGGGGCGGGCTCGCGTGTCCCTGCCCGGGGGCTGTGCCATCGGTGCCCGGCCCGTGGATCAGCATCTAGCGGGTCTAAAGCGGCTCGGTGCGGAGCTTGAGGTGCGGGGAGGTTACGTCGAAGCCTCTGCGCCCCGAGGGCTCTGTGGTGCGCGGCTTGTGATGGATCAGGTCACCGTGGGTGGCACGGAGCATCTGCTGATGGCCGCGGTCTGTGCCCGGGGCACCACGGTGCTGGAGAATGCGGCGGAGGAGCCAGAAATCGTCGATTTGGCGGCCTTCCTTCGAACCCTTGGGGCCAAGATAGAGGGGGAGGGCACGGCGCGCATCGAGATCGAGGGCGTGGAGGCCCTCGCCGTGCCGCCCGGAGCCGGGCCCGCGCACCACATTATGGCAGACCGCATTGAGGCGGCGTCCTACCTCATCGCCGGCGCCGCCACGGGCGGTTCGGTGACCGCCGAGGGGGCGGACAGCGCACACCTGGGCGCCGTGCTGGACAAGCTGGAGGAGGCGGGGGCCCGGGTGGAGCGGGGCGCAGACCGCATTACCGTCGCCCTCGAGGGTCGACCCCGTCCCGTGTCCTTGCGTACGGCCCCCTACCCAGGCTTTCCCACGGACGTGCAAGCCCAGTTTATGGCCCTTGATTGCCTGGCCACGGGGGTGAGCCGTATTCGCGAAACGGTCTTTGAAAACCGCTTCATGCACGTGCCCGAGCTGGCCCGCTTCGGGGCCCAGATTAGCCTCGAGGATGCGCGCAGTGCCGTCATCACGGGGGTGCCCAAGCTCGTGGGGGCGCCGGTGATGGCCACCGATCTCCGTGCGTCCTTTAGCCTCGTGATCGCCGCCCTCGCCGCGGAGGGGGAATCGGTCATCGATCGGCTTTATCATATGGACCGTGGCTACGCGGCCATGACGGAAAAATTGCTCGGTCTCGGTGCGCAGGTGAACCGGCGCCGGGCGCCCTAAGGCTACGCTAAGGATGTCCCATGCTTACCCTCGCCCTGAATAAGGGGCGGATCCTCGACGAGGTGCTGCCCCTCCTGGAAACCGCGGGCCTCGATCCCCTCGAGGATCCCCGGCGCAGCCGAAAGTTGATTTTCGAAACCCGTCATCCTGGGCTTCGTTTGTTTGTGGTGCGCAGCGGCGATGTTCCGACCTGCGTGGCCCACGGCGCCGCCGATTGGGGCATTACGGGTAAGGACACCCTGCTTGAGCACGGCAGCGATGGATTTTACGAGCCCCTGGATCTCGGTCTTTCCAAATGCCGGCTGATGACCGCCGGCGATCCGACCTTTACTCCGCGCCCCGGCCAGCGCCTTCGGGTGGCGACGAAATTTGTGAAGGTGGCGCAGCGCTACTTCAGCGCCCAGGGGCAGCAAATCGAAGTGATTCCCCTGGGTGGGGCTATGGAGCTGGCGCCCCTCATCGGCCTCGCTGATCTCATCGTGGATATCGTCGATACGGGCAATACGCTCCGGGCCAATGGGCTGGCGCCCCTGGAGCTCATCGAAAACATCAGTGCCCGGGTCATCGTCAATAAAGCGTCCATGAAGCAGCACCGGTCCGAGCTTCGCCCCATGCTCGACGCGCTGGCCGCGGCCCTGCCCCCGGCGCCCGCAGAGGAGGCCCGGGCATGAGTGGCTTGCTTCGACGGCTTCGGGCCGCTGCGCCAAACTTTCAGGACGATCTGGAGGCCCTGCTGCACTGGGAGCTCGCCGAAGATGGCGCGGTCCGCGGGCGGGTCCGGGAAATCATTGCGGAGGTTCGGGCCAAGGGCGACGACGCCCTGCTGGCCTATACGGCGCAGTTTGACGGCGTTGAGGCGCAGAGCGTCGGCGAGCTTGAAGTGCCTCAGGAGGCGCTTCGGGAGGCCTTTGAGACCCTGCCGGAGGCCGAGCGCAGCGCCCTTAAGCTGGCTCGGGATCGCATCGCGGCCTATCACGAGCGCCAGCGCCGGGATGAATGGCGCTATAAGGACGAATTCGGAAACCTGCTTGGGCAATTGATTCGGCCCCTAGATCGGGTAGGACTCTACGTGCCCGGGGGGCAGGCAGCCTATCCCTCTTCCGTCCTGATGACGGCGGTGCCGGCGAAGGTGGCGGGGGTCCGGGAAGTCATCATGACCGTGCCCACCCCCGGCGGCGTTTTAAACCCCCTGGTGCTGGCGGCGGCGCACCTTGCCGGGGTGCACCGGGTGTACCGCGTGGGCGGGGCCCAGGCGATTGCGGCCCTGGCCTTCGGCACCGAAACCCTTTCCCCCGTCGATAAGATCGTGGGCCCCGGGGGCGCCTACGTCGCCGAGGCGAAGCGGCAGGTGTTTGGTCCCGTGGGCATCGACATGATTGCCGGTCCCTCGGAAATACTGGTGCTGGCCGACGGCGCCCAGGATCCGCACTGGCTGGCCATGGATCTGTTCTCCCAGGCGGAGCACGACGAAGCGGCCCAGGCCATTTTGGTCAGCCCCGATCCCGCCCTGCTCGATGCGGTGGAAGCAGCGGTGGAAGCCGCGCTCCCCGCTCGGCCTCGGCGGGCCATTATCGAGGCGTCGCTCCGGGCCCGGGGGGCGCTGATTGAGGTGCCCAGCCTGGCCCTGGGGGTCGCTCTCATCAACCGCATTGCGCCAGAGCATCTTGAGCTCGCCGTCGATCACCCGGAGGCGCTGCTGCCCGATATTCGCCACGCCGGGGCGATTTTTCTCGGCCGCCATACGGCGGAAGTGCTGGGCGATTATCTGGCGGGGCCAAGCCACGTCCTCCCGACCTTCGGCACGGCGCGCTTCTCCTCGCCCCTGGGGGTCGATGATTTTCAGAAGCGCAGCTCGCTGATCGGCTTTTCCCCGGAGGGGGCGGCGGTGCTGGGGCGGAGCGCGGCGCTGCTCGCGGAGGGCGAGGGGCTCGAAGCCCATGCTCGGGCCGCGGCGCTCCGGGTAGAAGGCTTCGACCATAACAAGGGCCCCTAGGGCTCCTAGTGCCGCGCGCCCCGAGCCCCGCGCTAGCGCTGCGGGGGGCGTTGCCCGACCCGGGCTTCTAGAGCAGCTTGCCGACCCTGGCGTTCAACGATCACGGGAAGGCGGGTTCCCGGTGTGAGGCTCGCGATATGTTGGGCCAGTTCCCGGGCCTCGCGAGCGGGGCGGCCATCGAGGGCCAGGAGCCGGTCCCCGGGGCGAAGCCCGGCCAAGCTCGCAGGCCCGCCGGCGAGCACCGCCGTCACCATCAAGCCTGAGCCGTCCGCGCTGGGCGCGACCTCCAGCCCGAGCCAGCCTCGCACCACTTGCCCCTGCTTTTCGATTTCCTGGGCCACCTCAAGGGCCAGGGCCGCCGGAAGGGCGAAACCGATGCCTTCGAAGCTGCCAGAGCGGCTGAAGATCAGCGTGTTGATGCCCACGAGGGCGCCTTCGCTATCGATGAGGGCGCCGCCGGAGTTACCGGGATTAATGGCGGCGTCGGTCTGAATGAAGTCCGCGTAGGGGCTCGTGCCCAGGGTTTGGCGCCCGAGGGCGCTGACGATGCCCTGGGAAACGGTTTGTCCGAGACCAAAGGGGTTGCCAATGGCCAGGACCGTATCCCCGACCCGGAGCGGGGCCCGGCGCAGGTGCGCCGGGCGTAGCGGCGCCTCTGGGGTCACCTGAACCACGGCGAGGTCCGTGCTGGGATCGGTGCCCAGGACCCGCCCGGGGAACTCTTGCCCCTCCGCGGTGACCACCATGATGTCGTCGGCGTCGGCGATAACATGATTATTGGTGAGAATGAGGCCCCGGGCTTCCAGGATGACCCCCGAGCCGAGGGACCCCTCCATGCGCGCGCGCCGTTCCGGGAGCTGGCGGCACAGGGCTTCGAAGCGGGGAAGGGCGCACAGGGGGTGGGGCTCCGGCGTCAGGCGCTTCCGGGTGTAGATGTTCACCACGGAAGGGGCCGCCAGGGCCACCGCGTCGGCGTAGCTGTCGCGAGCCCGGTCGCCGCCTCCGCTGGGCAGGAGCCCCCCCAGGATCAAACCGAGGGCAATGCCCGCAAGAATGGGGATCAGGCGCTTGGGGCGGTGCCAGGAAGTCGATGCCATGACGCGGCGGGCTCCTTTCGTGTTGCCCCCTAAAAGGTGGGGCATTAGAGTCGCGGCCCCTATTGAAGCATTCCATCGTTGAAAAAGGGCCATGGTTGAAGAAGCACCATGGTGGAAAAAGGGTTAGGAAATGGCCGCGCCGGCAAAACCGAGTGAGCGCTATGAGGCGGCGCTGAAGGAAGGGCGAATCAGCGAGGATCGAGCGCAGCGGGCGGCGCTAGAGAAGCTCGATGCGCTGGCCGCCGCCCTTCAGGCCCCCGCGCCTTCCCCGGGGCTGCTGGAGCGGCTCCGGCTTCGCGGGCGCGCCCCCCGGGCGCCCCTTCAGGGGCTTTACCTCTGGGGTGGGGTGGGCCGGGGTAAGACCTTTCTGATGGACCTGTTCTTCGAAGCCCTGCCCCCGGGGGTGGGAGAGCGCATGCACTTTTATCGCTTTATGCGTGGCGTGCACGAGGCGCTGAAGGCGGAAGCGGGCAAGGCCAATCCCCTTGAGCACATCGCAGAGCAGTGGGCGAAGCGCACCCGGGTGATTTGCTTTGACGAGTTTTTTGTCTCGGACATCACGGATGCCATGCTCCTGGGGGAGCTCTTCGCGGCGCTGTTTGCCCGGGGCGTGACCCTCGTGACCACCTCCAACGTCCCCCCTGCGGGCCTCTATAAGGATGGCCTTCAGCGTCGGCGCTTCCTGCCCGCGATTGCGCTCCTGGAAACGCACACGGAGGTCTACGAGCTCCAAAGCGCCGCGGATTACCGGCTGCGGGCGCTGAGCCAGGCGGCCCTCTATCACACTCCCCTGGGCGCGGAGGCGGACGCCGCTCTTCAGGCCGCGTACCAGGCCCTCACCGGGGGGCTTGCGCCCGCCCCCGGGGCGTTGGAGGTAGAGGGGCGAAGCCTTCCCGTCCGCGGGCAGCACGACGACGTGGTGTGGTTCCGTTATGAAACGCTGTGCGAAGGGCCGCGAAGCCAGAACGACTACATTGCCCTGGCCCACGAGTTTGCCACCGTGCTCGTCAGCGACATCCCCCAGTTTACGGAGCGCCAGGAGGATGGGGCGCGGCGCTTTGTGAGCCTAGTGGATGAATTCTACGATCGGGGGGTGAAGCTCATTTGCAGCGCGGGAGCCCCGATTACGAGCCTTTATCAGGGGGCTCGCTTGCGCTTTGAGTTTGAAAGAACGGCCTCTCGGCTGCTCGAGATGCAGTCCCATGAGTACCTGGCCCGGGAGCGGCGGGCATGAGGGGCGAAAAAGGGTGCCCAGCCCGCTTGTCACCCGAGGGGGGAATGGCTAATATGCGCGGCCTTATTTTTCCGGCGCCGTTGGGGCGCCGTCGACGGACTGCATAATCCATGAAGACGGAAAGCACGAAGCCGGCCGACGTGCGGCGCGATTGGGTACTCATCGACGCTGCGGATAAAACCCTCGGACGTTTGGCCACGGAAATCGCCCGCCGCCTGCGCGGTAAGCACAAGCCCGAATTCACGCCGCACGTGGATACCGGCGACTACATCGTCGTGGTCAACGCCGAAAAGGTCGCAGTGACCGGCAACAAGGCCGATCAAAAGACTTACTGGCGCCACACCGGCTACCCCGGTGGGATCCGCGGCGTGGTGTTCAAGGACATGATTGCCGAGCACCCCGAGCGGGTGATCGAGGCCGCGGTGAAGGGCATGTTGCCCCGTAACGCCCTCGGCCGGGCGGTCTATAAGAAGCTCAAGGTCTACGCGGGCCCGGAGCACCCCCATGCGGCGCAGCAGCCGCAACCCTTAGAAGTCTGAGGTCAGAATTATGAGCATCGCTTCAAGCGCAGCCCGGGGTGGGGCCAGCAACTACGGCACCGGCCGTCGGAAGACCGCCGCGGCGCGCGTCTTCCTCCGTCCTGGTCAGGGCCGGGTGCTGGTAAATAACAAGCCCCTCGATGAGTTCTTTGGTCGTCAGACGTCGCGCATGGTGGTGATGCAGCCCCTGCAGCTCACGGAAATGACCGACCGGCTCGACGTCTTCGTCACCGTCCGCGGTGGCGGCCCCTCGGGTCAGGCGGGCGCCATTCGCCACGGCATCAGCCGTGCGTTGATCGAGTACGACGAGTCCCTGCGCCAGCCCCTGCGGGCTGCAGGCTTTGTGACTCGCGACGCCCGGGCTGTGGAGCGGAAAAAGGTCGGTCTGCGCAAGGCGCGGAAGCGTCCGCAGTACTCCAAGCGCTAAGGCGGCAAAGGCTCGGCCGTCCTTCGGCGGCCCCTGCGCCCGATCGGTCTTCCGCTCGGGCGTTTTTGTGTCTGCCGGGGCCAACGAGACGTTTTTCCTCGGAAGCCCTGCAGATCGGGAAAAATGGCTGCCCCAGGGTGGGGTTGGCTGTGTTAGACTCCGCACCGGCTGGCGCGGGCAAACGCTCGGGAGTGATCCGGCCTAAGTTTCTGCCGAATCCATCCCGGCACACCTGACCAAATTGACCAGGGAGACTCTTCGTGAGCAACGGCGAAGTGAACCTTGCCCGGCGCCGCTTTTTGATTGGCGCGACCTCCGTGGTGGGCGGCGCCGGCGTGGTAGGCGCCGCGGTGCCTTTCCTCGCATCTTGGCAACCCAGTGCAAAGGCCAAAGCCCTTGGGGCTCCGGTCCGCGCCGATGTTAGCAAGCTCCGCCCGGGGGAAATCCTCGGGCCTCTGCCGGAATGGCGGGGCAAGCCCATCTTTGTGGTGAAGCGCACCGACGCGATGTTGGATCAGCTTGAGGCGCTTGAGCCCATGCTTGCCGACCCCGGCAGCGCCCGGCCGTCCCAGCAGCCGAGCTACGCGGCAAACCGCTGGCGGGCCCGGGAAGAGCGCAAAGATCTCTCCGTTCTTATCGGCATTTGCACTCACCTTGGGTGCTCGCCGAAGTACTACCCGGAGGTGGGCCCCCAGGCCTTCGACGGGAACTGGAAGGGCGGCTATTTCTGCCCTTGCCACGGTTCCAAGTTCGACCTCTCCGGGCGCGTTTACGCGGGCGTACCGGCACCTTCGAACCTCGAGGTGCCGCCCTATACCTTTGAGTCCGATGCGATCATCTTGATCGGCGAAGATGAGGAGTCCGCGTAATGAGTGATGCGAAATCGTCAGAAAAGCCGGGCGCCGTGATGGCCGGTGTCACCCAGGTGGTGAACTGGATTGATGCCCGCATGCCCCTGGTCGAGACCTATGAGTACCATATGTCTCGCTACTGGGCGCCGAAGAACTTCAATATGTGGTACCTCTTTGGGGTGCTCTCCATGGTGGTGCTGGTGAATCAGCTCCTTACGGGGATCTGGCTCACCATGAGCTACGTGCCTGCCGGCGATAAGGCCTTTGCCTCCGTCGAATACATCATGCGCGACGTCGAGTTCGGGTGGCTGCTTCGCTACCTCCACTCCAGCGGCGCGTCGGCGTTCTTCATTGTGGTTTACCTCCACATGTTCCGGGGCATGATGTACGGCTCCTATCGCAAGCCCCGGGAGCTCATCTGGCTCTTCGGTATGGCGATTTTCCTCGTCCTCATGGCCGAAGGCTTCATGGGCTATCTCCTGCCCTGGGGCAACATGTCCTACTGGGGCGCGCAGGTGATTGTGTCCCTCGTGGGTGCCATCCCGGTGGTCGGCGCCGACATGATGGAGTGGGTCCGCGGTGACTTCCTCATGAGTGAGATCACCCTGAACCGCTTCTTCGCCCTGCACGTCGTGGCGCTGCCCATCATGCTGATTATGCTGGTGTTCCTGCACATCGTTGCGCTGCACCACGTGGGGTCCAACAACCCCGACGGCATCGATGTGAAGAAGCATAAGGACGAGAACGGCAAGCCGCTCGATTCCATTGCCTTCCATCCCTACTACACCATCGGCCACGATCTCCCGGCGATTGTCCTGTTCCTTATCGTGTTTTGCTCCGTGGTGTTCTTCGCCCCGGAGATGGGCGGCTACTTCCTCGAGCCGCCGAACTTCGAGCAAGCGAACCCGCTGAAGACGCCCGAGCACATCGCGCCGGTCTGGTACTACACGCCCTTCTACGCGATGCTCCGCGCCGCGACCTATCCGCTCTTTGGGATGGACGCGAAGTTCTGGGGCTTTGTGGTCATGGTGGGGGCCATCGCCCTGCCGGCGGTGCTGCCCTGGCTCGACCGTAGCCCGGTGAAGTCCATTCGCTACAAGGGTGCGATCTCCAAGGGCATGCTCGCCATGTTCATCGTGTCCTTCTTCCTGCTCGGATGGCTTGGTACGCAAGCGGCCAGCCCCTTCTACACCCTGTTGGCCCAGGTCGGCACGGCGGGCTACTTCGCCTACTTTGTGCTCATGCCCTGGTACACCCGTGTAGAGAAGACGAAGCCCGTTCCTGAGAGGGTGCCTGCCTAATGAAGCGTTTCTTGATGATTCTGGGCTTTTGCGCCCTGACCACCCCCGCGGCGCTGGCTTCCGACAGCGGCGTGCACCTGGAGCCCATGACCCCCGATCACCGGGATCTGCCGTCGCTTCAGCACGGGGCCAAGCTGTTCATGAACTACTGCCTGGGCTGCCATTCCCTGGAGCACCAGCGTCACGTGCGGACCGCCGAGGATCTCGGCATTCCCACGGACCTGTACCAGGCAAGCCTGCTGCCCGCGGGCGCGGACATGGGTTCGCACATCACCAACGCCATGCCGGCGGACGGAGCGAAGAACTGGTTTGGGGCCCAGCCCCCGGATTTGTCCATGGTCACCCGGGTGCGGGGCACGGATTGGGTTTACAGCTATCTTAAGGGCTTCTACCTCGATCCCAGCCGGCCCCTCGGCGTGAACAACGACGTGCTGCCGAATGCGGGCATGCCCCACGCGCTGATCGAACTGCAAGGGGTGCCCCGGAAGGTGTGCAAGCAGGCGCCGGAAGGCGGTCGTGACGGCCTTACGGGCCAGCCCATGACCTCGGAGCAGTGCGGCTTCATTGAAGTTGAAGCTGGCACCGGTCTTTTGAGCGCTGAGGAATACGACGCGGCGGTTTACGATCTCGTGAACTTCCTCGACTACACCGGCGAGCCCTACCGCCTCGATCGGCAGCGCATTGGCGTTTACGTCATCTTGTTCCTCCTGGTGCTCTACGTATTCACCTGGCTCCTCGGCCGGGAATACCAAAAAGAAGTGCACTAAGGCTTAGAAAGGCTGCGCCTCCCGGCGCAGCCTTTTTGTCGCGGCCCTTAGGCTTTCAAAAAAACAACTACGCACGGGGACTCCGCCATGGGTGTCGTTGCAAAGCGCTCCTCAATGACCTTTTTCTCTGATGGTACGGATCACTACAGCCACCGGGTGCGTATGGTGCTCGCCGAGAAAGGCGTCACCGTCGATACCGTTGAGGTCGATGGCAACAATAAGCCCGAAGAGCTCCTCGAGCTGAATCCCTACGGCGCCGTGCCGACGCTCCTCGACCGGGATCTTGTGCTGTACGAATCCATGGTCATCATGGAATACCTCGACGAGCGCTTCCCCCATCCGCCCCTGCTGCCCGTGTACCCGGTTGCTCGGGCGCTGTCTCGCCTCTGGATGCATCGCATTCAGCGCGATTGGTGTGGCCATCTGGATGTGCTCATGGTCGGTAAGGGCCGAGAGACGGTCCTGACCAAGGCGCGGAAGTCGCTCCGGGAAAGCCTTATGGCCGTGTCGCCGATCTTCGCGGAAAAGCCCTTCTTCATGAGCGACGAGTTCACCCTCGCCGATTGCTGTGTTGCCCCTATCCTGTGGCGCTTGCCGAAGGTGGGCATTGCGCTCCCCGAGAAGCAGTGCCGGCCGCTGCTCAAGTACGCCGAGCGTCTCTTCGAGCGCGATGGCTTCCAGGCCAGCCTTTCGGAAGTTGAGCGAGAAATGCGCGACTAGGGGGGCGAGGTCATGCGTCCTCAGCGTCCCTACCTGCTCCGCGCCTTCTACGACTGGATTGTCGACTCGGACTGTACGCCGCATATCCTCGTGGATGCGCAGCGCCCCGGGTTGCGCGTGCCGAGCCATGCCATCGTCGATGGCAAGGTCACCTTGAACGTTTCGCCCCGGGCGGTCCGAGAGCTGCTGATTGACGAGGCCGGGCTGTCCTTCCAGGGACGCTTTGGGGGCAGCCCCTTCGCGGTGTACGTGCCGCTCAACGCGGTGTTGGCCATTTATGCCCGGGAAACCGGCGCGGGAACGGTGCTGGGGGCGGAGCCTGAGGCGGGGGAGGAGAACCCTCTTTCGGTTACGGAGGCTTCCGAGCCCCCGGAAGACGATCCGCCGCCCGGGGGCGGCGGTAAGCCGACGCTGCGAGTGGTGAAGTAGGCGTTAGTCGGAATAGCTGAAGATGCGCACCACGCGCTCGACGCCCCCCACGGCGCGGGCTGCGGCGGTGGCCGCCTCCCCCTCCGCCCGGGTGACCGTGCCCAAGAGGTACACCGTCCCGTTTTCCGTCACTACCTTGATTTCCAGGCCCCGCACGGCCTCGTTGGCGAGGAGCCGAGCCTTCACCTTGCTGGTGACCACGGCGTCCGCCGAGCGAGCGAGGAGCGCCGTGGGGCCGCTGATGGTCAGCTCGTTGTATACCGTTTTAACGTCTTCGATGCCGCTCAGCACTTCGCTGGCCAGGGCCTTACTTTCCTCGTCCCGCACCTGCCCCGTTAGCAGCACGACGCCGCGGAAGCTTGTCACCCCCAGGTGCCCATCCTTCAGGCCTTCCCCGGCACGACGGAGCCGAACCAGGCCGGTGGTTTCAATGCGCGTGTCGTCGATGATGCTGCCGAGGGCCTGAATCGCCGCCGGGGGGCCTTTTTTCTCTTCGACGGTGGCCGTGCTTCCGTCGCTACCCGGGCTGGCGCAGCCAGCAAGCAGGGCAATGCTGAGGGAAAGGGGCCCGAGGACGCGTTTCATGGCGGCGTTTCCTATGTGGATAGAGCCCCTAGTTTACCGCGCTAAAGGCGTTTCGTATCCAGTGTAGCCGGGCGTCCTCCGGTGTGGGCCCCGTGAGCGCGATGACGTCGAAGCGACAGGGCGGTGGATTGCGGTGCTCGGCGGTAGCGCAGTGGGCAAGGTAGAGCTGCGCGGCCTGGGTCAGGCGGCGCTGTTTGGCGGGAGTGATGGTGGCCGCGGTCTGGCCCCCCAGGGGGCGCCGGCGGAAGCGCACCTCCACAAAGACCCAGAACGTATCGTCTGGGGCGGCGAAGATCAGATCCCATTCCCCGTAGCGGCAGTGCCAGTTCCGGGCGCGGAGGTGATAACCCCGGGCCGCCAAGAAGGCCGAGGCGCGGGCTTCCCCGGCACGACCGGTGGGGGAGCCTGCGCCCCAGGGGGTCACCGCGGCGGATAGCTAAGGAGGGCGGCGGGGGAGGCAGCTGGGGGGGCAGCGGAGGGCAGCGCAAGGCGCGCCGGCCTGGGGCGCAGGGCGCCGCGCTCAATGGTGGCGAGGCGTAGGGTGCGTACCCAGCGCTGGTCCTCGGTTTGGCTGAGCAGCCCCGTCAGGCCTGGGAAGGGGAGCCCCGGGGGGGCGTAGCGCTGCCATTGGGCTAGGCGCCAGGCGTCGACGCCCAGGGCATAAAGGAGTCCGAGGGCCCCCTCGGCTTCCGGGAAGGCGGCCCGCAAGCGCTGGCCTGCCGGGTCACCCTGGGCAAGTTGCCAGGGCGTCAAGCTGAAGGTCACGCTTTCAAGGTCCTTCAGGGCCGTCGCGCTTAAATCCGAAGCCAGGCCCTGGGAGGACGCCCAAACGGGGAGATCACCGGCAAAGTAGTAGGCGAGGGCCGATTTTAAGGTTTGCCCCTGAAGGGGCTCGGCGATGAGCAGCACGGAGTCCACATCCTGGCGTCGCCGCGGCTCCGTTTCGAGGGGTACGCGAAGCACCCGCCGCAGCGCTTGGCTCCGGGCTTCCCCTTCTTCCACGAGCAGGGCTGCGGCGACCGTGGCACCGAGATCTTCGTTCGGGGAAAAGGGCTGGCGGCGAGCCACGATGCCCCCGAGCGCCTCAAAGTGGGTGCTCGCGGCAAGGGCGAGGCGCTGGGCCCAGGGGGCTTCGTCATGAAGGATGAGGAGTCGTCGATGGCCGGCGCGCCAGTTTTGGTTCGCCAGCTGCTCACCTTCGATCTCTGGTTCCAGGGCGTAGCTCCAGAGCGTGGGGGCGCTGCCCTCGCTGGGCCGGTTGAGCGCAAGAAGGGGCGGCGCTTGGGTTTCGTCTTGGCGTAGGGCGTCGAGAGCGCTCACCGCCTCGCGGTCGAGGGGGCCCAGAAGCTGGTCTGGCTGGAAGCTAAGGGCCTGGCCATAGGCTCTAGGCAGGTCAGCGGCGCGGGTATCGAAAAAGCGCAGGGCCGATCCGGCGTAGCCCTGGCGCTGGGCTTCGAACTGGGCCGCGAGGAGCCCATCCCGGAGCGCTTCGGCGGCGCCTTGTAGGGGGCCGGTAAAGGGGAGCAGTACGGCAATGCGCAGGGGATCGTTCCCGCTATCCGGGCGGGGAAGGTGCCTTAAGCGCGCGGGGAGCGTCTGCCCTGGCCAGCGCGCCTGCCATTCCGCGATGGCCTGCGGGAGCCGGGCCGGCAGGGGGGCGCAGTCGGCGAGGCTCTGGGCGAGGTCGTGGTAGGCCGCCAGCGCATCCGTCGCCTGGGCCGGCAGGGCCGGCGGCGGTAAGGTGGCGATGAGGCGATCGAAGGCGAGGTCGATGAGGGGCTGCCGCTGATCCTCCGGCGCCTGGGCTTGGGCTTGCAGTAGGAGGGTCGCGCTGCGGAGCGTGTCTCCTTCAGTAAAGGCGAGGGCGCTTCGAAGCTGCGCCCAGCGTAGCGCAAGGGCGGGGGAGAACGCTGAGGCCTTGGCGCGCAGGGTGAGGGCTGCGGTGATCTGGGCCTCGGCAGCGCTGGCGGTGGTCAGATCCCCGGCGGCCAGAGCGCGCTCGCCTTGGAGTAGGAGCGCTTCCAGCTGGCCCCTATCCTGCGGGCGCATGACGCCGCGCTGAAGGACGCTCCCCCCGGGCGTAGGCTGGGCGTCGGGCTGCGGGGTAGGAGCCGGGCCCGAGCTGGTGCAGGCATAAAGGAGCGTGATTAAAAGCAGAAGGCCCCAACGGCCCCGCTTTCCCGGTGCGCTTCGGTACACTTCAGCCTCGATATGGCGCATGACGATCACCCAGGTGGGAGCGGACAGGCATGGCTGCGGGCACACTTTTTGTGGTGGCAACCCCCATTGGACACCTGGGGGATCTTACGGAGCGCGCGCGCACCGTGCTCAGCGCCGTGTCCCTTATCGCCGTGGAGGATAGCAGACGCACCGCGCCCCTGGTGGCCTCCCTGGGG
>JAUILI010000021.1 GCA_030433075.1 Gammaproteobacteria bacterium | reverse complement strand
TCGCTTCACCGCAGGGCGAAAAACCCGCAGCTTCTGCGTCTTCGGCGGCGCCGCCATTCGGCCCCAGGCCCAGGCCCTGGCCCGCGGCACGGAAATCCTCGTAGCCACCCCGGGACGACTTATCGATCTCATGACCCAACGTATGGTGAGCCTTGGGGAAGTGCGCCATTTGGTGCTCGACGAAGCTGACCGTCTTCTGGATATGGGCTTTATTGCCGATATTCGCCGCATCGTTGCGGACCTCCCCCGGGCCCGCCAGTCCCTGCTCTTCTCCGCGACCATGTCCCGGGACATTGAAGAACTGGCCAATTCCCTCCTGAAGGACCCGGTGCGTGTGGAAGTCACCCCGGAAGTGGTGACCGTCGATGCCATTGATCAGGGCGTCTATCCCGTGAAGGGGGACGCGAAGCCCGAACTCCTTCGCCAGCTACTGACTCGCGACGAGGTGCGTAAGGCCATCGTCTTTACCCGCACCAAGCACGGCGCGGATCGCGTGGCTCGGCGTTTGAACGCCGCGGGTATTGAGGCCAGCGCCATCCACGGCAATAAGACCCAGGGCGCCCGCCGCAAGGCCCTCGAGGGTTTCAAGCAGGGCAAGGAATGGGTGCTCGTGGCCACGGATATCGCTGCCCGGGGGATCGACATCTCCGGCATCACCCACGTCATCAACTTCGAGCTGCCCCACGAGCCGGAAAGCTACGTCCATCGCATTGGTCGGACGGCCCGGAACGGCACCACGGGGGTCGCCTGGTCCCTAGTGGAACCCGCGGAAGGTCGGCAGCTGGGCGCCATTGAGCGGCTTCAGCGCATCGATATTCCGCGTCTGGACGCCCCGGAAGGCTTCGCCCCGGTGGAGCTGCAAACCCAGGGCGCCACGCGCCGCGGCGGTCGCAGCGGTGGCGCCGGCGGCGCACGTCGCGCTCCGCCTCGGGCACCCCGCCCGCGTACCGGAAGCGGTGCTGGCCGGCCCTTCCAAGGCGCTCGCGCCCAGGGGGAAGGTCGCTCCGAAGGGCGGCCCCAGGGCGAAGGTCGTCCCCAGGGGGAGCGTCGTGCCTCCGGGGAAAGCCGGGGTCACAAGGGCGGCGCAGGCCGCGGGGGCAAGCCCAACGGCGGCCGTCGCTTCGGCGCAGCGCCCCGGGCCCAGCGTAATCGGCCCAGCGCAGCCTAAGGCTTCAAGCGGCGCTAGCCTGCCGAAAGCGCGCCTAGGCGCGCTTTAATATCAGCTCGGCGAGGGCCTTTCCGTGGGTGTTCTGCGGAAAGTGCCCCGCATCCTCTAGGGCATCGAAGGGCGCATTTAAACGCCCCGCCCAGCTTCGCCCCCAGGACTCCAGGAAAACCGGATCCTGGCAGCCCCAAATAAACTGCACCGGCTTATCCCAGGCGAGCAGGCGCTCATAATGGAGGGCCTGGGCCGGCCCGTTGCCCTTGAAGGCATCATCCAAGGGAATGGATAGGGGAAAGCGCCGAAGCCCGTGGTAGGCCGCATCGGGCAGCCCCGCGAAGGGCGCAAGGTACGCACGATGGATCGCTTCCGCAGCCCCGTCTAAGGGCGGGCGGGTCCCCGCGGCAATATGCGGATAGATCGTCTTCCCCGTTCCATAGCCCGCGCTCAGCACCATCAAAAGCCCAACATCGGGCTGGGGTCGATCAAAGGCGCCCCCGGGCATCCATTGGCTGTGCCAACCCCGAATGCCCGGAGAATACTCGTAGCCTTCGTGGTGCAGCCAGGTGTTCATGATGACGAGGCGTTGAAAGCGATCGGGCATCATGGCGGCCTGAGCAAGCCCCGTGGGCCCTCCCCAGTCCTGGCAAACCAGCGTGATCTCCCGAAGATCTAAGGCGCCGATGAGGCTCGTCAGCACCTCCGTATGCCGGGCGATGGAATACCAGGACCGATCGCCGGGCTTATCGGACTTCCCAAATCCCAGGTGGTCCGGCGCAATGCAGCGAAAGCCCGCCACCACGAGAGGCGGAATCACGTCCCGGTAAAGGTAGCTCCAGGTCGGCATGCCGTGGAGGAGCAGCATGACCGGCGCCTCCCGCGGGCCCTCATCAAGATAATGAACCCGAAGCCCCTCCCACTCATGCCAATGGGGGTCGAAATCAAAATCCCTAAGCCCCGCAAAGTTTTCTTCGGGGGTTCGGAAGACTTCTGCCATGGTGCCTTCTCCTTATCCGTCCTTTGCCGCCCGGGCCAGCGCCTCTAGGCAACGGAGCGCCGCAGCGCCCTGGGATTCAGGAACAAACAGGTGATCGTGATGGAGCGCTGCCACGACGTTGCAGGGTATACCCTTCTCCGCCAGCGCCGTGGCCACCGCTGCGGTCAGCCCGACGCCTTCTAAATCCGAATACACCTGCAGAGTGATTTTCACCATCGCCACGCCGCGAGGCGGAGGGACTTCCTCCGGCGCAAGGCGCCGGTAGGCCGTGAGTCCCTCATCTTCCCGAAACACCCCGAGGAGCTGCGCCGCCGCCTCGGCGCTGGGCCAGGATTCCAGCGCCGTAAATAGGTAGCGCCCCGCCTCCAGCACCGGCGCCATCCCCGCCACCATGGCCTGCGGGCTAGAAACCGTTGGCCTCACAGCACCTTGCCGAGGGCCGCGGCATCGGCTGCGTAGTTCGCATAGGAATCCTTCAGGGTGGCGGAATTCAAAATCACTTCGGCCACCAGGCTCCGGTCCTCCCCGTCGTAAACACGGGTCAGAATCCAATTCGATTCCGTACGCCGGCTTTCGCTTAGGGCCAGGATCTCCCGCTCGAGCAGATAGGGATGATCCACAAAGAGCGGGCCCTTCAGGAGCTTGATTTCCTGAGCAGCGAACAGCCCCACGGCGGGACCGCGGGCGCGAAACTTCGCCTGATCGCTCGTGTACTGAGTCAGTACGCTGATCATCTCCCAGGGGATGATGGGACGGCCCCAGGGGGAATCCTTTGCCCCCTCTGCCGTGTACCAAGGGTGGGGCTCGGTGATCTTTTCCAGCTTCTGCGCCAGGGAGAAGGGATAAAGGGCCCCCATGTGCTGATCAAAGGCCATGCGCGCGCTTTCCGGGTTTCCCGCACCCTTCTGCCCCACGGTCAAAGCGCTGAGCAGCACGAGCTGCTCCGATGGGCGTAGCTTGGCTCGGCGCCGGTCGAGCTCCGTCTCCCCATAAGCAGGCCCCAGGGAGGCGGTCCCCGTGAGCACGGGGGTTCCGTCTTTCTTTTCTGCGCCGATGCGCAGAACGCCCTCGATTTCCGAGGGCTCGACAAAGGCCCGCACCTCGTCCCCCTCAAAGACCATATTCTGGTAGTGGGCACTGATGCAGCCCCGCTCAAAGACTGCCGGCCCCAGGGCCTCCTCCAGGAGATGGACGAACTGGCTGAAATGGGTGGGGCCCTCTATGGGCGCTCCCGCAAAGCCCAGCTTATCCGCCATTTCATCGTCATGAATGGACAGGTGGCCGTCGTATTCCTGCGTACCCAGCATCTGCCGCGGATGGCGATAGGGTCCCGTTAACCGTTCCTTCAGCATGCCTCTCCCCTCTTCCGCCGAGCCTCCCCGGCCTGGTGTAAAGTTTGGCCTTCAGCTTAACCACGAGAGGGAGAGGACGCCATGAAGGACCTATTTTCAGTACGCGATAAGGTCGTGGTGGTGACCGGCGGATCCCGGGGCATCGGGGAGATGATCGCCGCGGGCTTTCTGGCCAACGGTGCCAAGGTTTATATCAGTTCCCGGAAGGCGGAAGCCTGCGACGCCACTGCGGAGCGCCTGGCACAGGAATACGGCGGGATCTGTCGCTCAATCCCGGCGAACTTAGCGACGCTGGAGGGCATCGACAGCTTCTGCGCCCGCTTTCGGGAGCAAGAAGACCATCTCGATGTGCTCATCAACAATGCGGGGGTGGCCTGGGGAGAACCGCTTGAGCAGTTCCCGGAGGTCGGCTGGGACAAGGTCATGGATACCAACGTGAAGGGGCCCTTTTTCCTCATCCAGCGTTTACTGCCGGAGCTTGAGAAGCAGGCCAGCCACGAGCGCCCCAGCCA
The DNA here is from genome assembly GCA_030433075.1 of Gammaproteobacteria bacterium. Lineage (GTDB taxonomy): Bacteria > Pseudomonadota > Gammaproteobacteria > Pseudomonadales > Azotimanducaceae > Salivita. The sequence goes on along the minus strand of JAUILI010000021.1, from coordinate 31,592 downwards.
TATCGTTAACGTGGGCTCCATCGACGGCATCAAAACGCCACGCTTCGAAAACTTCTCCTACGGCCCGTCGAAGGCGGCTATTCACCACCTCACCCGCGTGCTGGCCGCCCACCTGATCAAGCGAAACATCATCGTCAACGGCATCGCCCCGGGGCCCTTCCCCACCTACATGCTGAGCACAGGGGTCGGCGGTGGTGGAAAGGTGGACGACACGGACTGGGCCGCCGTGGGCAAGGGCAATCCCCGAGGCCGGGTCGGCACCCCGGAAGATATCGCAGGCCTCGCCATCTTCCTCAGCTCTCGGGCCTGCGGCTTTACCGTGGGCGACATCATTACCTGTGACGGCGGCTCCGTCGTCTCCTAAGGAGTTTCCCCCATGAGCACACGAGAATTCGATATCGTCGTCTACGGCGCCACGGGCTACACCGGGCGCCTGGTGGCGGAATACCTCACGGAGCGCTGCGCCGCCGGGCTCGCTTGCCGCTGGGCCATGGCCGGGCGCTCCCAGAGCAAGCTGGAAGCGGTTCGCGACGAAATCGGCGCGCCGGCGGCTACGCCGCTGGTTGTCGCCGACGCCGCCGACCCCGGCAGCGTCCAGGCCCTCGCCGCGCGCACGAAGGTCGTGCTGACCACGGTGGGGCCCTACCAGCTCTATGGCGCCGAGGTGGTCGCGGCCTGCGTAGAAGCGGGCACGGACTACGTGGATTTGTGCGGGGAAGTCCCCTTCATGCGCGCCACCATCGATGCCCACGAGGCCCGGGCCAAGGAGACGGGGGCCCGCATCGTTTTCTCCACGGGCTTCGACTCCGTCCCCTTCGACCTCGGCGTGCTCTTTCTGCAGAACGCGAGCCTGGCCGAGCGCGGCAAGCCCTTTCCTCGGGTGAAGGGGCGGGTCCGCAGCATGAACGGCACCTTCTCCGGCGGCACCCTCGCTTCGGGCATAGCCACCATGGCCGCCGCCCAGAAGGATCCTCGGGTGCTCCAGCTGCTCCTGACCCCCTGGGCCCTCACCCCGGGCTTTGAGGGGCCTGCGCAGCCGTCCGGAAACGAGGTCCACGAAGACCCCGCCCTCGGCGCCTGGGTGGCCCCCTTCGTGATGGCGGCGATCAACACCCGGAACATCCATCGCTCGAACCAGCTCCTCGGCCACCCCTACGGAACCGACTTCGCCTACGACGAAATGATGGTCGCGGGCCCCGGGGACAGCGGCAAGCAAATGGCCGAGGGCATTGCCTCCATCAACATGATGGCCGTGGATGAGAACTCCCCGAAGCCTGGGGAAGGTCCGACAAAAGAAGAGCGCGACAACGGCAACTACGACGTGCTCTTCGTGGGGGAGGATGAAGACGGCAGCAGCCTCCGGGCAGCGGTGACCGGAGACAAGGACCCCGGCTACGGCTCCACCTCGAAGATGATCGCCGAGAGCGCCCTGTGCCTCATTGAGGACGTGCCCACCCTCCCCGGGGGCATCTACACCCCCGCAGCCTCCGGCGGCACGGCCCTCATCGAGCGGCTTCGGGCCCACGCCGGCCTTACCTTTGAGCTGGAGGCCTAAACCGTGACCGAAGCCTATCTCCCCCCAACCATCGACTGGGTGGCCAAGCAGGTTGAGCTCTACGAGGGCAGTGGCGGCACGGAGGGCACCACCCTCCTCGATACGGGCCTACCGTGCATTCTCGTCACCCACCGGGGCGTGAAAACCGGCGCCCTAAGGAAAACGCCCCTGATGACCGTCAAGGTCGACAAAGGCTACGTCCTCATCGGCTCCTATGGCGGCGCCCCGAAGGACCCCACCTGGGTGGCGAATCTTCGGGCCAATCCTGACATCACGCTGCGCGACCGCACGGAAGTGTTCGAGCTTCGGGCGCGGGAAATCACCGATCCCAGCGAGCGCCAGCGCCTCTACGACGCCGGGGTGGCAGTATTTCCGCCCTATGCGGAGTACGCGAAGAAGACGGACCGGGTGATTCCGGTTTTTCTCACTGAGCCGCGCTAGCCGCGGCGCTCCCGGCGCTGGTGAAGCCAAAATAGCGCCGGCGCCAGCATCCCGTCGTAGACCCATCGGGCCAGGGTGAGGACCCCCGGCAGGCGCACCAAGCGCGCCAGCACCCGATAGCGAGGCATGGCCTCCCAGAGGGCCAGAAAGGCATCGACGCCCACGAGCACCTGGTCCCCTCGACGCACGCGCAGGGCCTTCGCGGCGCTGGTCTCGTCGATGGTCCAAGCCTCCCGGGCCTCCGTCATCAGGTCGTCGTAGGCGATGGGGAGGCCTTCCCCCTCGCTGTAACGCTGATAGTGCTCGATTTCCTTGCTGCAGATCGGGCAGCTGCCGTTGTAGAGCACCCGCACGGGCGCATCGGTCGTAGTCATCGCAACGTTCCGAGATGAGAGCGCCCGTGGGGTGCAGAGCCTCGCAGACTTTAGCCGCCTCGGGAAGCACCCTTGAGCCGCCTCCCTGCCCGCGCTAGCCTCGAAGGCCACGGGAGGAGAGCATCATGACCTACGCGCATCGCCAGGATATTTTCGACGCCGATTCACACATGATGGAGCCCGCCGACTGGCTGGCGCGCTTTGCCGCGCCCTCGGTGCGGGAGGCCCTCGCGCCCTATCTCGAGGGCGACGACCACGCTCACGAACGGCTGGCTGCCGCCGAGCAGGCCCGGCAAGCGCGGAAGACCGATCCCGCCCTGGCCCAAAGCGCCGATGAAGCCTTTATGTCCATGCGCTACAAGGGCTTTGAGGCCCTCGGCGCGTGGGATCGGGACGAGCGCCATCACGTCAATGATCTCCTGGGCTTCCAGGAATCGCTGATGTTTCCCACTACGGCGTTCAATCAGGTGCTGGCCAGCCCTTCCGAGGCGGTCTTTCACGGCGCCGTCACGGCTCTGAACCAGGGCCTTGCTCACTTTTGTGAAGGGGACCCCCGCCTTCGCGCCTCCGCCTATATCCCTCTGGGCGCCGGCCCCGACCGGGCCCTTGAGCACCTCCAGGAGGCCCTGCGCCAGGGCGCCGGGGGCGTGCTCATCGACACCATCGCGCCGCAGGATGGACAGAGCTTCACCCACCCCGCTTATGACCGCTTCTGGGCCGCGGTGGAAGCGAGCGGCTTGCCCCTTCTGCTGCACGTGGGGGTGAATGGCGGCTACTACGATCCCGTCCCGGCAAGCTTCTATGCCAACGGCCGCACCGTGCCGGAACCGAAGGCCGGAGATGCGCCCCGGGATGCCCTGGCTTACATGAGCATTGGCTACAACGCCCAGCTGTTCCTCAGCGCCATGATCTTTGATGGGGTGCTGGACCGCTTTAAGGGCCTATGAATCGGAGTGGTAGAGCTCGGCGCCGTGTGGTTTTCCAGCTGGGTTCGCCAGCTTGACCAAGCACATCGGGCCTTTAAACGCCTGCAGGATCTGCCCGAGCTTTCCCAGGTGCCCAGCGCCTATGCCTATGAGCGCATCAAAATCACCCCCTTTGCCGGGGAGCCCATCGGCTGGATGCTGGCGCAGGATATGGACGAGGTGCTGATGTTTGCCTCGGACTATCCCCATCACGAGGGCACGGACGATCCCATCGGCCGCTTCGAGCGCGCCATGCCCGAGGCCAGCGCGCGGCAGAAAGATCGTTTCTATCGGGATAACTACAAGGCGCTCTTCGCCCTTTCCTAAGCCCCCGGGGGCAGCGCAGGGCGCCGCCCCCAAAGGTCTTTTAGAGCGTGGAGCTGGTCAGCTCCACATCCGCCAGCTGCCAGGTACGCTCGAAGCGCGCGCGCATGGCGCTTGCCCCTGCTTCATCCCCCTGGGCCTCCAGCGCCCGAGCCAGCCCAAACATGGACCAGCCGTTCATGGGGTACTCGTGCAGATCCTCTTCGAAGACCTTCTGAGCCTCCGCGGCTTCCCCGGCGGCCAGCAAAGCAGCCCCAAGGGATTGGCGCGTGGGGTAGTACCAGAAGGGCGGCTCCGTGTAAGGCAAGGCGTCCTGAAGGGCCACGGCCTGCTCAAAGTGCGGAATGGCCGCCGCCGCGTCCCCGGCGCGGTAGGCCACTTCCCCCCGCAGCAGGGCCTTTGCAATGCCCAGTAGCGACTTCGCGGGATAGGAAGCCCCAAGGAAGATCTCGTTCACCCGGTCCTCCAGCGCCTCCATGGCCGCCAGTTCCCCCAGGGCTTGGTCACCCTGCCCCTGCGCCGCCAGGGCGACGCCCCGGCCGTAGTGCCAGATGGCGCGAGCGAAAGCGAAGTCTTCCCGCGGCTCAGGCTCATCGAGGATCTCCTCCCAGCGCCCAAAGCGGACGAGGGAGAGCATGGGCACGGTGCGGAAGAACTGAATGGTGGGGAACTGCTCCACCTGCTCCACGCGAACGTTCTCCACCACCCGGCGCGCGCTTTGCAGTGACAGCGCGCTTTGTCCCTGCATGCTCGCCGACGCCCACAGGAAGTGAATGTTGTGGGGGTAGTACATCGCCGGGTAGAAGCCCTGGGCGTTGCACTGGGCAATGTAAGCCTCATCCACGTCCGCGGCCTTGATGTTTGCCTCCACGGCATCGTTGTAGCGCCCGACGCGGAAGAAGATATGGCTGGGCATGTGCACCAGGTGCCCGGAGCCAGGCACAAGATCGGTGAGCCGGTCCGCCGCCGCTTCCGCCTTCGCCGCATTGCTCGAGGCTTCCAGGGCGTGGATGTAGAGGTGCAGCGCCAGGGGGTGGTCCGGATCCTGGGTGAGCACGCGCTCGAGGCTCGCGATCACCTTTTGTGTCTCAGGCTTCGCTTCCCCGTTGGGCCCCCAGTAATCCCAGGGCATGGTGTTCATGAGGGCCTCGGCGTAGACGGAAGCCGCCGTGCTGTCCTCCGGGTAGGCCGCAGCGACCTCTCCCATGGCCTCCGCCCAGGCTTCGTCCAGCGGCGCCCTCGGCGTTTCCGGATTGCCGTCGTAGCGCTTATCGAGCGCCTTGATTAGTGCCTTTTCCCGGGCGCTTGAGTCCTCCATGAGCGCCAGGGCCTGGTCGATAGCCGCCCGCGCCCGGCGCCGCTCGTCGGGGCTCATGATGGCCTTGCCGTTGCTCGTGACGTTGATATTCGGCCCCGTGGCCAGGGCTTCGCCCCAGAAGCACATGGCGCAGGACGGATCGCGCGCCTGCGCGGCGCGGAAGCTGCGAATGGACTCGGCATGATTGAAACCGAAGGCCAGCACCATGCCTTGATCGAAATAGCGCTGGGCATAGGCATCGCTAGTGGTGATGGGCATGGTGTAGGCGCCCATGCCCTCAAAGAACGGCGCCCCGGCGGCCTGGGCGATTTCGAGTTCGGTCTCCGCCGGCTCCGCGGCGCAGCCTGTTAAGACGATGGCGGCGGCCAGCGCCGCCCCTTTCCAAAGCTGTTTCATCGCTTGTCCTCCCCGGTTAAGCCTCCTCACGCTAGCAGCTTTGCCCCTCCCTTGCCTCCCCGGCCCGCCCACGCCAGACTCCATTGATCACAAATCCGGGGGGAGGTGCATATGGAGCTTCAAGGGAAGGTTGCGGTGATCACGGGGGGCAGCGGCGGCATCGGACAGGCCATGGCCAAGGCCTTCCTGGCCCAGGGCGCCCGCGCCGTGGTGCTCGCGGATCTAAGCGAAGATGCCGTGAAGGCCGCGGCAGCAGCGCTTGGCTGCGAAGGCCATGCCTGCAACGTCACCGATGAGGCCCAGGTGCACGCCCTCGTTGAAAAGGTCCTCGCCGACCACGGCCAGATTGATCTGTTCTGCTCCAACGCCGGCGCCTCTGCCCGGGCAGACGGCCCCCTCCTCGAGGCCAGCAACGAGATCTGGCAGGGCCAGTGGGAACTCCACGTCATGGCCCATCTCTACGCCGCCCGCGCCGTATTGCCGGGCATGATCGAACGGGGCGAGGGCTACCTGCTCAACACCGCCTCCGCCGCCGGTCTCCTCGCGGCCCTCGGCAGCGGGCCCTATACGGTGAGCAAGGCCGCCGCCGTGAAGCTCGCGGAATTCATCGCCATGACCCACGGGGACGATGGCATCAAGGTGTCCGTGCTGTGCCCCCAGGGCGTGAACACGGCCATGGCCCCCCGAAGCCTGGGCGACGGGCAAACGGATGGCATCATCGAAGCCGATGAACTCGCCGCGGTGGTCATCGATACGCTGCGGGAGGAACGCTTCTACGTGCTGCCCCACCCCGAGGTCGGCGAATACGTGCGCCGCAAGGGAGAAGACGTGGATCGCTGGCTTGGGGGGATGCGGCGCCTACGCCGTAAAACCCTGGACGCGCAAAACGCCCAAGATCGCTAGCCGTGTCGATCTTCAGCCCCAGCGCTTACGAGCGCCCCGCCTACCGCTGGGGGGTGCTCGCCCTCCTCACCGTGGTCTACTCCTTCAACTTCATCGACCGGCAGCTGCTGGTCATTCTTCAGGAATCGATCAAAACGGAGATGGGCCTCTCCGATAAGCAGCTCGGCCTGCTCTCGGGCTTTTCCTTCGCCATCTTCTACGTGAGCTTTGGCATTCCCATCGCCCGCCTCGCGGACCAAGGCACACGGCGCTCCATCGTGGCCCTGGCCCTGGCGGTCTGGAGCGGCATGACCGCCGTGAGCGGCCTCGCCCAAAACTATATCCAGCTCCTCCTAGCCCGCATTGGGGTCGCCGTGGGGGAAGCGGGGGGCAGTCCCCCGGCCCATGCCATCATCTCCGATATTTTCGAAGGGGAACGGCGCGCTACGGCCCTGGCCATCTACTCCATGGGCATCAACATTGGCGTGCTTTTAGGGTTTCTCCTCGGCGGCTGGATCAACGAGTTCTATGGCTGGCGCACGGCCTTCATCGTTGTCGGCCTCCCCGGGGTCGCCCTGGCGATCATCCTGCGCCTCGTGGTGGCCGAGCCCGTGCGCGGCCTTGCTGAAGGAAAGCAGGGGAGCGATGCGGCCCCGCCGCCCTTCAAGGACACCCTGGCCCTGCTCTGGTCTAGGCCCTCCTTTCGCCACCTCTCCATCGCCTGCGGCCTTCACGCCTTTATTACCTACGGCGCGGGAAACTTCCTCCCGTCCCTGTTCCTGCGCTTGCATGAAATCAGCACCGGGGAACTCGGCACCTGGCTTGCCCTGGCATCCGTGTCCGGGGGTGCGGGCACCTTCCTCGGGGGCTACCTCTCGGACAAGCTCGCCGTGCGGGATCAGCGCTGGTATCAGTGGGTACCCGCGGCGACGACCATCGTCACCATCCCCTTTACCCTGTTCATCTACACCACGGACCAAACCTATCTCGCTCTGGCCCTGAACTTCGTCCCGGCGATCTTCTTCGCCGCCTACCTGGCGCCCAACATCGCCGTCACCCACTCCCTCGTGGGCCTGCGCATGCGCGCCCTGTCCTCGGCCATTCTGTTCTTCGTACTGAACCTCGTCGGCCTCGGGGGCGGCCCGCTGTTCATCGGCTGGGTGAGCGATCTCCTCGAGCCCCACTTCGGCCTCGAATCCATACGCTACGCCATGGTGTACGTGATCCCCGCGGTCTCCGTTTGGAGCACGGTGCACTACCTGATTGCAGCGAAGCACGTCCGGGAAGATCTCGCTCGGGCCCCCGCCTAGGGGGCCCGCCTAGGGGGCCCGCCTAGGCGGAGCCGAAGCGCAGATGCTGGCCGCAGCACCAGCCCGACGCCCAGGCCCATTGGAAGTTGTAGCCCCCGAGCCAGCCGGTCACGTCGAGGGCTTCGCCCACAAGGTAGAGGCCGGGAAACTTCTTGGTCTCGAAGGTTTTGGAGGAGACCTCCTCCGTGGCAACGCCCCCAAGGGTGACTTCCGCCGTGCGATAGCCCTCGGTGCCGTTGGGGTAGGCGCGCCAGGCGCGAAGACGCTCGGCGAGCCGCTCCAGCGTCTCATCGGAAACGTTAGCCAGCTGCGCATCGGCAAAGTCCGCCATGACCAGCACCTCCACGAGGCGCGCGGGCAAGGCGCTTTTCAGTAGGGTCGACAGCTGCTGCCGCGGAAAACGCTGCTGCCCGTCCTTCAGCCAGCCCAGGGCGTCTTGATCGGGAAGCAGGTTGATCTCCACCGCCTCCCCTTCCCGCCAGTAGGAGGACGCCTGAAGCACCGCAGGGCCGCTGAGCCCTCGGTGGGTGAACAGGAGATGCTCTCGAAAGGATGCCCCGCCCGCAGACACGAGGGCGTCAACGGAAACCCCTGCCAAAGATTCAAAGCGCGCTTTGTCCTCCCTGCGCCAGGTCAGCGGAACAAGGCCAGCCCGCGGCGCCACCCGCCCAAGGCCATGGCGCTCCGCTTCCCGGAGGGCCAGATCGCTGGCGATTTTCGGCAAGGAAAGGCCTCCCGTGGCCAGCACCACCTGCGGTGCTGAGAAGCTGCCCCCGGCGGTTTCAATCCGATAGCCGCCCTCGGTGAGGGGATGAATCGCCGTCACCTTTTCACGCAGCCGAATATCCACCCCGCCGGCATCGCAGTGGGCGAGGAGCATGGCCACGATGTCCTTCGCGCTGTGATCACAAAACAGCTGGCCGAGGGTCTTCTCGTGATAGGCAATGCCCGCAGCCTCCACCATCTCGATGAAGTCTTCCGGCGTGAAACGCTTTAAGGCGGAAATGCAAAAGTGGGCATTCTCCGAAAGGAAGTGCTCCCGCGGGTCTACCCGGCGATTGGTGAAGTTGCAGCGCCCGCCCCCGGAGACGAGGATCTTCAGGCCCACCTTGGGTCCCATCTCGAGCACGCGTACGGAGAGCCCCCGATAGGCCGCACTGATCGCGCAGAGCAGGCCGCTCGCGCCACCGCCCACCACCAGGACGTCCGGGGTGTCCGCCATGAAAGGCCCCTTCTAAAGGAAAGGTCGAAGTATACCGGCTGAGGGAAGGCACGCGGCGGCCGGCCGCTGCTACACTCGCGTTTTTCCCGTGCCCCCGATCGGAAAAGGAGTTTCCCATGCGACGCATTGCCGCCCTGCTCACCCTCCTCGCGGGCCTTGCCGCCTGCGGCGAAACCCCGCCCGAAGCGCCGCCCGTGGACGCGGGGGCCAACGCAGACGCGCTCTCTGCCTGGTTCGAAGCGAAGTACGAGGAACAACTTGAGCGCAGCCCCATCTCCCTCACTTTCCTGGGGCGAAAGGATCGACAGGGGGAGATCGATGATCTCTCCCTCGCCGCGGAGGAAGCGGAACTGGCCTGGCTTGCGGGAACGGTGGAGGACCTCAAGGCCAACTTCGACTACGACACCCTGCCTCAGCACCTGAAGGATTCCTGGGACCTCTGGGTCTATCAGTACGAGCGGGCCCGGGACGGCGCGGCCTTCCGCCTGGCGGACTACCAGTTCGATCAAATGAACGGGGCCCAGTCCTTCCTGCCTACCCTGCTCATCAGCTTTCACACGGTGGCAAGCCCCCTGGATCTTGAGGGGCTGATCGCCCGCTATCGGGAAGGGGGTCGAGCGCTAAATCAGATGATCGATCGCGCCGAGGCCGCTGCCGCCCAGGGCCTTAAAACCCCCGCCTTCGCCCTCGAAGGGGTGATCGAGCAGGCGGAAAAGGTCGTCACCGGGGCGCCCTTCACGGACGGCGAGGCCTCGGATCTGTGGGCGGACTTTGAAAGCGAAGTGGCAACGCTCCTTAAGGACGAGCAGATCTCCGAAGAGGACGCCCGCCGCTATCGGCAGGAGGCCCGCCTCGCGCTGACCGAGGGGCTTGCCCCGGCCTACGCGCGCCTCCTGGCCTGGGCCCAAAGCGAACTGCCGGAGGACGAGGGCCCGGTCACCGGCCTTTCAAACCGCAATGACGACGGCGCTTACTACAACTATCTGCTGCGCCGGCACACCACCACCAATCTCACCGCCGATGAAATCCACGAGATCGGCCTCGCCGAAGTCGCCCGGCTCCGGGGGGAAATGGAAATCATCAAGGAAAAAGTCGGCTTTGAGGGGGATCTTCGGGCCTTCTTTGACATGCTCCGGGGCGCGACCGGGGATGAGCGCTTCTACTTCCCCAATACGGATGAAGGACGCCAGGCCTACCTGGACGAGGCCACGGCGGCGATCGAGCGCATTAAGGCTCGGCTACCGGACTACTTCGGGATCCTGCCCAAGGCGGACCTCGTGGTGCGCCGGGTCGAGCCCTTCCGGGAGCAAGATGGCGCCGCCCAGCACTACTACCCCGCGGCCCTCGATGGCTCCCGCCCGGGCATCTACTACGCCCACCTGTCGGACATGAACGCCATGCCCAAGCACGAGCTTGAGGTCATCGCCTACCACGAAGGGCTGCCGGGCCATCACATGCAAATTGCCATCGCCCAGGAGCTCGAGGGCATTCCCACCTTCCGGACCCAGACCAACTTCAACGCCTATGCGGAAGGCTGGGGCCTCTACGCCGAGTGGCTCGCCACGGAAATCGACGGCACCTACGCCGACCCCTATTCCGAATTCGGGCGCCTGGGCTCGGAGATGTGGCGCGCCATCCGCCTCGTGGTGGATACCGGGCTCCACGCCAAGGGCTGGACCGAGGAAGAGGCCAACGCCTACTTCCTTGATAATGGTCCGATCACGGAGGCGCAGGCACGCTCCGAGGTACGGCGCTACATCGTCATGCCGGGGCAAGCCACGGGCTACAAGATTGGCATGCTGCGCATCCAAGCTCTCCGGCGGAAGGCGGAAGCGGCTCTTGGGGACGCCTTCGATATTCGAGCCTTCCACGACACGATCCTTGGCGGCGGCGCCATGCCCCTCACGCTTCTCGAAGCGCGAGTGGATCGGTGGATCGCCGAAGTCCAAGGCAGCAATGCCTAAGGGGGAATCGCCCACCTTCGAGAACACCCTTGCCGACCTCACCCGGTCGGACTTCGACCGGGTAAACCTGGTGGGCAGCAGCGGCAGCGGGAAATCGACCCTGGGCCGAGCCCTAGCCCAGGCCCTCGGCCAGCCCGTGGTGGAAATTGATGATCTCTTCTGGGGTCCAAACTGGACCCCTACCCCCGACGAAACTTTTCTGCCGCGCCTCTCCGCGGCCCTTGCCGAACCTCGCTGGGTTCTCGATGGAAACTACGACCGCACCCGGGCCCTGAAATGGGCCCGGGCCACTCTCGTGGTTTGGATCGACCCCCCCTACCCCCGCGTGCTCTGGCAGGTCTTCCTCCGGACCTTAAAGCGCAGCTTGGGGAACGTGCGGCTCTGGCGCCATGGGAACCGGGAGTCGCTGCGTCGCGCTTTTCTGTCGAAAGACTCGATTTTGCTGTGGTCCTTCCAGAATCTTCAGCGGATTCGGCGGCGCTACGCTGAGGCCCTGGGCGAGGCAAGCCAGCACCCCCAGGGGCCGCGCTGGCTTCGCCTTCGATCCCGGGCGGAAGGACGGGCCCTCCTCGCCCGGGCGCGTGGCCTTAGCGCCCCGTAAACACGGGCACGCGTTTCTCTACGAAGGCCGCTGCTGCGTTCCGGTGATCCTCCGTGAGCCCCGTATGCACGTGATGGGTAGCCTCAAGATCCATGCAGCTCAGGGCATCGGCGCCCTCGGCAGCACGATTGAGATTCTCCTTCATGTAGCGGTAGGCCGCCGGGGGACCGGCGGCGAGGCGCCGCGCCAGGGCCAAGGTCTCTTCCTCCAGGGCCTCTGCCGGCACCACTGCGTTGGCGAGACCCAAACGAAGGCATTCCTGCGCATCGAGGCGATCGGATAGGTAGTAGATCTCCCGCGCCTTCCCCGAGCCCACGAGCTGGGTCAGGAAGAAGGTCCCGCCGTAATCGCCGCTAAAGCCCACCTTGGCGAAAGCCGAGGTGATGAAAGCGTTCTCCGCCATGATGCGGAGGTCCGCAGCCAGAGCCAGGGACATGCCCGCCCCCGCCGCGGCGCCAGGCAAGCTCGCGATGACGGGCTTCGGCATGAGGTACATGCGCCCCGCCGTGGCCCGCTGGTTCAGGCGCTGAGCGTGGATGCGCTCATCCAGGGTCGCTTCCGCCGCCGCCGTGGAGCCCCCATCGCCGCTGCCGGCCATGCCCTTCACGTCGCCCCCGGCGCAGAAGGCCCCCTCGGCGCCGGTGACGACGATGACGCGAACGCTCGCGCTCTCCTCGCCGTAGGCCAGCATTTTGCCGAAGGCCTGATTCATCGGGCCTGACATGGCATTGCGGGCCTGGGGCCGATTGAGGGTGATGTGAAGGATGCCCTCGCCCTCCCAGGCCTTGAGATCCTCCGTTCCCGTATCGAGCATAGTTTTGGTCATCGGCTTCGCCTCCCCGCGAAAATCCCTAGGACCCTGAGCCTACCCCGGCCCCAGGGCCGACACCACAGCCCTTGGAGCCCTGGCCCAGGACGCTTATGCTCTGGCCTCCACTTAACGCGTTGGGAGAGTCGCAGCATGTTCAGCCACATCATGGTGGGTGCAAACGATATCGAGGCATCGAAGAAGTTCTACGACGCCGTCCTGGGCGCCCTGGGCCATGCCCCGGGTACGCTTGATCCGAAGGGGCGCTGCTTTTACATGACGCCCACGGGCATTTTTTCCCTTTCCGTGCCCATCAACGGCGAGCCTGCCTGCGGTGCCAACGGCGGCACGGTCGGCTTTGCTGCCGCCAGCCCCGCAGAAGCTGACGCATGGCACGCCGCAGGCCTCGCGAACGGCGGAACCGATTGCGAAGATCCCCCGGGGGAGCGGGAAGGGAGCGGCCTTTACCTCGCTTACCTCCGCGATCCCGCGGGCAACAAGATCTGCGCCCTGCACCGCCTCGGCGCCTAAGCCCCTCCGCGCCCGGGGCCTCCCGGGCGCGTTTTTCGCCCTCTTCTAAAGCCAGGAGCGTTCCATGCTTCGTCGCCTTGCCGTGCTCACCGCCCTCCTGAGCCTGAGCGCACCGCTCTTCGCCTCCCCGCCCGGCGTGCTTTGGATGCAGCGCCTCGATCCCAGCGCCCTGCCTAAGGGGCTAGAAGCCCTGCCTCGCTCGGAGCACAGCAGCGCCGCGGGCTACTGCTTACCCCTGAGCGGCGACCAGACCCTTGGCCAGCTGCTGCTCTGGGAACGCTTTCCCGATCTAGCAACAGCCCTCGACACGGCCCCGAACGCGCCGACCCTCAACAACGCTCGCCTTCAGAGTGGCGCCTATACGGAGCTGGGGACGGAAGGGCTCGCCGGTGCCACGGCGCGCGTTTGGCAGGTGCAGGTGCCCGTAGCGGATTACGCCCCGTTCCTTGAGGCCATTGCGGCGCTCGAAACGGCGCTACGAAAGGACGGTCATGATTTCCGTGCCCTGGTGCTGTCCCCGGCGGGAACGGGCGTTCAGGACGCTGGAGGCCTTCAGCTCTGGGCCCTCAGCCCGAATGGCGCCGCCGCCGGCGCAGTCGTGGACGCCTACTACGCAGGCGCGCCCTGGGGGCCGGCCTGGGATGCGGCCTACGGCTACTTCAAGGCCGTGGACAGCGATGCCTTCCTGCAGTGCCATCCCCTTCCCGCCGATCCCCGTTAAAGTACGGGCGCGCCGCCTTGCAGCACCTGGGTAACCGCATCGGCCTCTGCCAGCGCCGCGATGCGCTCTAGGGGATTCACCGGGGTTAGCACCACATCCCCGGCCATGCCCGGCGCGAGGCGCCCAATCGGAGCGTCCTTCAGAATCGCCCGGTTCACGTCGTAGAGGGATCGGAGAATGGCTTCCGGGCTCTGCACCGCCGCCCGAATGGCAAACTCCTGACGCTGGAGGCGCTGCACCTCCCCAATGAGGTCCGTGCCGAAGCCCATGGTGACCCCGGCGCGATCAGCAATGGCGAGGGACTGCACCCCCGCATCGAGCACGGCGGCATTCTTTTGTTGATTGCGCTCTGGGAAACCGAGGCTCGGACCCTCCTGGGCCATGGCCTGGTAGGTGACCAGCGTGGGCACGAGCCAGACGTCGTGTTCCGCCAGCAGCGCCGCCGTGGCTTCGTCCAGAAAGTTTCCATGCTCGATGCAGCGAACCCCATTGCGTACGGCCAGCTCGATGGCTTCCGGCGTATAGGCGTGGGCTGCCACATAGGTTTTTCGATTGCGCGCCTCCGCCACCGCCGCCTGGATCTCCTCCGCCGTGTACTGGGTGCAGTCAAGGGGGTCCATGGGCGTGGCCACGCCCCCGGACACGTGAATTTTCAGGAAATCGGCGCCGGCGCGAAGCACATGGCGCGCGGCCTTTCGCACCGCATCGGGCCCATCGGCAACGATGCCAAAGGCGCTATGGCGCATCTGGCAGGCGCAATCGGGAACGGACAGGGCACCCGCTTCCACGTCCCCGTGGCCCCCGGTTTGGGAAATCATGAGGTTCGCCTGAACAATGCGCGGCCCGCGCACCATCCCGCTGCCGATGGCGCGCTTAAGCCCCATAACATCGCCACCAAGGTCACGCACGGTGGTAAAGCCGCGGCGCACCGCGTCCTCTGCGAGCTTCGCCATGGCAATGCCGAACTGCACTTCGGTCCATTGCGACAGGCGGGCAAAGTTCAGGGTTGCAAGGCGGAAGTGCACGTGGGCATCGATGAAGCCGGGCATGAGGAATTGCCCGTCGGCGTCCACCACCGTATCCGCATCGGCGCGATAGGCGCTGTCCAGAATGACCCCATCCTCGATCACCAAGGCCTCGTTATCGACGAGGGTCAGGGTGTCCATATCCAGCCGGGTCCCGCCCCGGATAACCGTTCTTGCCATAGCGCTGCTCTCCCCTTGGCGGCCGGGCGATGCCAAGCCGCGTCTTTTGTGGCACTTTGCCTGGGACCTAGGGGAAGGGAAAGGGCTGGCCATGCGGATCGCAATTAACGGAAAGGTATTGTTCTTTGATGTAGAGGGTGAGGGCTGGGCGCGGCGCAATGACACCATGGTGCCGAAGCCCACCTTGATTCTCCTCCATGGCGCCCCGGGAAACTCGGATCACTCCGTCTTTAAGCCGGACTTTTCCGTGCTCGCGGACGCCATGCAGATCATCTATCTGGATTTAAGCGGCGCGGGACGCTCGGAAGATGAACCCGATGGGCACTTTTCTCTGGAGCGCTGGGCCGACGACCTCGTTGCCTTCTGCGACACCCTCGGCATCGAAAAGCCCGTAGTGCTCGGCGTCTCCGGCGGCGGTTTCGTGGCCCAGTGCTACGGCGCCCGCCATCCCGACCATCCCGGCAAGCTCATCTTCGCTAGCACCCAGGCCTTCCTCGACGTGCCCCGATGCCTTGAGGAATTTGCGCGCCTCGGGGGACCGGACGCGGTCGATGCCGCCCGAGTTTTGCTGAGTGAACGGGTGGACGGGGAAAGCTCGGCCCGCTTCGCGGCCCTCTGCAACCCGCTCTATAACCCGACCCCCATGCCGCTGAAGCCGGCCTATATCTTCCGCCCGAAGCTTGCCATGGCCTTCCACGGCCTCGAGGGCATTTGGCACACCATGGATCTCCGGGGGGAACTGGGGAAGATCAAGGCCCCCACGCTGGTGCTGGCCGGCGATGACGATCCCATCACGCCGCTGCAGGACAGTCGCGATATCGTTGAGGCGATGACGCCCGGGGTGGCCACCCTGGCCCACTTCGCCAACGCCGGTCACGGTCCCTGGCGCGATCAGCCGGAGGCGGTTTTTGCCCTGCTGCGGCGCTTCATCACCGAGGCCTAAAAATAATTGACACGCATTAATCCCCTTTGGCAGTCTTAGGAGGCCTCTTTAAGGCGGCCTTGCGATGACCACTCGGGGGAGGGGGAACCGCACCATGGCAATGCCCCCGGCGCCCTCGGGCGCCGCTTTTTTTCCAAGTCCGACCCGCGACCTCGCCGAAGGACTGGCGAATCTGCGTACCCATGGGCTCACTATTTTTCCGGGCTTACTCGAAGGGCGCAGTCTTCAGCGCGCCCGCGATGCGCTCTATCGCGCTGCGGAAGAGGACGAGGCGCGGGGACGGCAACAGGCTTTCTCCCTGGACTACGCGCAGGACACGAGCAACCGGCGGGTGTGGAACGTGCTCAGTCGCGATCCCATTTTCGAAGACCTTGCTTTCCACCCCGACGCCCTGGCCTACGTGAAGGGCGTGCTGGGCTGGCCTGCCCTGCTCGGCAATCTCTCTGCCAACATCACGGGGCCGGGCGGCGGCGAGATGGTCCTCCACGCCGATCAGATCTTTGTCCCCGAACCCTGGGCCCCGGAGCCCCAGGGGCTCAACATCGCCTGGTGCCTTGATGACTTCCGGGAAAGCAATGGGGCCACCCGCTTCGTGCCCGGAAGCCATCGCCTAAACCGCCCGCCCCAGGGTCAGGAGGGGATGGAGGAGGCTCGACCCTTAGAAGCCCCGGCAGGCTCTGCGGTGATCTTCGAGAGCCGGGTGTGGCACCAAACGGGAAACAACCGGACCCTTGATGAACATCGCGCCGGGGTCTTTGCCTGGTATACCAAGCCCATCTACCGGCCCCAGGAGAACTGGTTTCTCTCCCTGCGGCCGGAGGTTCGGGAATTCGCCTCGGAGGAGGCCTTGGTCCTTCTCGGCTATCGCGCGGAGGGGCTCGGCTTGGTGCATGGCCGCTCCCCCGCCTAAACCCTTTTCAGGAGTTCCTATGCTTCGCCGCCTTGCCCTGCCCGCCCTCCTCGCCCTCGGTCTTCTCCATGGCTGCGGCGGTGAGCCCGCCGCCGCAAAAACCTTCATTGACGGCACGGTCACCAACAGCAGCGGCGCGCCGGAAGCGGGCGTCTGGGTCATTGCGGAAACCACGGAGCTGGCCACCCCCTTCCGGAAAATCGTAGTGACCGACGACGCCGGGCGTTTCCTCGTGCCCGAGCTGCCGGAGGCGAGCTACGCGCTTTGGGTCCGGGGCTATGGCTTAAGAGACAGCGCCAAGCGCACCGCGCGCCTGGGCCAAAGCGTCGACCTAACGGTTAGCGCCGCAGCCTCGCCCCAGCAGGCGGCGCAGATTTATCCGGCGAATCACTGGCTTTCCCTGCTGAAGCCCCCGGCCCAGGCAGGCTGGGCCAGCACCTTCAAGCTGGGCTGCCAGCTGTGCCATCAGGTGGGCACGGCGCTCACTCGGAGTCTTGATCGCGACGGCTTCTCTGCCGGGCTACTCAAGGCCACGCACATGAACGCCACCGCCGACTATCTTGGGCGCGAAGCGCTTCTCGACGCCCTCAGCACCTGGTCCGCGCAGCTTCGCGACGGCGCCGTGCCTCCGGCGCCGGCCCGCCCCCAGGGCCTGGAGCGCAATCTCGTGCTCACGCAGTGGGAGTGGGGGGACGGCTTTACCTACGCCCACGATGAGATCGCCACGGATAAGCGGGCACCGACCCTGAACGGTCATGGCCCGATCTACGGGGTGGATTTAGCCAACGATCGCCTGCTCACCCTAGATCCCCTGACCCACACCGCCGGCGCCACCGCCGTGCCTACCCGCGGCGGCTTTGCTACCCCCTGGTGCAACCAAAGCTATCAGGGGGCCATGCTCGGCACCGGCGATGCGGTCATCCCCATGGGCTTTGGCTCCCTGGGCTGCGGGGTGAGCCCGGGGGTTTCCGCGCACGAGGGGCGCTATCACAACCCCGCGAACCCCCATAACCCCATGATGGATGGGCAAGGGCGGGTATGGATAACTACGCAAATTCGCCGGGAATGGGATGAGGATCTCCCCGCCTTCTGCGAGAAAGGGGAAGGCATCGCCGGGCGCTATCACCATCGCCAGCTCGGGGTGTTCGATCCTGAGTCCCAGGAAACCACCCTCATCGATACCTGCTACGGCACGCACCATCTTCAGTTCGATGACAAGGGCGTGCTCTGGCTCAGCGGCGATGTCTTTGTCATCGGCTGGTTCGATCCCGCGAAGTTCGATCCGGCCCGCCCCGAATCGGAAGGGGAAGCCCAGGGCTGGGCCGTGCCCAAGATCGACACCACGGGGGACGGCGAGGCCGACGAAACCCTCGTGGGCTTCAACTACGGCATCATTCCCAATCCCGTGGACGGATCGGTCTGGACGGCTCAGCCCGGGGCGAGCCCCGGCGACGCCCTCGATTACCCCGGCCGCCTAGTGCGCTTTGATCCCGCCACCGGGGGCTTCGAAGCCTACAGCCCGCCCTTCCCCGGCGCCGGGCCCCGGGGCGTGGACGTAGACCGTAACGGCATCCTTTGGGTCGCCCTCGGCGGCAGCGGTCACCTGGGCCGCTTCGATCGCAGCCAGTGCGCCCAAACCTGGGGCCCTGGGGATCAGTGCCCGGAAGGCTGGACCCTCTACCAAAGCCCGGGACCAAGCTTTGGCGCCGATGACGCTCTCGGCGCAGACTTCCACTACTACCTCTTCGTCGATCAGTTCGACACCCTAGGGCTCGGGGCCGATACGGTGATTTTGAACGGCACGGGCTCCGATGCCTTGCTGGCCTTTGACCAGGCCACGGAGCGCTTCACCGTGCTGCGCATCCCCTACCCCTTAAACACCTTCACCCGGGGCCTAGACGGGCGCATCGACGATCCGGAAGGGGGGTGGAAGGGCCGGGGCCTGTGGTTTACCAACGGCACCGATCCGGTCCTCCATTCCGAGGTGCCCCGATCCTATGTGGGGAAGGTCCAGCTCCGTCCCCATCCCCTGGCGCCCTAAGCCCGTGAGCCGCCCCTCCGCCCTCGCCGCCGCTCGGGAAGCCCTCCTCCAGCAGGGGTGGGCCGTACTGAACGGCGTGCTCGATGAAGCCTCCTGCACGGCCACCCTCGACCGCCTCTGGGCAGCCGCAGCAACCTACGAGGCCCAGGGCCACAGCACCTTCATGCCCGTACTCGATCCCAACGCGGCAAACGTGCGGGTGTTCGATCTCCTGGCCCTCGATGGGTGCTTCCGGGACCTGATCCTTCAGCCCGACGCAATCGCCCTCGTGGAAGCCCTTCTCGGTCCCCATTTTCGGGTTTCCAACTTCACGGCCAACATCGCCCGTCCGGGCTCCGGGTCCATGGCCCTGCACTCGGACCAGGCCCTGGTGGTGCCCGAGCCCTGGCACGCCCCCTGGGCCCTCAACATCATTTGGTGCTTAACGGACGTCACCTTCGAAAACGGCGCGACGCTTTTCGTGCCCGGCAGCCACCGGGCCCAAACCCGGGACGACCTGGGTTCAAACCCTGAGGCACGGCTCGTGCCCTTTGAGGCCAAGGCCGGATCGATCATCGCCATGGACGGGCGGCTCTGGCATACCTCGGGGAAAAACATCACGGAAGGAGAAGATCGGGCCCTCCTCTTCGCCTACTACGTCCGGGACTTCCTCCGGGGTCAGGTGAACTTCAATGCACTCCTAGACCCTGCGCTTCAAGCCGCCCTCGGCCCCGAGCTCCGGCACCACTTGGGCCTTGAGGTCGCCGAAAATCTCAGCGCCGGGGCAGCACTCCTGGGGAAGGCGCCCCGGGCCTAGGCAGCTAACGCCTTCCTGCTATGCTCCGGGCATCACTGCCTGGCATGGGGAGGCCAACCGTGACCCACCACTCGCTCTTGCCCTGGGGGCGCCCTGCGCGCCGCGTTTTGATGATCAGCTTGCTTGCGAGCCTGCTTCTTGGCTTAGGCGCCTGCGCGCCCGAGGCCGAAAAAACACCGGTCGATCTTCTCCTCCTCAACGGCACCATCCTCCCTGGCACGCCCGGGGCGCCGGAAGGCCGCGCCCTCGCCGTGAAGGACGGCCGCATTGTCGCGATCGGGGGGCCCGAGCTTGCGGAGCGCTTTACCCCCGCGGTGACCCGGGACCTCAAGGGACAGACCGTGCTTCCGGGCTTTGATGATGTGCACAGCCATATTCACAGCTACGCACGCCGCTATGTTCCGCTGCAGAAAATCACCTCCATCGAGGCGTTAAAGGCCGCCGTGCGGGAGAAAGCCGAGGCCCTGGGCCCTGGGGAGTGGGTGACGGGCTACGGCTGGTCCGAGGACGCGCTGGCGGAGGGACGCAAACCCCACCGGGACGATTTGGATGAGGCCGCCCCGGAGAACCCCGTGCTGCTCACCCGGGCCGGGGGCCATAGCGCCGTGGCGAACAGCGCGGCCCTCGATTTCGGGGAAATCACCCTGGCCACGCCCCAGCCGGAAGGGGGCGTCATCGAACGCGGGGACGATGGGCGGCTTAACGGGATTATTCGGGAGCGCCAGGACCTCCTCGCCCAGTACATCCCGCCCCCTACCCACGAAGAGCTGAAGGAAAGCCTTACGGCGAGCCTTGAGGCCCTGTTACCCCTCGGCATCACCGCGGTTACCCATGCCTCTGAACGGCTGGAGCGCTGGCCCCTGTGGCGGGAGATCTATCAAGAGCGGGGCGCTCGCCTCCCCCGAGCGCGGGTGCAAATGCACTGGGAAGGGGCCGAAGCCATGGCGCGCTTCAAGGCCAGCGCCCACGAGGGCCTAGATACGGATCGTCTCTCCCTCGGCGCTATAAAGATCTTTGCCGACGGCGGCTTTACGGGCCCCGCGGCCTTTACCAAGGCCCCCTACAAGGACATGGGTGACTACCGGGGCTACCTCAACCTGCCCGAGGATGAGCTCCGCGCCCTCGTGGATGAGGTGCATCGCGCCGGCTGGCAAATGGGCATCCACGCCATCGGCGATGCGGCTATCGAGATCACCGCCGATGCCCTGGCGAAGGCCATCGAGGCGACGCCCCGGGACGATCACCGCCACTACCTGAACCACTTCTCCATGCGCCCGTCCGACGAAACCATGGCGCAGATGGCGGCCCATGGCATTGCCATCGCCCAGCAGCCGAACTTCACCTACACCCTTGCGGGGCGCTACAGCACCTATCTCGACGGCTGGCGCCTCGCCCACAACAACCCGATCAAAAGCCCCATCGATGCGGGGATCTTCGTCGCCCTGTCCTCGGACATCCTCCCCATCGGCCCCATGGTGGGCCTCTACGCCGCCGTCACGCGAAAGGGCATGGACGGCGTGGTGTATGGGGCCGACGAGGCCATCTCCCTGGAGGAGGCGCTCCATCGCTATAGCTACGGCGGCGCCTGGCTCGCCTTCCGGGAAGGGGACCGGGGTCAGCTGGTGCCGGGGCAGTTCGCGGACTTCATCGTCCTGAAGGCGGACCCTCGAGGCTTGGATCCGGAAGCCCTGCTCACCCTGCCCGTGGAGGAAACCTGGGTTCAGGGTGAGCAGCTTTGGCAGCGCAGCCCGTGACAGACCGGGGCACCCTGCCCCAAAGCCTCGGGCGCCGGGACGTCCTCACCCTCGCCTTCGGCGCCATGATTGGCTGGAGCTGGGTGGTGCTGTCCGGCACCTGGCTGGCCCAGGGCGGCCTCGGGGGAACGCTTCTCGCCTTCCTCCTCGGGGGCGTGATCATGCTGGTCATTGGCAGCGTCTACGCCGAGCTGGCCTCCGCCCTGCCCTGGGTGGGCGGGGAGCACGTCTATGCGCAGCGGGCCTTTGGGCCTCGCGCCGCCTTTGTATGCACCTGGGCCATTACGCTCGGCTATTTTTCCGTCAGCGCCTTCGAAGCCGTGGCCCTACCCACGGTGCTCGAGACCCTCGTGCCCGGGCTCGACGCCTATCCCCTCTGGACCCTCGCAGGCTGGACCGTCACGGCGCCCTGGGCCGGGGTGGGATGTCTCACCGCGCTCCTCCTGACGCTCCTCAATATGCGCGGCCTGCGCTTTGCCGCGGTGATGCAGACCGTACTTGTGCTCGCCATGGTGGGGGTGGGGCTGCTGCTCTTCTTCGGCGCATTCAGCCGGGGATCCCTGGAGAACCCGGGCCCCCTCCTACCCGAGGGCCTTTCGGGCTTCAGCGCCGTGCTCATGATGGTGCCCTTCCTCTTCGTCGGCTTTGACGTCATTCCCCAGGCCGCGGAGGAACTCCGCATTCCCCGGCGCAGCATCGGCGCCCTGCTTCTCACGGCGGTGGCGCTTGCGGCGCTCTGGTATGCGGTGGTAGCGGCCAGCGTGGCCCTCGCATTGCCTGCGGAGGGGCGCGCTACGGCGAGCCTGGCGACGGCGGACGCCATGGGCGCACTCTGGGGGCCCGAGGCCCGGGCGCTCCTCGTACTGGCCGGTCTTGGGGGGATTCTAAGTTCCTGGAACGCCTTCATGATCGGGGGCAGCCGGGCGATCTACGCCATGGCCCAGGCGGGCCAGCTCCCCGCGGTCTTCGCCCGGCGCCATCCGCGCTACCAAACGCCCACGGCGGCCCTCGCCCTCCTCGGAGGCCTCTCCGCCTGCGCCCCCTTCTTTGGTCGGCCGGCCCTCGTATGGCTGGTTGATGCGGGGGGCCTCGGCATTACGGTGGCCTATGCGTGGGTTGCTGCCGCCTTCCTCGCTCTACGGCGACGAGAGCCGGCGCTCCCTCGCCCCTTCCGCCTCCCGAGTGGACGGCTCTTCGGCTATGCCGCCCTCCTTGCCTCTTTGGGCCTATCCCTGCTCTACCTGCCCTTCGGCCCGGCAGCCCTCACCTGGCCCGCAGAGTGGGCCATCGTATTGGGCTGGGCCGGCCTGGGGGCCGGCCTCTACGCCCTGGCGCGCCGCCCTAGCTGAGGCGAATGGGGAGATCGCGCACCCGCTTCCCCGTGGCGGCGAAAATCGCATTGCCGATGGCCGGAGCCACGGCGATGAGCGGCGGCTCCCCCAAACCGCTAGGGAAGGCCGTGCTCTCAGCGAAGTGGATATCGAGCTCCGGCACATCCTTCATGCGCAGGGGCGTATAGCGATCGAGGTTCCGATCCCGCACCTGACCGGCCTCGAAGGCCGTGCCCTCATAAAGCGCAAGACTGAGACCCCAGAGCATGGCCCCTTCCGCCTGCGCCCGAGCCCCACCGGGATCGATGACCGTGCCGACGTCGATGACCTGCCAAAGTTTCTTCACGGACACGGCGTCGCCGGCAACGGCCACTTCGGCCACGCAGGCGGTCCAGGTGGGCATGCCCCGCTCCTGACCATGGGCGACGGCCACCCCAAGGCCCGAGCCCTGCGGCAGGGATCGGCCCCAGCCGGAGCGCTCGCGCACCGCTTCCAGGACCGCCCGGAGACGGAGCGCGCCCCCCTCATTCGCGGGGCTGTCACCGCCGTTGGGACCGGCGCCGTCAAGGCGTGCGAGGCGGAAGTCGATGGGGTCCACCCCCTGAGCATGGGCGAGCTCATCCATGAAGGATTCCACGCCCCAGCCAATCCATCCCGGGCCCACGGCCCGAAGCCACCCCGGCAGAAAGGTTTTCTGCGCCAGGGGATTATTGATGGCCCGGACCCGATGGGCAGGCAAGGTGTACCAGTGGTCCGCGCCGCTAATGGAAAAGCTGTCAAAACGGCCGCTGTCATTTAGCCCCGGCGCCAGGAAGCCCGGCGCCATGGACAGGGTAGGCCAGCCCGCAGCCACCCCATGATCAATGCCGAGCACCTCCCCCTCCGCGCTCAGCGCCGCATCGAAGCGGCAGACGCTCGGGGAGCGTACGCAGTCGAAGCGGCTGTCCTGCTCCCGGTTCAGCACCAGCTTCACGGGACGCCCGAGGGCCCGAGCTGCGAGGCCCGCGGGAATCATCTGATCACCGAAGAGGCGGCGCCCATAGCCGCCGCCGAGGGCGTACTGATGGAGCGTGATGTCCGTCTCCGCGAGCCCCAGGGCCTTGGAGAGCACGGGCAGAATCAAGGACTGCCACTGATTGCCCCCGTGGATATGGCAGTGCCCGGCCTCATCGAAATGGGCGAGGGCATTCTGCGGCTCGAGGGTAAAATGCAGTGCTGACGCCGTCCGGTAGTGGGCCGATAGGGTCTTCGTAGCGCCCGCTAGCACGGTGTCGATTTCTCCGTGGTCCACCACCCGCACGCCCTCCGCGGGATCATCTGCAAGGCGCGCCCCCTCAGCGAACAGCGCAGCCTCATCAACCTCCGCCGTCGGCCCCGGGGTCCACTCGGCGACGACCTTCTCCGCCGCCTTCCAGGCCGCGGGCAGACTCTCTGCGATGACCAGGCCCCAGCCCTGAATCGTTTCACTCGGGTCCTCGATGCGCAGCGTTTGCAAAAAGCCCGGCACCGATCCCGCGGCGCCGTCCTCAAGGCGCGTGAGCACGCTGCCGTAGCGCGTGGGCGGCAGGAGCGGCACGGCGTAGACCATGTTGGGTAGCGTGGCATCTAAACCGTAAACCGCTTCCCCGGCGCTTTTTGCCGGGATATCCAGGGCCGCCACGGGTTTGCCCAAGAGCTGGCGCGCCTCCGGGGCCTTTAAGGGCAGCGCATCGAGCGCCTCCGCGGACAGGTCCGCCTCGGGTAAGCCGGCGGAGACCAGGGTGCCGAAGCTGACGCTATTGCCCCCGGCGCTCACCTGACCGTCGGCAACGGTGCAGGCCTCCACGGGAACGCCGAGGTGCGCCGCTCCCGCCGCTTGCAGCAGCTGGCGCCCGGCGGCGCCGGCCTGGGATAGGGCCTTAAAGGAGGTATGTACGGACCAGGACCCACCGGTGACCATGACGCCCCACTTGGGATGGCTATCCACATGGGTAATGCGCACCTGGGACCACGCGGCGCCGAGTTCCTCGGCGACGATGCGCGCTAGCGCCGTGCCGACGTGCTGGCCCATCTCGGCCTTGGTGATAAAAATATGCGCGGCGCCCGTGCCATCGATCTCATACCAAAGACTGGGGGCGAAGGTGGCATCGGGGCGGGCGGCGGCGAGGGATTCCACCGCGCTCCGCGGCGAACACCCCGGCAAGGCGAGCCCCAGGCCCATGATGCAGCTGCCGCCTACGGCGCCGGCGAGGAAGCGACGGCGGGACAGATCGGGTTTGGCTAAACGGCTCATGCCTGCCCCTCCCCGCGCCCAGCGGCGACCTTCACCGCGGCCTTAATGCGCCCGTAGGCCATGCAGCGACACAGGTTGCCGTTCATGGCGTTGACGATCTCGTCATCGCTGGGGGAGGGATTGGCTTCCAGCAAGGCCGCCGCGGTCATAAGCTGCCCAGACTGGCAGTACCCGCATTGGGGCACCTGCTCCGACACCCAGGCGGCCTTCAGCGCTTCCCCCGCATCGGAGGCTAGCCCTTCAATGGTGGTGACCTGCCGCCCCGCGACGGCGCTGAGTGGTAGGACGCAGGCCCGGGTCGGCGTGCCATCGAGATGCACGGTGCAGGCGCCGCATTGGGCGATGCCGCAGCCAAATTTCGTGCCCTTGTGGTCGAGTTCGTCCCGAAGCACCCATAGCAGGGGGGTATCTTCCGGGCTCGCCGACGATACCGGCGTTCCGTTGAGCATAAATTCCGTCACGATGGTTCTCCTCTCCCAAACCAACGTTGAGTAAAGCAAGGGGAAAAGGCCCCTCGCAAGCCGCGGCAGGCGCCGCTCAGCCATTGCCAGGGCCTAAAGGGGCATGGTGGGATAGGGCAAAGACAAATAAGGGGGAGAAACGCGTGTATCCAGGACCTTACGCCCAGCAGCATCCCGATCGGCCCGCGGTGATCCTGGCGGAGACCGGCGCCCAGCTGACCTACGCAGCGTTTGAAGCCCGGGCCAATCGCCTAGCGCACTTCCTAGAAGCGCAGGGCCTCAAGCGCCTGGATCATTACGCAATTTTTATGGAGAACAATCTCCCCTACCTGGAAACCTGCGCCGCCGGCGAGCGCAGCGGCCTCTATTACACCTGCATCAACGCTTACCTGACCGGCAGCGAGCTGGCCTACATTCTCCAGAATTCCGAGTCCCAGGTACTCATCACCTCCCGGGAAAAGCTCGCGGTAGCGCAGGAAGCGTTGGCGGATTGCCCGGGCATCAAGACCGTGCTCGTGGTCGACGGCGCGGGCGTCCTCCCCGACGAAGCGCGCTACCAGGACTACGAGCGCGCCCTCGCCGCCTTTCCGGAAACGCCGCTCGCGGAGGAATGGCTCGGCACCTCCATGCTCTACTCCTCCGGGACCACCGGTCGGCCCAAGGGCATCATTCGCCCCCTGCCCGCCCAGGCCCCGGGGGACATGCTTCCGCTCTACCACTTTCTAAGAGAGCTTTGGCTTTACCGGGAGGACATGATCTACCTCTCCCCGGCGCCCCTCTATCACTCCGCACCCCAGGCTGCCGTCGGGCTCACCCTACGCATCGGGGGCACGGTGATTGTCATGGCCAAGTTTGACCCGGAGCGCTACCTCGCCCTCATCGAGCGCTACGCCGTCACCCATAGCCAGCTCGTACCGACCATGTTCAGCCGCCTCTTAAAGCTTCCCGAGGAAGCACGGCAGGCCCACAATCTAAAAAGCCTCGAGGTGGCCGTGCACGCAGCAGCGCCCTGCCCCGTCGCCGTGAAGCAGGCCATGATCGAATGGTGGGGCCCCATCATTCACGAGTACTACGGCGCTACGGAAGGACTCGGCTTTGCCGCCTGCAACAGTGAGGAATGGTTAGCCCACCCCGGAACGGTGGGAAAGATCGTTCTGGGGGAGCTGGCCGTGCTCGACGAGAACAACGAACCGGTTCCAAACGGGACCTCAGGCACGCTCTGGTTTAAAACCGCCACGGAGTTTGCGTATCACAACGACCCGGAGAAAACCCGGGAAGCCACCTCCACCGATGGCACCCATACCACGGTGGGGGATGTGGGCTACGTGGATGACGATGGCTTCCTGTACCTCACGGACCGGAAGACCTTCATGATCATCTCCGGGGGCGTGAACATTTATCCCCAGGAGTGCGAAGACCTCCTCATCTCACACCCCTGGGTGGCGGACGCTGCCGTATTCGGCGTACCCAACGTCGATCTGGGCGAAGAGGTCAAAGCGGTGGTACAGCTCATGCCCGGCATCGACGAGAGCGAGGCCACCACGGAAGGGCTGCTGACCTATCTTCGGGAACACCTCTCTCGCCAGAAGGTGCCCCGCTCCATCGACTACCGCGACGCCCTCCCTCGTCTGCCCACGGGCAAGCTCTATAAGCGCCTACTCCGGGATGAGTACTGGGGAGACGGACCCTCAAAGATTGTCTAGGCCCCACCCCCATTCGACGACTTGAGCTGGGATCGCAACTGCTCAAGGGTGGCTTCGGCACGGGCACGAAGACCCTCATCGGTCGCACTACTGACCGGATGGGAAATCACCGCAAAGCCATAGGCGGCATCCCCCAGGGCGCCGGCCATGGCCTCCGCTGCATCCACAAAGGCTTCCGTCATTACTCCCAGGGCGGGGGTGCCACGGCGCTCGGCGGCCATCGCGTCATGCAGACTGCACGACGAACAGCTGCCTCAGTCGCCCAGGCCCGTGATGGCGAAGTCCCAGTGCGTCGCTTCGTCGAGGATCGCCCCTTCCGCCGGGGCGCTGTAATTCCCCTTGGTGCGCCAGTGCACTTCAGCGACCCCAAGATGCTCGCGAAGCAAGGCTTCAAGATGGGTAAAAAAGCCCTTCGTGCCCTCCTTCCCGTTGGAAATGAACCCCACGGTGGCGCCGGCAAGGCTTATCGGACGAGGCGCCGGGGTGAAGGCCAGCGCCTCCGCCTCGTGGCTCGGATTCAAAAATCGTAAGGTCATAGACCCTCCCTTCCTTAGCAATCGATGCATACGCCCACGGGGGCCGTTACCGCCCGGCTCTTATTTCCGAGCCAGGGGGGAATCACCGCCCCAAAGCCCCCGGCCGGGCCGCCCGCCGCCAGCACCAGCACGTCCTCCGGACGCTCAAAGGCCGGGTACTCCCAGTCGCCCCGGTCCCGAACCACGGCGCCCTTGCCCACGTCGCTCCATTCCCGGCGCTTAATGCGCGCGCGCTCAAAGACGAAGCGCTGCACGTCGGCCTTACTCCAGCCCGCTGCCTCGAGATGTGTGCGGTGCTGCTTAGGAATGACGAGGAGATAGTTTCCGGGCCAAATGGAGTAGTGCCGCAGGTTCGCGCGCACCTCCGCGGCGTAGGTTTCAAGGATCTCCTCCGGGGCCGTGGTCCACTCATTCATGATTTGCCGCGGCGCCATGGCCGCCATCACCGTGACCGCGGAGGCCTCCCGGGGAATGCCCCGCTGCTCCGCAAGGGTCTCCCAGCCCGTATGCGCCTCATCTTCGGCAAGGCACCAGCCGAGCTTTCCCGGATGGCCCAGGGTCGCTCGATCCGCCTCCCCGGGCCGGACATCGAGCAGATTGATGAGCCCGAGGCGCAGGGCCCGACCAATGCAATTCAGGGCACGGTCCCGGCCTCCCAACGCGCTGAAGGTGCTTCCCGCACCCAGCTCGCGAATTTGAGGCCCGTGGAGAATGGCCAGCACGGCGCAGCCCCCCGTGCTTGAGGTCGCGCCATGAAGCAAAAAGGGCGGCGACAGCATGGCATTCCAGGCCGTGACCACCGCGGGAAAGTGCTCCGGAGCACAGCCTGCCATGACGGCATTGATCGCCACCTTCTCCGCCGTAATAGGTCGGCCTCGCACGGGTTCAATTCCAAGCAGCTGCTCCGGCGGCATGAGCGCCTCGGCGAGGCAGGCGGCGACGGCCTCCTCCGTGGGCAACACCACGGGCAAGCCATCGGTCCACCCTTTTTCGTGCAAGAGGGCCTGAGCTTCTGCGATATCCCGAGCGCTCAGGGCTGTGGATTGAAAGTTCATAGCCCCCTCCGAGCCGCCAGGGGCTGAGCCGTCAAATCCTTTCGCGATGAGGACGTTCCCAGATAAACCGTGATGGGCCCTGCCGCGGGGCGGAAGGCTTTAGCGTCGTCATCAAAGACATCAAAGGGATGGTGGGACGCCTCGGGATCTACGGACAGCGTGACCGACCGCGCCTCTCCCGGGGCAAGCGCAACGCGCTGGAATGCCACGAGGCGCTTCGGCGGCTGCCCCGGTTCCGGCAAGCCGAGATAGACCTGCACCACCTCGGCCCCCGCCCGGTCGCCTTGGTTCTTTACGGTGGTTTCCAGCTTGAGCACGCCGCCTTCCCAGCGCTGGGTAAAGGGCGTTAGGGAAAAGGTGGTGTAGCTCAGGCCATGGCCAAAGGAGAAGGCCACGCAGGGGTTATCGCCGTTAGCCTGGAGGGCGCAGCCACCGCTGCGATTACCGTCGTACCAGCGATAGCCCATGTAGCGCCCTTCGAGGTAGCTCACGGCGGCTTTTCCGTCCGTCAGCACGCCCGGGTAGGCCTCCGGGGCCAGGGCGTCGAGGAAGCTACGCCCCGCGACGGGGAAGGTCACCGGGGCCTTCCCCGACGGGTTCACCTTGCCGAAGAGAAGGTCGGCGACGACGTTGCCGTCCTCCTGGCCGGGGAACCACACCTCCAATATCGCAGGGCCCTCGGCGCCAAGAAGCCAGGGCGCCGCCGGGAGGGCCACGCCCGCGTTGTCCTTTAAAACCAGCGTGGTCTTTTGCGCCATGGACGGCGCAGCGCCCATGACGGCTTCAATCATGGCGAGGGTCTGGCTGTTCTGCCCCGGATTCAGCTGCGCCTCGTCGCGGTGTACCACGCTACTGATTCGGTTGGGCTTTCCTGCATACCAGTCGAGCCCCTCCCCGAGGGCCACGGGCACGCCCACGCCCTGGTCCGTTTCGAAGGTGGCCCGATCGGCATTTTCCTCGGCGATGGTGCCGGCCATGATGATCACCGCATCCGCGACGCGGGCGGCCTCGAGGGCCGACGCCAGATTGCCGTTCGCATCATCGATCAGGAATAGGGATACCCGCCCCCCCTGGGCGAAGCCTTCCAAGGCGCCCTCCAGCCCCGCGAGGGGGCTGACGGTGTAGTGCGGCACCACATCTGAGCTCCCGCCGCCGGCGCCCATGGGTTTACCCACCACCACGCCGCCTGCCACAGCCTGCTGGGCGTACACCTGGCTGGCCTTTCCGATCAGCACGAGGGACTTCACGGACTCCGGGAGGGGCAAGGCGCCGTTATTTTGAAGCAGCACGGCTCCGGCTACGCCGAGGTCCCGGGCGACCTTACCCCCGCCTTCGACATCGAGGGGTCGCTGCACCACGGGGCGCTGATCCACCCCCAAGCGAAACTGCTGGGTGTAGCGGCGCTGCAGAGCTTGGACCAGGTCCGCTTCGGCTAGCGTTCCCGCTTCGAGGGCGGCAGCGAGCTTGTCCGGCGCCCACTGAAGCGGCATGGGCATAAGGTGATCAAGCCCCGCTTTCATGGAGGCCGCGGTGCTCTTCACCGCAAAAAAGTCGGACTGGACGTAGCCCTTAAACCCCCAATCGTTTCGGAGCACCTCGGTGAGCAGCCAAGGGTTTTCGCAAGCCTGAAGACCATTCAGATCGTTGTAGGAACACATGAGCGAGGCGACCTCGCCGTCCTTCACGGCCATCTCGAAGGGCAAAAGGTACAGCTCACGAAGCACCCCTTCCTCCACAGTCTGGGAAAGGTTGAAGCGGTTCGTTTCCTGCTCGTTAGCCGCAAAGTGCTTGGCCATGGCGATAACGCCCTCGCCTTGAATCCGGCGAATCTGTGCCACGGCCTGGGTCCCGGTGAGGAAAGGATCCTCCCCGAAGTACTCAAAATTCCGACCGAGCACGGGAATGCGCGCCAAATTCACCCCCGGCGCCTCAAACACGTGCAGGGCCAGGGCCTTGGCCTCGGCGGCGATGACCTGGCCGAAGCGATCCGCGGCCTCGGGATCGAAGGTGGCGGCAATGGCCATGGCGGAAGGCAGGGCCGTGGCCTTGGCAGAGGACGGATGGGTGTAGGGGACGATGCGCGGCATGGTGGGCGTTAGAAGCGCGGCGTCCACGCAGTCGTTCTGCCCAATGCCCACGGGGCCGTTGGTAATGCGCAGGGTGGGCAGGCCAAGGGCCTCAATGCCCCGCACGTGGCGCCCCCCCAAACACTCGGGCAATTCGGGAACGATTTCCGGCGCGTTGCCCACAAGCTGCTGGAACTTTTGGGGCAAGGACAACGCCGCCACGAGGGCCTCGGCGCGCTCCCCAGGGGTTAGGGTTTGATCCCGCCAGGGCTCGACGCGCTCTGCCGCCAGGGCTAGGCCCGCCAGTCCTAGGGCGACGCTTATGCCCACCCAATGCCGTGTTCTCATTCCCTCGCTCTCCCCCGGGGTGTTTCCTGCACCATACCGCGCCGGCCCGGGACGGCCTAGGCCGCCGCAAGGGGACCGGCGCAATTGCAGCGCGATCGCCGAACGTTTAATAATGCTGAGCATTACTTTATTTCCCTGGAGGCTAGGCCCATGAATTCTGCTTCTTCCCTACGCTTTAAGGGCGCCCCGGGCTCCCCCTATACACGGAAAATGCTCGCCTACCTTCGCTATCGACGCCTGCCCTATGAATTCCTCATCACCGATCAGGCGGACCGGGAAGGCTTGCCCGAACCCAAGGTGGCCCTGCTGCCGACCTTTTATCTGCCCGGGAAGGACGGCACGGTGGAAGCCGTGGTGGACTCCACGCCCCTCATCCGCCGCTTCGAGGGGGAATACGAGGGACGGGCCACCCTTCCTCCCCACCCCGCCGTCGCTTTCCTGAATGATCTGGTGGAGGACTACGCCGATGAGTGGCTCACCAAGCCCATGTTCCACTACCGCTGGTATTACGATGCGGACATCGAGCAAGCAGGGACGGTGCTTCCCCACTGGCGGGCGATCCAAGCGGACCGGGGAACGCTCGCGGCCCTTAAGGCCCAGTTTTCAAAGCGGCAGATCGATCGCCTCTACGTGGTGGGCTCCAACGACATCACGGCGCCGGTGATTGAAGCCAGCTATCGGCGGCTCCTTGCCCTTCTCGACGGGCTCATCGAGGCGCAAAAGTTTGTCTTTGGCGGCCGACCCGCCTCCGCGGACTTC
>JAUILI010000123.1 GCA_030433075.1 Gammaproteobacteria bacterium | reverse complement strand
CGAAGACCGGTTCAATCCAGCGGCCAAGGCCTCCAAGCCAGGAAGCGCCCAGATCCTCGCCACCATTCGGGAAGTACCCCAGCACCCAAACCACCACGGTCACGGCAAAGATCACGGCCCCGGCCTTAGTCACAAAATCCTTGGACCGGCGCAGCGCCGTCTGGAAGAGCGGGCCCCAGGCGGGCACGCGATAGGGCGGCATCTCTAAGACAAAAGGCAGATCGTCGTCCTTCGAGGGGGACAGGCGCGACACGAGGGACGTCACCACCAGCCCCGCAAGCAGACCGAAGAGGTACAGCCCAACCATAGCCAGGCCCTGCAGCCCGAGCAGGCCGCCAAGCACGGGTGTGGCCGGGATAAAGGCGGCAATCAAGAGCGTATAGACGGGGAGGCGCGCCGAGCAGGGCATGAGCGGCACGGCCAGGTAGGTGAGCCAGCGCTTTCGCGGCGATTCCACCACCCGGGCGGCGTAGATGCCGGGGATGGCGCAGGCGACCCCGGACAGCATGGGGACGAAGCTCTTACCCGTGAGCCCGAAGAAGCGCAGGGGGCGATGGCAGATCACCGCGGCCCGAGCCATGTAGCCGGAATCCTCCATGATGCCGACGATGACCGTAAGCACAAAAATCTGCGGTACGAACACCAGGAAGGCCCCAACGCCCCCAAAGAGCGCATCGGCCACGAAATCCTGGAGCAGCGTGCCCGGCAACAGGGGCACGAGCCCATCGGCGCCCCAGGCAAGCATCACTTCGATCCCATCCATGGCCGGGGCCGCCCAGGTGAAGATGGATTGAAAGAGCACGGCCATGAGCGCGAAGAAGGCGAGGCCCCCAAAGATCGAGTGGAGGAAGAACCCATCGAGGCGCGTTTGCCCGCGCAGCAGCAGAGCCCCGGGGGCACCGAAGCGCGCCATGAGATCCTGCGCCTGAGCCTGCAGAGCCCCGTCCTCCAGCGCCCCATAGGTCGCCGGAACGGAGGCCACGGCGGAACTCGCCAGGGCCGCGCGAAGGGCGTCGAGGCCTAGGCCCGTTTTCCCCGAGACAGGATAGACGGGAACCCCTAGCGCCTCGCTGAGGCCCGCTGCATCAAAGGCCCCGTCCCCGGGCGGAAAGGCATCCACCATGGTCGCGACCACCAGCACTTCCTTGCCTTGCCGGGCGCCCTCGCGGAGCACCTGCAGAGCCAGCGCAAGGCTTTTACCGAGCCGGGTCGCGTCCACCACGCACAGCACCCGCTGCACCGCGGGGCGCGCCAACGCGGCCTGGAAGCCGTCCGAGGCAATACGCTCTTCGCCGCTGATGGGCGCGAGGGAATAGGTGCCAGGAAAGTCGATCAGCACTTCTTCGGCATGGCCCAGCAGCTCGCCGCGGCCCAGGCGCACCGTAATGCCCGGGAAATTGGCCACCTTCTGGGACAAGCCCGTCAGCCGATTGAAGAGTAGGCTCTTCCCCGAGTTGGGGCTTCCCACCAGCACGGTCTCACGAGGCATAGGCAGACTCTTCCAGCGGCTCGGTGTAAATTCGCCGCGCTATTTTTCGCTCTAGGGAAAAGCAGGCGCCGGCCACGGCATACACCCGAGGCGCCCCAAAGGCCGGGCGATGGACGCATTCCACCATCGCGCCGGGCAGAAAGCCGAGCTCCCGCAGCCGCTGCGCCTGAGCCGGCGGGAGCGCTTCGCTGAGGCCCCGGACGCAAGCACGCTGCCCCTTCGGCAGGGCCCAAAGCGGCTGGGACATGGGAACACTCCTTCCAGGGAGGCGAGAGGGCACGGAGGCTAGCATAGAATGGGAATTATTCACATTTAGGAATGCCGCATTCATGGTGCAAGGGCTCCTACAGAATCGGGATTATCGCCTACTTTGGGGCCTTCTGGTCGCCAGCGGCATTGCCCTTTGGCTGCGTATTTTGGGTACGGCGCAGGCACTCCTAGAAAGCGAAGGGGATCCCTGGCGCGTGGGGCTCATCGGCGCGATCCAGCTCGTGGTTCAGATTCCCGCCCTGCTCTGGGGGGGAACGCTCGCAGACCGGGTGAATCGCAAAACGCTCATGCTCGGGGCCAACAGCCTAAGCGCCGCAGCCATGGGGCTGCTCGGACTGCTGGGAACGAAGGGGACCCTGCCCAGCGAGCTGATCTACCTCGCCATTGCGCTGACCGCCGCGACGCAAATGTTCGCCAATCCCGCCCGAGCCGCCCTGGCGGCGGCGGTGCTCCCACCGGAGCAGTTGATGCGGGGCACCTCCATTGACAACGGTACGGGGAACGCCTGCGCCGTGGCGGGCCCCCTGCTCTTCGCCGTACTGACCACGCAGCTGGGCCTCGGGGGCACCTTCCTCGTGGCCGCGGCGCTCTCGGCCATCGCTGCCCTCCTGCCCCTCACGCTCCGCTGCTCCGGGCGCCTTGCCGAGGGGGCGGCTCCCAGCACGGCCTGGCAGGACACGGTAGCCGGTGTGCGCTACGTCGCGCGCCACCCCATTCTGCCCGGGCTCTTCCTCCTGGATACGGGCATCACCGTGGTGTCCTTCTACCGGGAGATTTTGCCCGTCCTGGCCCTCGGGATGTTTGCCGGGGGCGCCGGCGCCACGGGGCTTTTGGGTTCTGCCAACGCCGCCGGCGCCATCGCTGGCTCCGCCGTGGCGCTGCTCCTCGCCGCCTACCGGGCGAAGGGCCGGCTGGTGCTTTACGCTTCCCTGGCCTACGCCGCCACCCTCTTCGCCTTTGGCCTCGCGGAACACCTGTGGCTCGGCTGCGTGCTCATCGCCCTCGTCGGCGCCACCGATGCGGTGACCGTCACCGTGCGCCACAGCACGGTCATGCTCACCACCCCAGACGCCATGCGCGGCCGGGCCTATGCCCTCATGATCCTGGCCGCGCAAACGGCGAATAATCTGGGTACGCTCTGGATCGGCTTTTTTGCGGGGTGGCTCGGCGCCCGGGAGAGCATGCTCCTGGGCGCTGTGCTAGCCCTTGCTGCCACCCTGGCCATCGCGGCGCTCTGGGCGCCCATTCGCCATTATCGTTCCGACTGAGGAGACGTTATGTCCCTTTGGCATGACCTAAGCTGGGTGCTTCCCCTGCGCCATCCCACCCTGACGGCAATTTTTGAGGCCTTCACCCTCGCGGGCTACCCCCTCTTCTACCTCGCGCTGCTGCCCCTGGTGTATTGGCTTTGGAAGCCCCGGGAAAGCCATCAGCTGGTCGCGTTCCTCATCCTGAGCGCGCTGCTCAACAGCTTCCTGAAGGATTTTTTCGACGATCCGCGCCCCGATGTGGCCTTCGCCCTCGATGGGCGCGTGGGCGGCAGCTACGGCTTCCCCAGCGGCCATGCCCAGCTGGCGGTGGTGACCTGGGGCGCCCTGGCGATTTTTTCGGGCACCCGCGCCGCCACCGTGGGCGCTGCGGTGATGATCGTCGGCATCTGCCTCAGCCGGCTCTACCTGGGCGTGCACGATATCGAGGACGTGGTGGGCGGTCTCACCCTGGGCGGCCTTAGCCTGCTGCTTTTTGCCCGCTACCGGGAGGTGCTCACCGCGCAGTGGAAACGCCTCCCCTGGTTGCCCCAGGGCGTCGCGCTCCTCGCGCCCCTGGGGGTGCTTCCCCTGCTTTGGCCCGAACCCGACGGCCCCGGGGGCGTCCTGGGGCTCAGCGCCTATCTCTTCGGATGGTGGCTGGGGCTTCGCCTCGCGCCCAGCGCGGACCCAGCCCGGCCGGCCCTCGGCGGACCCTCAGGGTGGCTGATCGCGGCGGGCGCGCTGGCCGTCCTGTTCCTGGGCCTCAGCCAAATCAGCACCGGGCTCGAGGCCCTGGGCCTCAGCGAAGGGTTTGCCGGCTTGCTCGAAATTACCGTGATGGGTGCCTACGTTACGGCCCTGGCTGGCGGAGGAAGGTGGCTTCAAAGGCG
Organism: Gammaproteobacteria bacterium; assembly: GCA_030433075.1. Taxonomy (GTDB): domain Bacteria; phylum Pseudomonadota; class Gammaproteobacteria; order Pseudomonadales; family Azotimanducaceae; genus Salivita. The sequence goes on along the minus strand of JAUILI010000123.1, from coordinate 2,198 downwards.
CTGAGCCCCCGCACCTCCCCGTCGGGCCCAAGGTCGAAACGGGCAAAGGTGCCCCGGTTCCAATCCTTGAAGGTCACCAGAAAGGTATCGCCGTGCCAGGGCTCGAGGCCATAGCGGCGGGTGCGCGTTTCCAGCGTTAGGCGGGAGCCATCATCGGCCAGGACCAGATTAAGCGGCCCCGCGGTGTCGCTGAAATAGCGCCCGGCGTAGGCCCGGAGGGGCACGGTCGGCGGCGCATAGGGCCGGCGACTCGTTAAGGCCTCCCAAGCCGCCACGCGTTTCATGGACCGGGCCTGGTAAAGATCCCGCACGGCTGCAAACCACGCTGGCCGATCCTCGGGCGCGCGGCCGTCCATCACCCGCCAAAGGGCACCGTGGCGGAGCTCCGCCCCCTCCCGATTCGCCATCACCATGATGGCTTTGCCCTGGCTCCGGTCGAGCCCCAGCAGGGCCACGAAGCCGCTCAGGCTGCCCGTGTGATAGTCGATCTTCCGGCCCTGAAAGTCCTGCTGGTACCAGCCGAGGGCATAGCTACGCCAGGCCGGCTTGGTGAGGCTTGCGGTGGGGTAGTACTCGTCCTCAGACAGCATCACCTGAGGCTCGAAGAGCGTCGCCACAGCAGCTTCGGACAGCACCCGCTCCCCGGCCTGGTTCAACCCCCCGGCCAAAAGGCACTGGGCCCAGCGGGCCATGTCGTTCACCGTGGACCACACGGAACCGGCGGCGTTGGGCTGCTCGGGAAGGAAGGAATGGTCAATTTCCCGTAGCACCCCCCGTACCTCATCGTGGGGCCGGGCCCGGGGTAGGGCCTCTGGGATGGCGCCGCGCTTGGCAAAGGTGCGATCCATGCCGAGGGGGCCCCAGAGGCGCGTCTGGAGCAGCACCGGCCAGGGCTCACCGCTCACCCGTTCGAGCACCCGGGCCACCAGCTGGTAGCCCGTATTTTGATAGATAAAGGCGCTCCGGGGCGGCGCCGCCGGCAACGTGTTCCCCAGGTAGGGCAGCTGAAGATCCAGGGACATGCCCTGGTTGAACACCAGAAAGTCCGTGCTCGGCAGACCGCTGCGGTGGGTCAGCAAATCCCGAACGGTCAGCTCCGCAGCCAGGCGCGGATCCCCGAGGCGGAAATCCGGCAGATGGCGCTGCACGGGGTCGTCCAGGGAGAGCCGACCCTCATCAACCAGAATGAGCGCGGCGGCGGCAATCATCGCCTTCGTGGTGGAGGCGTTAGCAAAGAGCGTATCGGGGGTAACGGGCCGGCCGCCGCTGACCGCTGTTGTGCCATAGCCCCGGGCGAAGACCAGGGACCCCTGCTCCACCACGGAAACGGCCAGCCCCGGCACGCCCCAGACATCCATGGCCTCCCGAAGCTCACCGTCGAAGGCTGCCGCATCCAGAGCCAGGGCCCGGGGCCCCAGAGCCAGCCCCAGAACGAGGGCGAGCAAAAGGCCAAAGGCCCGTAGGGTCGTGAGGGGATGGGGGAAACGCGCGGTCATGGGCCAATCCCTGCGAAGGCGGAAGGGCCCTAGCATAGCGCGGCGAGGCAAAAAAAAGCGCCGGCGGAGGCCGGCGCTTTGTACCTACTTTTAGGCGCTAAGCCTTAAGCAGCGTCGAAGCCGATCACGGCCTTGGTCTCGAGGAACTCCTCGAGGCCCCACACGCTGAACTCCCGGCCGTTACCAGACTGCTTGTAACCGCCGAAGGGGGCTCCGGGGTTCACCCCAGCGCCGTTCAGGTGCACGTTGCCCGCGCGAAGCTTGCTGGCCACGGCCTTTGCCCGCTCCGGCGAACCGGAGATGTAGGCCGACAGGCCGTAGACCGTGTCGTTGGCAATGCGGACCGCGTCTTCTTCGTCCTTGTAACCGATGAGGGACAGCACGGGCCCGAAGATTTCTTCCTGGGCGATGGTCATGTCGTTGGTGACATGGGAGAACACCGTGGGCTTAACGAAGTAGCCCCGGTTCATGCCCTCGGGACGGCCCACCCCACCGGTTTCGAGCTTGGCGCCCTCGTCGATGCCCTTTTGGATCAGAGCCTGCACCTTATCGAACTGCATCTGGGAAACGAGCGGCCCCACCTGCGTGCCGGCATCGCTGGGATCGCCAACCACGATGGCCTCGGCCGTGGCCTTGGCGATGGCGGCAGCTTCATCCATGCGCGCTTCCGGGACCAGCATACGCGTCGGTGCGTTGCAGGAC
>JAUILI010000122.1 GCA_030433075.1 Gammaproteobacteria bacterium | reverse complement strand
GTAGGATACCCAGCGCCAGACGTCGAATTCCGGTTTATCGGAACGATCGAAGCGCACAGCGCTTTCGTCTCCGACCATGCGTAGCAAAAACCATTTCTGCTTTTGCCCCACAAAGGGCGAGCCTTCTTGCCGGCGCAGCATGCGCCGGGGCAGGCGATAGCGGAGCCAGCCCCGGGTACAGGCCTGCACGGAGACGGCATCCTCCTTTAGGCCCACTTCTTCCCAGAGCTCCCGGTACATGGCTTCTTCCGGAGATTCCCCGGGATTCATCCCCCCCTGGGGAAATTGCCACGCATCTCGGCCACCGACGCGCCGCGCCCACAGCACCTGGCCCGCGTCATTCGCGAGAATGATGCCGACATTGGGCCTAAAACCGTCTCGGTCGATCACCGTCGTCCCCAGGGTGGAATCGTCACGCCATCATTGCGCAGTCACGCGGTGTTCATCAACGCCCTAGAAAGCGCCGCCGCGCCCCGGGGGGCTCACCCGTGCCAGTGTGGCTTTCAAGTAGTCGGTTTCCGGGATGGCCGGATGCACGGGGTGATCGAGCCCGGCGCCGTGGCTCCAAAGCATTTGCAGGGATCGGTCCGTGTGCCGCGCGGCGCTGCGCAGGGTATCGGTCATCATGGCGCGGTCGTAGTGGAGGGAGCAGCTGGCGAAGAGGCACAGGCCGCCCGGCGCCGTGAGCCGAAGGGCTTGCCGGGCCAGGCGCTCGTAGCCGTGCTGGCCCGCCTTGAGGTCCTTGCGACGCTTGATCAGGGCCGGGGGGTCGACGATGACCACGTCAAAGCGCTCCCCGGCATCGGCCTGCGCCTCCAACACCTTGAAGGCGTCGCCCCGAACCGTCTCCACCCGGTCCGCGAGGCCCAGCGCCGCTGCGTTGGCGTCTAGATGCTCCAGGGCCCGCTGCGACCCATCCACGGCGACGAGGGCGTCCGCGCCCTGGGCGAGGGCCGTCAGGCCCCAGGCCCCCACATAGCTGAAGGCATCAAGCACCCGCGCCCCCTTCGCCAAGGACGCCAAGCGCGCCCGGTTCTCCCGGTGATCATAGAACCAGCCGGTTTTCTGCCCTTCGAGCACGGGCGCCAAAAAGCGCACGCCGTTCTCCTCCAGCGGGACGGCGTCGTCCAGGGGCTGGCCGTGCACCACCACCGTTTCCTCCAGGCCTTCGAGGCTGCGCGCGCCGCTGTCCTGCTTCAGCACGATGGAGCGGGGCGCCAGCAGCGTTTCCAGCGCTGACAGAATGAGGGGTAGGTGCCGATCCATGCCCGCCGTGGCCGTCTGCACCACCACCACGGGACCAAAGCGATCGATCACGAGCCCGGAAAGGCCGTCGCTTTCGCCATACACCAGGCGATAGCAGCCGGCCGCGCCATAGCAGGCTTCTCGAAGCGCGAGGGCGGCCCGAAGGCGCTCAAGGATCAGGGCCTCATCAAAGCCCTGCTGGGGATCGCGGCTGAAGAGGCGGGCGCAAATCAGCGCCTGGGGACTTACCAGCACCCGGCCCAGGGGCCGGCCCTGGGCGTTCTCCAGCACCGCCTCGTCCCCGGGCGCAAAGGCCTTTAGGGGCGTCGCCGCCGTATCAATCTCGTTGGAATAGATCCAAACGTGTCCCCCGCGAAGACGCCGCTCTTCCCGGGGTTTTAACCGCAATCGTTCCGTCACTGTTTTTGCTCCTCTCCCCACAGGGTTCAAGACTTCGGCGCAGCCCAGGGGGTGCGCTATGCTGCCGTGGAATTCTGGAAATAAGGCGACCCCATGCCCCTGGACCCGCTCGCACCGTCGGCCCCCCGTGGGCATCGGCACTGGAGCCTGACCACCCTCCTTGCGCACCACCCGCTGCCCTGGGCCCGGGGCTCGGCGACGCCGTCACCGAGCGAAAAGCCCACGCTGCTGCTCCTCGCGGACGGTCGATGCCTTCGCACCCGGCGCATGCTCGAGGACGCGCTGGCCCCGCTGGCCGGTACCCCCCTCGCCGACGGCTTTCACTTCACCTTTTTCGACCGGGACTATGGCGTGGCCCCGGAGCGCCTCGCCCGCTGGCACGCCATTGTGCACCAGCAGCCGGCCCCAAGCCCGCTCCTGGTGTTTTTTAGTCCGGAAGGACGGCCCTTTTTAACGGCGAGCGCCCTAAGCGGCCCCCAGGGGGGCTATGGACCGGAGGCCGAGCACGTCCTCACGGCCATTTTGGAGCAGCTCGAAACGGACAGCTCGGCGGTGGAGGCCCAGGGCACGGCGATCCTCGAAGCGGAAGCGGAGGCTCTGGGAGCGCTCCCGGGCCTTGGGGGCTGGGGCGCGATCGAAAAGGCCTTTCGGGCGGCCCTGGCGCAGGCCACGGACCCCCGGGAATACGGGGTGGGCACGGGCCCCAAGCAACCCTTCCCCGCCCTCCTCGGCGCGCAGCTGGCGATCCCGGAGCTTCGGGACGACGCCATGATGACCCTCACGGCGCTGTGCCGCCGCGGTCTTCAGGATCACGTCGGGGGCGGCTTCTTTAATCACAGCCTAGATCGCAGCTGGCGCGAGCCCTACCCAGAGCGGCGCATCGATCATACGGCCCTCCTGCTGCTGACCCTGACGGAAGCCCTCCGCTACGGGCCCGATCCCCTGTTCTCCCAGGCCCTGAGCCGGGGCACGGCGTGGCTGTGCGATCTTATTGAGGCCCACGGCGGCCGCCTGCCCGTGGCGGAGCACACGGTGCTCCGGGACGACCCCCAAGCACCCTTCCTTTACCACCGAGCGGACCTTGCGCGCGGCCTCCCGGAAACCGCCTACGCCGTCCTTGAAACCCTTTACGGCCTGGATAAGGCCGCGAATGCAGGGCGACTCTGGCGCCTTGAGCGCCGCGATTCCTGGCGCTCCGTGGTGGACCGCCTCGGCCTCGAAAGCGGCGCAGCACGGGAAGCGTTGGAAGCCGGCCTCGACTGGCTGAAGAACCAGCGCCCGGCCCTCGACTTCACCGCCCTCTATCCCACCCTGGGCAATGCCCTCGCGGCCCGAGCGCTTTTGGCCGCTGGGGCGGCGCTTTCCAACGAGCGCGCCCTTTCCCACGGCCAGGCCCTGCTGGAGGAACTGCTGCAGGATGGCGTCGACGACGTGCCCCTGGCCTGGAGCCTTGGCGAGATGGGCTGGCTTGCAGACCCCGCCGCCCCCCCCAGCACGCGGGAAGCGCGCCTGGGCGCCCAGGGCGCGCTCCTCCTCGGCATCTTTGAAGCCCTTCAGATCGACTGGCATCCCCTTCTGGCCGCTCGGGGGGAACAGCTCGCGGCAGCGCTGGCCGAGGACCTCAGCTTCGAAGCCGTGGAGGCTGGGGACGGCGCCCGGCAAAGCCCCCTAGTAATGGCCCTCGAGGCGCTTCTGATTGCCGCTGCGCTCTTCCAAAATTCAAGCTGGGAGGAGATCGGACGGAAGAAGCTCACGGAGCTGAGCAGTCCGGCGCGGGGCCGGCCTTTGCACTATGCCTCCGCCCTAACCTTGGCCCAACAGTTACCGGAGGTGGTGGTGCTTCGAGGGGCCGACGCCCGGGCCCGGGCCGCCGCCCTTCGCCAGGGCACGGAGGACCGCAGAGGGTTCCGGCGCTGGGCCTTCGCGCCCCCCGCCCCCTGGCTGGCGGCGCACGTGACCGATGAAGGGGATAGCTGGGAGCAGCTTCGACTGACGGCCACGGCCCCCGCCCAGCCTGTCGCTTCCCCAACGGAGCTTGAAGCGCCCCGGGGCGGCGCGAAGGTTCTCGCCTTCCCCGGGCCGAAGGGGAAATCCGCCTCTTAAGCGGCCGCGGGCGGGCCCTGCCAGACGAGATCAAGCTGGCGCGCCGCGCGAACGTCGTCCAGGCGCCGCACGGGGAGGGTCCAGGGCGCCCCGCGAATCTGCTCCGGGTCGCTGTCCACTTCCTCCAAGAGACGCTGGAGCACGGCCACGAAGTGATCGAGGGTTTCCTTCGTTTCCGTTTCCGTGGGCTCCACCAGCCAGCACTCGGGCACCAGGAGGGGGAAGTAGGTGGTGGGCGCATGGACGCCAAAATCCAGGAGCCGCTTCGCCAAATCCATGGCCGTTAGCCCCGTGCGCTTCTCCAGCGCCCCAAAGGTCAGGATGAACTCATGGCTGGCCCGACGCTCCGGGTAGGCAAGGGTGAGCCCCGCGTCGCTGAGCCGCTTCGCCAGGTAGTTCGCGTTCAAGGTGGCATATTCCGCCACCCGCACCAGCCCATCTCGCCCGAGCATGCGGCCGTAGGCCAAAGCCCGTACCAAAATGCCCGCGTTGCCCATAAAGGCCGACAGGGGGCCGATGGAGTTCGGCGCATCCGCCGCCGTTTCCCAGCGATAGCTCGGGGCACCGTTTTCCGTTTCCGCCTTCACCACCCGGGGCGACGGGAGGTAGGGCCGGAGCCGTTCCCCAACGCCCACGGGGCCCGCGCCGGGCCCGCCACCGCCGTGGGGGGTGGCGAAGGTTTTGTGCAGGTTCATGTGCAGAACGTCGAAGCCCATGTCCCCGGGGCGCGCCTTGCCCAAGATGGCATTCAGATTGGCCCCATCGTAATAAAGCAGCCCTCCGGCTTCGTGCACCGCATCGGCGATGGCGCCGATGTTGCGCTCGAAAACGCCGCAGGTGCTCGGATTGGTCATCATAAGCCCGGCGGTTTGGGGCCCCAGCGCCGCCTTTAGATCCTCGAGATCGACGTCTCCTGACGCATCGACCTTCACCTCCCGGACCCGATAGCCGCACATCACCGCGGTGGCCGGGTTCGTCCCGTGGGCAGCTACGGGCACGATGATTTCCTGCCGTTCATGATCCCCGCGGGCCTCATGATAGGCCCGGATCATGGCTACGCCTGCGAATTCGCCCTGAGCGCCGGCCATGGGGGCGAGGGAAACGGCGTCCATGCCCGTGATTTCCGCCAGCATCTCCTGGAGGTCATGGAAGACGCTCAGGAGCCCCTGGGATAGGGACGCCGGCGCCAGAGGGTGACGTCCCAGGAACCCGGGAAGGCTTGCCGCCCGATGGGCACCCCGGGGGTTGTACTTCATGGTGCAGGAGCCCAGGGGGTAGAACTGTCGATCGATCGCGAAGTTCAGCCCCGACAGGCGCGTGAAGTGCCGCACCACCTGAAGCTCGGAAACCTCGGGAAGCGCCGGCGGTGCCGCGCGCCGAAGGGCCTCGGGCAGGTCATCGAGGGGCGGGGGAGGGGGAAGCAGCTGCGCACCGGCGCTCCGGCCCGGGACGCTTTGGTCAAACAGCGTTGCGCCGGGGGCAATGCCGCCATTTTCGAGTTCTGCGCTCATTGGGCGACCTCCGTACCCAGGGTTTCCAAGACCTGCCCCAACGCCTGCTTGTACTGCGCAATCTCTTCGGCCGTGCGCTTTTCCGTCGCGCACACCAGGAGCTCGTGGGTGCGCTCGGGCCAGTAATCGCTCAGGGCCACGCCGGCGAGGATGCGCTGCTCGGCGAGGGCCTCCACCACGGCCTTGGCCGGAACCGGAAGTTCGATCACCGCCTCGTGAAAGTGCACACCGCTGTGCACGGAGCGCACCCCCGGCAGGCTCGTGAGCGCCGCCAAGAGCGCGCGGAGCTGGCCATAGCAGTGCCCCGCCACCCGGCTAAGCCCCTCCGGGCCCAGCAGCGCCATGTAGATGGTGCCGGCGGTCATGAGCAGGCCTTGGTTGGTACAGATATTTGAGGTCGCCTTGCCCCGGCGGATGTGCTGTTCCCGCGCTTGCAGGGTGAGGGCGTAGCCCGTCTTACCGTCGAGGTCGACGGTACGACCCACGATGCGCCCGGGCATTTGCCGCACCAGCTTCTGCCGTGCGCAGAGGAAGCCAAAGTAGGGACCCCCGGACGCCATGGGAATGCCCAGAGGCTGGCCGTCGCCCACGACGATATCGGCCCCCGCCGCCCCCCAGGCTCCAGGCGGCGTGAGCACCGCCAGGGCAATGGGATTGACCACGGCGATCACCAAAAGCCCCGCTGCCTGAGCCTGCTCCGTGAGCGTATGGACGTCTTCCAAAACGCCGAAGAAGTTCGGCTGGCTGATCACCAAGGCGGCGCAGTCCTCGTCCATGGCCGCCTCAAGGGTTGCCTGGCTTAGGGTGCCGTCGGCTTCCAG
>JAUILI010000020.1 GCA_030433075.1 Gammaproteobacteria bacterium | reverse complement strand
GGCCGAGCCGCTCAGCGTTGCGCGCGCAAGGCGCGTCCCATTTTCCGCCGGGGTGCCGTGGGCATAGCTCAAATAGATTCTTTGGCTGTCTGCGAAATCCTGGGCAAGCAGCACGTCGAAGAGCCCTCCCTGAGATTTAGCATAGACCGGCGGAACACCGCTGATCTCCCTCAGCACGGAGCCATCGGCGGCGAGGTGCTTAAGGGTGCCCTCGCGCTCCGCGACGAGGAATCCCCCATCGGGGAGCTCGGCCACGGACCAGGGAAAGCGGAGCTCGCCGTTGAGTTCGGTCATCGCCGCCCCCTGGCTCGATGCCGCAAGGGCCATGAGCCCCATAACGAAGAGATACAGCGCGGAACGGAAAATACGCATAAACCTAAGCACCTTGCCTAAGGGGAATGGGGGAGGGGCCCAGGGCCCTGCTATGCTGGCAGCTTAGCAAACCTTTTTGCGGACCATGAGGAGAGATCCATGGCGCTTTTTCTTCAGAGGCTAGGGGCCTACGGGGTGGCGGTGCTCGCCACGGAAGCCCTGGCGGCCATGGCGTCCACGCAATTTGTCCTCGCGGGGCTCACGAACCTGGGCGTGGTCATCACCTTGGGCGATCGCCTCGCTATGACCGGGCAGGACATCCTGGGCATGATGCAGGTCTACCTTCCCGTGCTCGCCCTCGCCCTGGCCCTGGGCTTCCTGGTCGCGGGGGTCATTATCAAAAAGCTCGGGGCCGCCTGGTCCCTGTTGGGCTACAGCAGCGCCGGCTTCGTTGCCGTGCTCGCCGCCGTTCTCACCGTGCTATCGCTTTTTGACATTACGCCCATTGCTGGAGCCCGAAGCCCCGCAGGATTGTTCTGCCAGGGGCTTGCGGGGGCCGCGGGGGGCTTCATCTTCCACCGGCTTAAGCCAACCCCAAAGGACTAGGCGCCACCGAGCACGCCCTGCGCCTGCAGGCCGGCCACCGTTGCTGCATCAAAGCCGAGCTCTTCCAGGATCGCGGCGCTGTGCTCTCCCAGGGCAGGGGCATAGCGCGGGGCCACCTTCTCCGCCCCTTCAATGGCAATGGGGCTATTCACCGTATGGGTCCAGCCAGGCTGCGGTTCCGCCACCGGCGTCAAGATATCGGCCGCAAGCGCCTGCGGATCCTCCGCAAGCTCCGTCACCGCCGTCAGAATGGCGGCGGGAATGCCGGCTTCCGCTAGGACCGCCTTGGCTTCTTCCAGGGTTAGGCGATGGAAGTAGGTGGCAAGGGCTTGGTAAAGCCCCTCGGGATCAGCGCGCCGGGCATCGCCATCGGCAAAGCGCGGGTCTGCTTGCAAAGCTTCCGCCCCTAGGGCGCCCAAGAGCTTCGGCCATTCTCGGGCCTCGTTGAGGAGCGTGAGCTGAAGCCAGCGCTGATCCTTCGTTTCGTACTGAGCGGCGAGGGCGTTGGCCACAGGGCGCGCCGGGTCCCGTTCCGGGAGCGGGGCACCACACAGGGTCATGGAGGCCATCATGCCGTTGGACCAGAAACCGTTCGCCAGCAGGGAGGTGGTCACGCGCCGGCCCTCACCGGTGCGATCTCGGGCCCAAAGGGCGGTCATGATGGCGCCGTAAAGCGCCATGGCTGTGGCGTGATCCCCCATGCCCGGGGCGGACATGGCCGGTCGGGCTCCGGGAAGGCGGACCCAATCGGCCAACCCGGAGCGCGACCACCAAGCGGTCGTGTCATAACCGGGCTTGCCCGCTTCCGGACCCGCGTCGCCGTAGCCCGTGATGTGGGCATAGATAAGCTTGGGGTTGAGAGTCTTCACCCGCGCCCAATCCAGGGCTAGGCGCTCCGCCAGATCAGGCCGGAAATTGGTCACCAGCACATCGGCCCAGCGCAGGAGGGCATCGCGTACCGGCGCCGCAGCGGGATCCTTCAAATCAAGGGCAAGGGAGCGCTTATTACGCCCATCGAGCACCCAAAAATAGTTGTGGTCACAGGGCGGTGACGTGGGGCCCTGGGCCAGCTGGCGTAGCGGGTCGCCCTCGAGACTTTCGAGCTTGATGACCTCGGCGCCGAAGTCCGCCATTACCGTGGCCGCGGCCGGACCGGCGATCCAGGTGCCGACGTCGAGGACCTTCAGGCCGGACAAAAGTGGCGCCGCAGCCGACTGCTGTTGCGAATCATTCATTCGTGTTCTCCCCCCTAGGACCGGTGGCAGTGTACGGGCCCCTCGCAAGGCTGGCGAGCCTCCGCCGCTTCCGTCACAGTAGCCCCATGACCGATCTAACCCTTTGGCTATCCCTTGCGGCCCTAGCTCTGCCCCTAGGGCTCCTTTCCTGGGCCTTTCGCCGAGCGCTTCGCCGTGCGGCGGAGGCGCAGCTGGCGCTGGCGAAAAGCGAGGCCCAGCGCGAGGCCCAGGCGGCCCAGCTGCAGCAGGAGCAGGGGCGCCGGGAGACGCTTGAAGCCCAGCTCCTCACTGCAGCGGAAGAGAGCGCCGCCCTACGCAGCGAGCGCGACACCCTGGCCGCCCGGGAGGCCTGGCTACGGGACTCGGAAGCACGCTTAACCCAGCAATTCGATGCCATTGCGCAGAAGCTTCTGAGCGATCGGAGCGAAACCCTAGAAAAGCGTCAGCAGGAGAGCCTTGGGGCCTTGCTAGGCCCCCTTCGGGAGCAGCTAACGAGCTTTCGGCAAAAGGTTGAAGAGGTGCAGCTGGCCGACGCCAAGGACAAGGCGTCGCTGCTGACGGAACTGCGCGCGCTCCAGCAGGCCACCCAGGGCATGAATGCCGAGGCCCGGCAACTCACCGAGGCCCTTCGAGGCGACAAGAAGCTGCAGGGCAATTGGGGGGAGCTCATCCTCGATCGAGTCCTGGAAGCTTCGGGCCTACGCGCGGGGCACGAGTACGAAAAGCAGGCGACGCTTCGGGATGAAAGCGGCCGTATCAAGCGGCCCGACGTCATCGTTCGGCTCCCGGAAGAGCGGGCCGTGGTGATCGACGCCAAGGTGACCCTCGTGGCCTGGGAAGCGGCGCGCGGAGCGGCGTCCCCGGCGGAGCAGGCGACCTATCTTGAGCGCCATGCCCAGGACCTTCGAGCCCAGCTCCAGCGCCTGGCGACCCAAGGCTACGCGGAGCTCGAGGGGCTCACCTCCCCGGACTTTGTGCTCCTCTTTGTTCCCGTAGAGGCGGCCCTGGCCGCAGCGCTGGAAACGGATCCGACGCTGCTTGCCAAGGGCTTTGAGCAGCGGGTGATGATTGTGGGGCCCACCACGCTGCTTCTCGCGCTACGGGTTATCGAGATGAGCTGGCGCCGAGAACGGCAGCATCAAAAGGCCGAGGAAGTCGCCCGCCGGGCCGGGGCCCTCCACGACAAAATTCAGGCCACGGCCTCAGAAATGGAAAAGGTGGGTCGGCAGATTGCCACCCTCGAGCGCACCTGGGAGGTGGCCATGCGCCGCCTCGCCACGGGCCGCGGCAGCGTGCTCAGCCAGGCGCGGCAGTTCGTGGCGTTGGGGGCAGGCACGGAGCCCTTGCCCCCTACATCCCCCGAGCTGGAAACAGAACCAGACAGCGAGACTGAAGAGGATTCGGTATGAAGAACGCCCTGCGTTCCCTAGCGCTACTCGGCGCCCTAAGCGTTCTGGGCACCGTCCCCGGGGCCCTGGCGGATAGCCCGCCCAGCAGCTTTGAAGTGGATCTTTCCCGGCGAGCGAGCCAGATCGCCTTGATCGAGGGCCGCTTCGAAGGCCTGACCCCGGGCGCATCCCTTGCCCTCAGCTTTCCCGTATGGCGCACGGGCCTTTATCGCGTGATCGACCCCGCTGGGACCGTAAGCCAGCTCACCTTCGAGGACGGAAAGGGCAAGGCCCTTACCCTCACGCGCAGCGGCACCAGCCGCTGGGAAGGCACCGTTCCCCCCAGTGGCCAAGTCCATCTTCGCTACCGCCTTTATGCCAATTCCCTTGAGGATCGCACCCGCGACGTTGACGCCACCCATGCGTTCCTGAACCCCGGAGCCGTGTTTCCTTACGTTGAGGCCCTCCGCGATGCCCCCGTCAGCGTGCAGGTGGACCTGCCCGAGGGCTGGGATCTGATCTCCGGACTCGACCGCTGCGGCCCCGGATGCGTCCTGGCCCCCACCTACGACCGCCTCGTCGACAGCCCCCTCGAAGCCGGCACCTTTGACGCCGTGACCTTCAACGCCGGCCCCGTCCAGACCACGGTCGCCATTGATGGCCCCTGGGACGGCAACGCTGAGCGCATCAAGACAGACGTGGCCGCCCTCATGAGCGCCGCTGCGGACGTTTTTGGCTCCGCGCCGCTCCCCACGGACCATTACCTGTTTCTCCTTCACAGCGGAGAGGGGCTCGGTGGGGGCACGGAGTACTACAACAGCACCGTGGTGCACACGGACCCCAAGGCCTTCTGGGATAAAAAGCGCTACGAGGGCCTTTTGTCCCTGTTTGCCCACGAGTATTTCCATACCTGGAACGTTAAGCGCTTCCGCCCCGCGCCCATCGCACGCTACAACTACGAAACGCCCACCATCGTGGATCTGCTCTGGGCCGCAGAGGGGCTGACCAGTTACTACGATCTGCTGCTTCTGCGGCGAGCGAAGCTGGTCGATGATGAGCGCTTCCTCGAAATGCTCGGGGAGATGGTTGACGATGTGCTCGATCATCCCGGCTATGGGCGGCAGAGCTTGGCGGAAGCCAGCGAGGAAGCTTGGATTAAGGGCTACCATCGGGGACGGGATCGCACCCCGGATAAGCGGAACGAGAGCGTCTCCTTCTACGCCCAGGGAGGCGTTCTTGGCCTGGTCCTGGACCTCAAGCTTCGGGCAGCAACGGCGGGCGCCGCGAGCCTCGATACGCTGATGACCATGCTGTACGAGGACTTTCCCTTCGGGGGGCCGGGCTATGACTTCTTAGCCATGAAGTCGCGGGTCCAGGCCCTTGCCGGCGCCGAGCTTGCCGAAGCCTTCGAAGGCTGGGTGTATGGACGCGAGCCTCTGCCCGTCGCGGAGGCCCTCGCAACGGTGGGCCTCTCCCTTGCCCGCAAGCCCTGGAAGGAGGGCACGGCTACCGCGGCCCTTGGCGCTCGTCTTCGAGAGGAGGGCGGCCGGGTCAGCGTTCGCGACGTGGACCGGCGGGCCCCGGCCTTTGCCGCGGGGCTGCAGGCGGAGGACGAACTCCTTGCCTTCGCCGGAACGCTAGTGCGGAGCAAGGATCTCGAACCGCTCCTTCGCCGCCACGCGCCGGGGGAAACGGTGCCCCTAACCTTGGGCCGGCGGGGGGAACTCCTCACCCTGCCTGTCGCCCTGGCAAAGGCAGCGGGGGCCTGGGAAATCACCGTCCCGGAAGAAGAGGCTCCGCCCCCGGCGCAAGTTGCGTGGCTTACGGGGGCGGCCCCTCAGCCTTAAGCACCGCGTAAAGGGCGTCGGCTTCCGCGCAGCCGGCGCCATAGGCAGCTTGTTCCTCGGGGCGCAGGGGCGCGTTTTCCTGGAGTCGAGCCACCGTCGCCAGCAGCGCACCGCCCGGGCCTCGCCCCTCCCGGGCCCCGAGAATAGCGTCGATCTCGAGGGGGAGTCCGGCGAGCACTTCCGCCAAGGGGCGGTTAAAGAGCGCATCGGCGCCGCTTAACAAGCCCAGCAGGTAGGCTTCATCGGCCCGAAGCCCCTCCCGGGGGGCCAGAGCGGCCGCAAGGCATGCCCGCTCCAAGGCCCACCGCAACTTCACCTCGCTAAAGGTACCTGCGTCCGCGAGCAGCATCAGCTGAAGCCAACGCTTCAAAGCCTTAAGGCCCAAGCGGGCAATGGCATCAGGCAGGGTCAGGCTGCGCACCGGTGGACCGTAGGCCACGGCCCCGGCTGCCCGAAGCAAGCGAACGGTGAGCGTTGGATCCGCACCGGCGATGCGGGCCAGGGCCCGGAAGTCGACCTCCGGGCGCTCCAGCGCCCCCAGCAGCTGCAAAACGGTGCTGGACCACTGGGGCAAGGGTTCGGGGCGCGTAAGTTCGGGAAAGGCGAAAAAATAGCCCTGAAACAGGGAGACACCCCGCGCTTCGAGGGCGCGAAGGGTTGCCGCGGTTTCGACCTTTTCCCCAATCCATTGCGCGCTCGGAGGTAGGGCGGGGAGGGTCCAGTTCTGCTGCAAGCGAAGGCGCGGCACTTCCAGCTTCAAATACGCGAACTGGTCAAAGTAGGGGGTCCACTCTGGGGCGAGGGCATAGTCGTCAAGGGCCAGGGCATAGCCCTGGGCGCGCTGGGCGGCCAGGGCGTCGGCGAGGGCAGGGCTTGGCACCGCATCCTCGAGCACCTCGAGCACCACCGACCCCTCCGCAGGGGGCAGGGGCTCCTGGAGTAGGGCGGGAGGCACATTGATAAAGCGCGGTATGCCCTCGGGAACAATCCCCGGGCGATCCACCAGGGAAAAGAGCAGGGCCCGGGCCGTGCGCGTTTCTGCGGAGGCCAGGGCCCCGCGCTCGAGGATTTCATAGGCCTTAACGCACCCCTGGCTATCAACGATGGGCTGGCGCGCAAAGGCTAAGGGGGGCTTGTCGTCCATGACCGATCCCTTGATCGTTTAAGCCGCGGGGCACGGATCCATGTTGCCCCGCTTGCCTCCCCAGCCTATGCTGCGCCGCACAGCGGGGGAAGACGTTTTTGCCCCCCATCCCCCATTTCGTCAAAAGGTTGGTTTTATGAGTGATCAAGGGACCCCGGCTGGGGACGTTGAAGGTAAGCGTTTTCTGTACGATGCGCCGGAGCTTCTGACCGTAGAAGCCCACGGGGCCCTGGGCCTGAGCCCCATCGAGGCGCCCTACGCCTTCGCCGCCAAGGCCCAGGCCGTGCCCATCGCCATGAGCGAGTTCCGCAGCGTTCAGCGCCACTACCCGATCATTTTTGCCGGCAATGAGCTGCCGAGCCCCCTGGCCGTGCTGGGCACGGACGGGGAAAACTTCTTCGTCGATGGGGCGGGGCAGTGGGAGCCCGGGGTCTATATCCCTGCTTACCTCCGCATTCACCCCCTTGCCCTGGCGAACACCGGCGATGATCGCTTCGCCGTGGTCATCGACCGGGCCTCGAAGGTGGTGCAGGAGAACCCCGAGATTCCCTTCTTCGAAAATGGTGAATTGTCCGAGGCCATGAAGCCGCGGCTGGATTTCGTGCAGGCCTATGATGCAGAGATCGCCCGCACCAAGCAGTTCTGCGAACGCCTGAAGGCCCTTGACCTCGTGGCCTCCCAGCAGGTGGCCTGGAAGCAAGAAGAAAATTCGGAAGATATCGCCCGCTACGGCGCGGTAAACCCGGAGAAGCTTTCGGCGCTGAGCGCGGAGGACTTCACCTCCCTGCGCAATGACGGCAGCCTGGCGGGCATCTTCGCCCACGTGTTCTCCCTGGATCTGTGGAACGACATCATGCGCCGCCGGGAGGCCCGTCGGCAGGCCCGTTCCCAGGACAATAAAGACGCGTGAAGGCCTTACTCCAGCGCAACGTGCTCCTGCTGCTAGGGGCACAGCTGGTTTTCGTGGCGGGCTCCTCCATGACCGTCACCATGGGCGGGATCGTCGGATCCCGCCTGGCGCCGTCGCCATCCCTCGCCACCTTACCGGTGTCCCTTATGGTGCTCGGCACCGCTCTGGGAACGGTCCCCGCGTCCCTGCTCATGCAACGCCTCGGACGGCGCCTGGGCTTCGCCTTTGCGGCTGCCCTTGCCGCCGGCGCCGTGCAGGTGGCGGCGCTCGCCCTTCGCAGCGAGCAGTTCGCACTCTATTGCTTAAGTACGGCCATGACGGGCGCGACCCTGGCCTTTTCCCAGCAGTTTCGCTTCGCGGCAGCGGAGAGCGTAGCGCCCGAGCGGGCCGGGCAGGCGATCTCCTTTATCCTCCTCGGGAGCATCGGGGGGGCCTTCGTCGGCCCGGAGCTCGTGGCCAGCGGTGATCGCATCGTGGAAGGCAACGCATTCCTTGGCGCCGTGCAGGGCGCCTTCATGCTTTTCCTCCTAGCCCTCGCGCTGCTCCTTGCCATGCGCCGCACCGAGGCCACGGAAGGGGCTAGCGCCGCGGGGGACGGCCGACCTCTGCGGGAAATTCTTCAGGCGCCCCTCTTTCGCCTGGCGGTAGCCGCCGGCGTGGTTGGGCAGGGGGTGATGGTTTTCATCATGACCGCCACGCCAGTCTCCATGCACGTCATGGACGGGCACGACCTCGCTACCACGGCCGGGGTGATCCGGGCGCACGTTCTTGCGATGTACATTCCGTCGCTGGTCTCCGGGCTTTTGATTGCCCGTTTTGGGGAACGCACCCTCATGCTCTGGGGCGTGGCGGCCCTCCTGGCGACCCTAGCCTTCGGCCTGAGCGGCCATGCGGTGATGCACTACACCAGCGCCCTGGTACTGCTCGGGGTGGGGTGGAACTTCCTATTCGTCGGGGGCACGACGCTGCTTGTGAAGAGCTATCAGCCCAGCGAGCGCTACCGGGCTCAGGCGGTCAATGAGGCCGCGGTCTTTGGCACTTCGGCCACGGGGAGCCTCCTCGCGGGCACCTTGCTCATGTCCTTCGGCTGGATGCCCCTGCTCCTCAGCACCTTACCCGTGCTCCTCCTCATGGGCTTCGCCACCTTCCGGCTTCGAAAGGCGCCCCTGCCCAGCTTCTCCTAGCCCACCGTGCCCTTCACCTAGAAGGGCACCTCACAGGCGGGATTCAAATCCACGCGCCGGCTGACGGCGCGATTTTGGTGGGGCCCGGCGCACCAGCTGGGCATGGCCATGGAATAGAGACCGCTGCCCCCGGCGACGAGGATGAGGATGTCCTCCGGCGCCCGAAAAGCCTGACGCCGTCCTTCGCGCTGGAAACTGCCCTGGCTGGGAAGGGCGCCGGGGACCTCGCAGCGGGTCTGCAGCTCCGCCTGAAGCACTTGCCGATCGAGGCCCGCCGCCGCCAAGAGGGCGGCGTGGTCGGGATTGAGCACCAGTACCGCTTGCCCCCCGGTTAACACCGCGTTGTTGCTCGCGGGGCCCGCGAGCCCCGCGGCTAGGACAGAAAGGAGGCCGTCCCGATCCTGGGCAGGATCCCCCGTCGCGCTATAGATCAGCGACTGCGGCGCCTCCGCCCCAATCACCGTCACCACGCTATCCTCCGGATCAAAACCCAGGCTGACGCCCAGGCTGGGGAAAGGCGAGGCCTCAGCGGCCTCCGCGAGGCAGTAGGTGAATTTCCCGGGATGGCCCAGGAGCGCCATATCCGATTCCCCGGGCCGGCCCCCGCCGATATTGATCATGGCGAGGCGCAGGGCTCGGCCTAGGGTTGCATTCGCACGATGCCCCGGGCCAAGGGCCCCAAAGCCCGAAGCGAAACCCAGGGCCTCCACCACGGGCCCGGACAGCAATATCAGCGGCGCCGTGCAGTGCGTAGTTGCCTGCATTTCCGTTAGATCAAAGGCGGGATCGAGCACCGCTTCGGCCACGGCGCAGAGCACGGGCATGAGCTCCGGGGGGCATCCCGCCATCACCGCGGCGGTGGCCAGGGCTTCGACGCTGGCGGCCCCCCCGGCGGGCCCCATGGCGCCCAGCACTAAGCTGCCCTCAAGCCCGCTGGCCAGCACCATGCGGGCGACGCGCGCTTCCGTGGGGATGATGACGGGCAGGCCATCGGTGCAGCCTAGGGCGTAGAGCTGTTCCTGGGCGTCTGCTTCATCTTTAGCTTCTAGAAAACTCATGCGCCATGCCCCCGCCCCTGAAGCGTCTCCCAAAGCCGGGGCGCAAGCGCGTCGGCAAGGGTGGCCATGGCCTCCGCGCCGGAGCCGGCTACGGGATGGGGGAGGAGCACCTGGGGAATCGTGCTCATGCCCGAGGCCTTCGCCACAAAGCGTCCCTGGGGTTCAAAAAGCGTCGTCACCAGGGCCACCGCCGGAAGCCCCTCCTTGGCCACTGCAATGCCGTCACGCACGGTGCCGGTGGTGCAGCTGCCTCAGTGCCCGTAGGCCGCAATGACCCCATCGCTGGCTGCGCAGATCTCCTGCACCAGGGCATCGGGGGCCGCGATGGACGCGTTGCCCTTATTCCAGAGCCGGGTCGTGACCTGGGGGAAAGCCGCTTCTAGGGCCTTTCCCACGGCTTCGAGGAAGGGGACCGAATCGGGAAAGCCGTTAGCCAGCAAGCCAATACGGACCGGGCCCGTGGGGTCCACCGCAAGCGTTGCCGTGTAGGGGATGTCTTCGGGGCCCGCCGGGGCCCGGGGGTCGATAAAGCGAAGGCTCATGGTTCCTCCCTAGGTCATGCGTCCGTCCCCGGCCTCGAGGTGAGCCAGGTGGCTGACGTCATTGAAGCTTCGTACCTTGATGCCCTCCGCGGTGAGGAGCAGCTGGCTGATGGAGCCGTTCTCCGCGCCGGTGAAGGCAAAGCGCTGGCTGCCCGTCGCCATATGGAGCACATGGGCAATGACGCCGCCGTGGACAAAGGCGGCGATCATGGTGTCTGGGTGGGCGCGATGAAGGCGGGCGAGGGCCCGGCCGAGGCGCGCATCGAGGGCCTCAGGGCTTTCCCCGCCCGGGATCACATCCCAGCGCTGCTGGCGCTGCATCTCCACATAGACCGGATCCAGCTCCGCCACCTTCTGGCGGAACAGCCCACCTTCCCAGGCGCCGAGATGCACCTCGTGGAGATCCGGATCCACTTCCACGGCGCAGCCTAGGGCCGCCGCCGTAGGGGCGGCCGTTTCCCGGGTGCGCTGAAGCTTGGTGGCATAGAGGGCGGCGAGAGGAAGGTGCTGCAGCCGCGCCGCTACCGCCTCGGCCTGGGCCCGCCCAGCGGGATGAAGCTCCGGATCCCCCTGCCCATCCACGAGGGGGAAGGGATTCGCGGGGTCCGCGGCGCGGGATTCCCCGTGCCGAACCAGCAAAAGCTCCGTGGCCCCCGGGGGGCGGCTGAAGCGAGGCTGTCGGTAGGCCATCAGCGTTCTCCTGTGCTAGCCCGCGGCCACGGCCGGCGCAGGGGGGCGACGGACGATCATGGATTGGGTCGCGGTGGCCAACAGGTGGCCGCTCTCGCTCCAAAGATACCCCGTTCCGTAGCCAAAGCCACCTTCCGTATAGGTCATGCGGTTATCACAGAGGACCCACTCCGTCGGTCGGGGCAGGCCGAGGCGCAGGGTGTTATCAAGGCTTGTGCAGAAGATCTGGCTCTCCAGCGCATCGCCAAGAACGGAAGGCATGTAGTCCGCAATGATCGCCAGGGCCACGGCATCAATGGTGTAGCCGGGCATGCGGGCCCAGAGGAGGTTTCGCCCGCAGCCGCTCGGTGCCCCTTCCTGGGAGAAACCAAACATGCCCTTGGCCCGGCGCAGCTCAATGGCCCGATGCAGCGTTTCCTCCTGGTGCTCGCGATCGATGCGAGGGCAAGACTCCGGCGCCGGGGCCTCGGGGCGCGTAACCCAGGTCCCCGGCCCGGCCTCGGGGCGCTGGCCCAAGGCGCCCAGCACGGTAAAGATGGGCTGATCACCATGGCGTCCCTGCACCTGACCCTGGGTCACGTGTCGTCCCACGGCGGGCAAGCTGACCTCCACCGTCAAGGCTTCCATGCCCTGGGTCAGGGACAGAAATTGCCCCGTACTCCAGACCAGGGGTTTCTCCGCCGCCTGGGCGAGGGCGGCCATGCCCGCGGCCAGCCCCACGCCGCCAAATAGGCTGCCGCCGCCACCGCTCAGGGCGGGACGAAGGGGCAGGGAAAAGCGCGTCTCGGAGACGCGCTGAAGACCTAGAAACGCTTCTGCGGGGACTTGCACGGTGGGGTGTTCCTTACGGCTGTGGGGAAAGATCGAGGCCCAGGACGGCCAGGGTATGGGGATCGGGGTGACCGTCAGCGATAAGCCCAAAGGCGGCCTCGGCCCGGGCAAGGGCTGCCCGGGTCGCCGGGCCTAGGAGCCCATCAACGGCGCCCGTGAGATGGCCGCCCTCGACGAGGGCTCGCTGTAGTGCGGAAACCTGATCCATGGACAGGCGTAGTTCGTCAGCGGGGGGCGCTGTGGAAAGCCCCGCACCCCCGGCGATCGCATCGGCGAGGATGCCGACGCTGAGGGCGTAGAACTCGCTTCGGTTCCATCCCATGATCACGTCGAAGTTGCGATAAACCAAAAAGGCCGGACCGGCGTGACCCGAGGGCACGAGAAGCGCCGCCTCAAGATCCGCTGCGGGGAGGGGCGCGCCGTCGGCTTGGCGTATTCCAAGGGCGCCCCAGGCCGCCAGGGAACGGCGCTTTTTTCTGCCCGCAAGGCCGTAGTCAAAGCCTTCCGGGAGTGCGACTTCCCGACCCCAGCGCTCTCCCCGAGCCCACCCCAGGCCCTGAAGAAAGGCTCCAGCGCTGACCATGGCGTCATCGACGCTACCAAAAAGATCCACCCGCCCATCCCCATCGCCGTCCTGGGCATAGCGAAGATAAACCGAAGGCATAAATTGCACGTGCCCCAGGGCGCCGGCCCAGCTGCTTTCCAGGCGATCGAAGGTGAGATCGCCTCGGTCGAGGAGACGCACGGCGTCGATCCACTGGGCCCCGAAGAAGTCTGCTCGGCGAGGATCACACGCGAGGGTGGCGAGGGAACCCAGCAGGGGCATCTTTCCAAGATAGGATCCAAAGTTCGTTTCCAGCCCCCAGAAGGCCACGAGGTAGTGACCCGGTACGCCGCTGGCCTGCTGAACCCGCTGCAGTAACGCGCGATGCTCGCGGAAATGCCTGCGCCCCGCATCAATACGACCGGGGGACACGCGGAGGCCGAAGTAGCGGCTAAAGGGGGTGGTGAATTCGGGCTGGCTCCGATCCAGCTCAAGCACCCGGGGCACGGGCGCGGTGACGGCCACGGCCTCGCGCCAAATCGGCTCCGCAATGCCCTCGGCGGCGGCCCGGGCGCCAAGGTCGGCGACGCAGGCCTCGAAGGTCGGTTCCTCCGAAGCGCCAGCGCCAAGGGCTGCGCAGAGGAGGAAAAGGACGGTATAAAGGCGCAGAGCAGGGTGACGCACGGAGCCTCCCGGAGATCAAAAGGGAGGCAGGAGCCTAGCATGGGCACACGCTTCGCCCTAGCCGATCATGCACGGGTAGGCAGGAACGCAGAGGGAGGAGAACACCATGAGTAAGGCGGAACGGGGAGCCCTGCTCGGGGCAGTCATCGCCATGGCCCTTGGGGCCCTATGGGCTTGGGCCGGGAGCCAAGGGACGCGGGAGGTGGCCGGCTATCCGCTTTTTGCCCTGGCGGCGCTCTGGGCCTTTGCCCTTAACTGGGCCGTCTTTGTTCCCTCTTTCCTCGCTCATACGGAACATTATTTCGACGCCACGGGCTCCCTGACGTACCTGACCCTGGCCCTGGGAACGCTTTGGCTCACGGGCGCTTCCGATCCTCGGGTGCTCCTCTTGGCCGCGATGGTGGTGCTTTGGGCCCTGCGTTTGGGCACGTTCCTCTTTGCGCGGGTGCGCGCCGATGGCCGGGATGGGCGCTTTGATGCGCTTAAGGTGTCCTTTCTGCGGTTCTTCATGACCTGGACCCTCCAGGGGCTGTGGGTGCTGATCACCATCGGGGCCGCCCTTGCGGCCATGGCCAGCGACCAAAGCGTGCCCCTTGGGCCCTTCGCCCTCGTCGGCGGGGCCCTGTGGCTCCTCGGCTTCATCCTTGAAGTGATTGCCGATGGGCAGAAGCGCGCCTTTCGCCGTGACCCCAAGAACGAGGGGGCCTTCATCCAAAGCGGCCTCTGGGCCCTCTGTCGCCACCCCAACTACCTCGGGGAGATCCTCCTTTGGCTCGGCGTGGCCCTCGTGGCCGTCCCCGTGCTCAGCGGCTGGCAGCAGCTCACCTTACTGTCTCCGGTGTTTGTTTACGTATTGCTCACGCGCATCAGCGGCATTCCGCTGCTGGCCTCCCGGGGCAAGCGGCGCTGGGGCAACGATCCGGCCTATCAGGCCTATCTTGACCGCACTCCCGTGCTCTTTCCCCGGCCCCTGGGCCGGGTCCGAAGCTCCGGGGCCTAGGGGCCCGTAGCCAGGGGCTAGGCCATCGGTCATCATCGAAATTTGGGGAACATCGTGAACCTGGGGAGGACACGACATGACGGACGCAACGCAAAAGCTTGATCTCATCATCGTGGGGGCGGGGTTCGGGGGCATGTACATGCTCCACCGCGCGCGGCAACAGGGCCTGACCGCAAAGGTCCTCGAGGCGGGCAGCGACGTCGGCGGCACCTGGTATTGGAATCGCTACCCGGGCGCCCGCTGTGACGTGGAGTCCCTCGAGTATTCCTACCAGTTTGATGAGGCGCTGCAGCAAGAGTGGCAGTGGAGCGAGCGCTATGCGTCCCAGCCGGAGATCCTGGCCTACTGCCAGCACGTAGCGGAACGTTTTGATCTGCGCCGGGATATGGAATTCCACACCCGGGTCGCTTCGGCGCACTTCGACGAAGGGGAGAAGCGCTGGGCCGTCACCGCCGAGGACGGCCGCTCCTGGGACGCGCAATTTGTGGTCATGGCCACGGGGTGCCTATCCATGCCCAACGTGCCAGATATCGCCGGCGCCGATGCCTATGCGGGCCCGATCTACCACACCGGACGCTGGCCCAAGGCAGGGGTGGATTTCACCGGCAAGCGGGTCGCCGTGATTGGCACGGGCTCCTCCGGCATTCAGTCCATTCCCCTCATCGCGAAGCAAGCGAAAAGCCTCACCGTTTTCCAGCGCACGCCCAACCATTCCGTACCGGCGCAGAACAAGCCCCTCGACCGGAGCCTGGATAAGGCCATCAAGGCCAACTACGCCGATCTTCGGGCCCGCAACGCCCAGGAGCTGATCGGCTTCGGAGCGCGCCATCCGTCAAACCAGGGTTCGGTGCTCGAGGCCTCCCCGGAGGAGCGCCAAGCCCAGTTCGAGTACCACTGGCAGCTCGGAGGCCTGCTGTTCATGCGGGCCTTCGGGGACACGGGCCTCACGACGGAAGCTAACGAGTACGCCGCGGAATTCATTCGCGGCAAGATCAAGGAAAAGGTGAAGGATCCGGAGACGGCGCGGAAGCTCCTGCCCGATACGGCCGTGGGCTGTAAACGTCTCTGCGCCGATACGGGCTACTTCGAAACCTTCAACGAGCCCCATGTCCAGCTCGTGGATCTTCGGGAAACCCCGCTCAAGGGGCTGTACGCCGACGGCGTGGAAACGGACGGGGCGCGCTATGAAGTGGACGCGGTGGTCTTTGCCACGGGCTTTGACGCCATGACCGGCGCCCTGACGCGCATCGACATCCGGGGCCGGAACGGCCAAGCGCTCACGGAGGCCTGGGCCGAGGGGCCGAAGAGCTACCTGGGCCTGCAGGTGGTCGGCTTTCCCAATCTCTTTACGGTGACCGGGCCTGGCTCGCCTTCCGTGCTCACGAACATGCTGCCCTCCATCGAGCAGCACGTGCGCTTCATCGGGGATGCCATCGCCGACCTTAAGGCCGGAGGCTACGCCACCATGGAGGCAGAGCTAGAGGCCCAGGAGGCCTGGGTAGAGCACGTCAATGAGGTGGGCGACGCGACCATCTATCCCACCTGCAACTCCTGGTATGTGGGCGCCAATATTCCCGGCAAGCCCCGGGTCTTTATGCCTTACCTTGGTTTCCCCGCTTACTGCGAGAAGTGCGACGCGGTGAGGGCTGCGGGGTACGAAGGCTTCCACCGGGCGGCGTAATGAGCGCCGACGCCCTTTGGGGCCTCCTGGAGCAGGCTACGGACCCGGCCCTAGAGGATCAGCTCTGGGCCGCCATGGTGGCGGCCCACGCCCCCTCCGCCCAGGCCACTCACCATATGGATCAGGGCATGCGGGGTCGCATGCTGGCGGGCATTTTCGATCTCCTGCTCATGGACGACGAACCCCGGCGGACGCTTCTTGATTTTGAAGTGCCCAATCACCGGAGCTACGGCGCCACCCTAGAGGGCTATCGGGTGCTGTTTGAGGGGCTCGCGACCGCGCTGGCCGCGCAGGATCCCGGCAATGAGGCTGGGCGGAAAGCCCTCCAGGCGCGCTGCGCGCGCATCCTGGAGGACATCGAGGCGCGGAAGCCCTAGATCACCGCTTCAATGAGGCGCGGTCCCGGCGTCGCGATGGCCCGGGCCAGCGCGGCATGAAAGGCCGTCGCCTCGTCCACGCGCTCCGCTTCCACGCCCATGGCCTTCGCCATGGCCACCCAATCGATATCCGGGTTCGACAGATCGAGCATGCTCATGGCCTTGGGCCCCGGGTTGTGGGCGCCAACGCGCATGAATTCGACCTGGAGAATGGCGTACTTCCGGTTTGAGAAGATCACCGTCACCACGTCGAGCTTTTCCCGGGCCATGGTCCACAGGGCCTGCACCGTGTACATGGCCGAGCCATCGGCCTGCATGCACAGCACCTTGCGATCCGGGCAGGCCACGGCAGCGCCCACGGCCGTGGGGAGCCCCTGACCAATGGCGCCGCCCGTCAGGGCTAGCCAATCGTGGGTGGGGCTTCCTGCGGTGGCCCCCGGCAGGGCAAAGCCCGAGGTCGCGGCTTCATCCACCACGATGGCATTTTCCGGCATGAGTACGCCCAGGGAGGCCGCGATGGTGGCCGGCGTCAGGGGCCCCGCAGGGGGGGCTTCGGGCTTCGGCGGCTGCACCGGGTTGGCCGTAGCCGGCGCGTTAAGGGCATCAGCCAGCGCCGTCAGGGCGGCCAGGGCATCGCCTTCCACGCCCACCAGGCTATGCACGGTGCAGCCTTCGGGAACGAGGGAGCTGGGCTTGTCCGGGTAGGCGAAGAAGGACACGGGGGGCCGGGTCCCCACCAAAATCAGATGCGCCGTTCCCTCCAGGGCCTCCAGGGCCTGCTCGCCGAAGTAGGGGAGGCGTTCTGGGGCCGGCAAGCCTGGCCCGCGCGTGAGGCGGGAGACAAAGGTGTCGTGGAACAGCCGCGCCCCGGAGGCCTCCGCCACCCGCGCCGCCTGAGCCAAGGCCGGGGCCCGCAGGGCCTGGCCGTTCATAAGAAGCACGCAGGGCTCCCCGCTGGCCAGGGCCGCCCGGGCCGCCTCGATGGCTTCCGGTTGAGGGGTTGGCCGGGCCGGAACGCTGAGGGGGGTTGCGGGCCCCGGGGCCTCATCCCAGGCCGTATCCGCAGGGAGTACGAGGGTGGCAATTTGCCCCGGCGCACTCATGGCTGCGCGCACGGCCTCGGCCCCATCCCGAGCCACCTCCGCGGCGTAGCGGGAGCGCCGAAGCCAGTGGGACATGGGGCGGGCTACGCCCTCCACATCGGAAGTCAGGGGCGCATCGAAATGGCTGTGGTAGGTCGCGTGATCCCCGACGATATTCACCATGGGCGTATGGGCCCGCTTAGCGTTATGAAGATTGGCCAGGGCATTACCGAGCCCAGGGCCAAGATGGAGGAGGGTAGCGGCAGGGCGATCGGCCATGCGCGCATAACCATCAGCGGCGCCGCTGACCACGCCCTCGAACAGCCCCAGGACACAGCGCATCTCCGGATTGTCATCAAGCGCTGCGACGAAATGCATCTCGCTGGTGCCGGGGTTGGTGAAGCACACCGTGACCCCCGCATCGACCAGCGTTTGAACCAAGCTTTGCGCGCCATTCATGGTGCGTTCTCCCCCGTTGCTGAAGTCCATGAGTGTAGCCCAGGGCTACTCCGGGTACACTTTCCCGATCCATTTCCCGGAGGCGGAGACCCCCATGAAGCAATTGCAAACCACCGGTGCTGGCACCCCCCTGGCCTGGGTTGAAGGGCCCACGCCGGAGCCGCAGGGCGCCGAAGTTCTCCTGCGCACCGTCGCCTGCGGCGTCTGCCATTCCGATGTGCACCTGCACGATGGGGTTTTCGATCTCGGCGGTGGCAAGGCCCTGCCCGTAGCCCGGGAGGGCATGACCCTCGGCCACGAAATCATCGGCGAGGTCGTGGCCCTGGGCCCGGACGCCAGCGGCGTGGCCCTGGGGGATCTGCGCGTGGCCTACCCCTGGATCGGCTGCGGCACCTGCGCCACCTGCCAGCGCGGCGATGAGCAGCTCTGCCTTGCGCCGGAAAATCTTGGGATCCAGAAGGCCGGGGGCTTTGGGGATCACGTGCTTGTACCCCATAGCCGCTACCTCTTTGATCCTGGCACCACCGATCCCAAGCTCGCCGCCACCTACGCCTGCTCCGGCCTGACCACCTACGCCGCCCTAAAGCGCGTACCGAAGCTTCTTGAGGGCGACCATCTGGTGCTCGTCGGCGCCGGGGGCCTGGGCATGATGGCCCTGGCCATTGCGCAAGCGGCCTTCGGCATCACCCCCATCATGGTCGATGTGGACGACGATAAGCTGGATGCCGCGAAGGCTGCCGGCGCCGCGGAAGCGGTGAACGCCACGGACGCGGACGCCGCGAAGACCCTGAAAGGGCTCACGGGCGGTGGTGCTCTGGCGGTGATTGATTTCGTGGGCTCGGAGCCGAGCAGTGCGCTAGCCCTGGCGAGCCTTCGCAAGGGCGGCAAGCTTATCGTGGTGGGCATGTACGGCGGCGAGCTCCGCTTCCCCTTACCGTTTTTGCCCATGCAGGCCCGCACCATCGAGGGCAACTACGTGGGCAGCCTCCAGGACATGGAGGAGCTCATGGCACTGGTGCGCGAGGGTCGCATTCCTCCGGTGGCCATCGATAGCCGGCAACCGGACGAAGCAGGGGCGATCCTCGCCGGGCTGAAGGCAGGGCAGATTCGCGGCCGTGCCGTGCTGAGCTACGAGGGCTAAAGCATGAGCGGCTTCGACTACGACCTACTGGTGATTGGTGCGGGCTCCGGCGGCGTCCGCGCCAGCCGCATGGCGGCGCAAAGCGGCGCTCGGGTGGCCGTGGTGGAAGCCGGCCCCCTCGGGGGCACCTGCGTCAACGTGGGCTGCGTACCCAAGAAGCTTTTCGTCTACGGCTCCCACTTCCCGGAAGCCTTCGAGGATGCCAAGGGCTACGGCTTTGACGTTGCGCCTGCGCGCTTTTCCTGGGACACGCTCCGGGATAATAAAACCCGGGAAATTGAGCGTCTCAACGGGGTTTACGGCAATCTCCTCAGCCAGGCGGGGGTCACCGTACTCCACGGCCAGGCTCGGGTGCTGGGCGCCCATGAGGTGGCCGTGGGGGAGGCGCACTACAGCGCCGAACGGATCCTCATCGCCACCGGCAGTACGCCAAGCCTGCCGAACTTTCCCGGGGTCGAGCACGTGGTGACCAGCTTCGAGATGTTCTATCTCGACGCCTTGCCCAAGCGCGCCGTGGTGCTCGGCGGGGGCTACATCGCTGTGGAGTTCGCCAGCATCCTTAAGGGCCTGGGGGTGGATACCACCCTGATTTATCGGGGTCCGCTGATCCTCCGGGGCTTTGACGCCGACGTCCGGGGCTTTGTGATGGAGGAGCTTCGAAAATTTGGCATCGACCTGCGCTTGGAAACGGACGTGCAGGCCGTTGAGAAGCAGGCCGACGGAACGCTGTACCTGACCCTCCACGATCGCAGCAGCGAAGGGGAGGACGAGCAGGCGCGAAGCGAGGCCGCGACCCTCTCCGCCGATCTAGTCATGGCGGCCACGGGGCGCCACCCCCTGACCGCGGGCCTGGGCCTGGAGGAGGTTGGCGTGGCCCTCGGGGAAGACGGGCGCGTGCTCGTAGACGAGCAGTTCCAAAGCACCGTTCCCAGCATCTTTGCCCTGGGGGACGTCATCAATCGCGCCCAGCTCACCCCCGTGGCGATCCGCGAGGCCATGGCCTTTACGGAAGCCCAGTTCGGCACCGCGGCGGTCCCGCCGGTGGACTATGACCTGATCCCCACGGCGGTCTTCTGCCAGCCCAATATCGGCACCGTGGGCCCCACGGAGGAAATTGCCCGGCAGAGGCATGGGCCCTTGGCCATCTACGAAGCGGTGTTTCGCCCGATGAAACACACCTTAACGGGCCGGGAGGAGCGCACCTTCATGAAGCTGATCGTGCGCCGAAGCGATGATCGCGTGGTCGCCGCGCACATGGTGGGACCGGATGCCGGGGAGCTCATTCAGGGCATCGCCGTGGCCATCGTTGCCGGGGCGACCAAGCGGGACTTCGACGCCACGGTGGGTATTCACCCCACGGCGGCGGAGGAATTCGTCACCATGCGCACCCCCACCCGGGAAGATCCGCTCTAATGACCCCCGCCGCCGTGGGCATCGACGGGTGCTCCGGAGGCTGGGTGGTCGCGGCCTGGGCGCCGGGCACCGCTCCCAAGCTATTTACCCTGGAGCGCCTCGAGGCTCTGGCGGGCACGCTTGCCGCTAAGGGTCTTAAGCCCAGGCGTCAGCTCATTGACATGCCCATTGGCCTGCCCCTGGCCGGTCCCAGGCCCGTCGATTTGCAAGCGCAAGCGGCCCTCGGGGCGGCCCGCGCCTCAATATTCATTACGCCCCCGCGCCCGGTTCTCGATGCCCTGAACTTCGAGGAGGCCCAGCGCCTCGCCCGGGAAACGCTAGGCCAGGGCCTGAGCCTTCAAGCCTGGAACCTGGTTCCGAAGATTCGCGCCGTGGATCGGTTCCTTCGCCGCGCCCAGCCCGCGCCCCCAAGCCTCGAGGAGGCACACCCGGAACTGGCCTTTCAGCGCTTGAACGCGGGGCAGGGCGGGGCGCCCCTGCCCTCGAAGAAAACCGCCGAAGGGGCCGCCGCCCGCGCGGCGTTGCTGGAGGCGCTGGGGCTGCCCTGCGCCGCCACCCTCACCCAGCCCCTCACCTGCGAGGGCCGGCGGGTGGCCCTGGATGATCGCCTCGACGCCCTGGTGCTGGCCTACCTGGCGAGCCTCCCGGAGCGCGCCCTCGAGCGCCTGGGGTCCGGGGACGTGGATCCGCTCGGGCTCCCCATGACCCTCCTGGCGCCGAAGACGCCGGCCTAGGGGCGCGCCGGAAAAAGGCGCTTGCGTCCCTCGCTGCCGACCTCTTTAATCAGGCGACGACCCAACCGGCGCGGGGAGGCCCGGTGGCACAGGATCGGGTAGGACGCAGCACGAAGTTTGCCTTCGGCATTGGGCAAATGGCCGAGGGCATTAAGAACAACGCCTTCAGCACCTTCCTATTGCTGTACTACAACCAGGTGCTGGGGCTGTCAGGCACGCTTTCGGGCCTCGCCATCATGATCGCCCTGTGCTTCGACGCCATCACCGACCCCCTGGCCGGGTCCCTGTCCGATGGCTGGCGCTCCCGCTGGGGACGACGCCACCCCTTTATGTACGCCTCCGCCCTTCCCTTGGGCCTTGCCTTTTATCTGCTCTTTGCGCCGCCGGCGGGGCTGACGGAATTCGAGACCTTCCTCTGGCTCACGGTGTTCGCAATCCTCACCCGAGGCGCCATGACGCTTTATCACGTTCCCCACCTGGCCCTCGGGGCAGAGCTGTCCGACGACTACGCGGAGCGCACGAGCATTGTGAGCTACCGCATGCTCTTCGGCGTGCTTGGGGGGGCGCTGACAATCCTCATCGGCTTTAGCGTTTTCTTCACCGATCAGGGGGGGCTACCGGGCACGCTGCGCCGCGACGCCTATCCCGCCTTTGCCGCGGTATTTAGCGTCGCCATGGTGGTGACCATCCTCTGGTCAGCCCTCGGGACCCACGACCAGATCCCCCGGCTGAAGGCCGTGGCGGCCCGGGAGACCCCAGAGCCAGGGCAGGGGACGCTCCTGCGCGTCTTCCTTCAGGTCTTTCTCGATCTTAAAAGCGCGCTCACCAACCGTTCCTTTCGCTGGCTGTTCTCTGGCGTGATCATCGTTTACGTCATGGTGGGGGTGCAGAGCGCCCTGGGGCTCTACATGGGGAACTATTTTTGGGCCCTGTCCTCGGAGGATTTCCGCTGGGTAGTGCTTGCCGGCCCCCTGGGCCTGATCCTCGGCACGCCCTTTACGCACCGCATGAATCAGCGCTTCGACAAGATGCCCTCCGTGGTCTTTGGCACCGCCTGGTATGCCCTCTTTGCCCTGTCTCCGCCCATTCTCCGCCTTTTGGGCTGGTTCCCGGAGAACGGGCATCCCTCCCTGTTGCCTCTCCTGGTGGGGGCTGCGCTCATCGGCGGCATGGGAGTGGTGCAGGCGCTCATCACCGCTGGCTCCATGATGGCGGACATCGCCGACGAACATGAGCTGGCCACGCAGCGGCGCCAGGAAGGGATCTTTTTTGGGGCCTTAAGCTTCTCTGGGAAGGGCGCCTCGGGTATTGGCAACCTGGTGGGGGGCTTCGGCCTCGACGTGATCGCCTTCCCGGCGAAGGCCATCCCCGGGGAAGTGCCCCTCGAGGTCTTAACGCGGCTGGGCTGGCTCTATGGCCCCCTCGTTGCGGGCTTCGCCCTGATTGCGGTGTGGTGCTACAGCCATTACAACCTGACGAAAGCGCGCCACAGCGCCGTGCTCGAGGCCCTGGAGGCCCGGCGCCAGAGCTCACCGTCACCAGACTGACGCCTTTTCCCGTCATACTTTCGACTTCTGCCCCTTCCCGGGGTCTAGCCCAAGAGGAATGATCATGTTTCAGGCTTTCCGTTCCCGGCGCACCGCGGCCCTGACCCTTGCCCTAGCGCTGGCCCCGTCGGCCTTTGGGGCCCCATCGCCGAGCCCGGCGGCGGAAGCAGACCCCGCCTACTGGCGCGCCGTGGGTGCCAAGGCCTTGGCGGCCCAGGCGGCGGCCTATCGGGGAGAGACGGCCAAGAACGTCATCCTCTTTATCGGTGATGGCATGGGGATCTCGACCGTCTCCGCTGCGCGCATCTATGCCGGGCAAAAAGCGGGCGGCCTCGGGGAAGATCACCAGCTCAGCTTCGAACGCTTCCCGGCCGTGGCCCTGTCGAAAACCTACAACACGAACCAGCAAACCGCCGACTCCGCGGGCACCATGACGGCCATGATTACCGGGGTCAAAACCCTGGCCGGGGTCCTGTCCGTGGACGGCTCCGTGCGTCGGGGCGATTGCGCTTCGGGGCAGGGGGCAGCGGTTCCCAGCCTCATTGAGGAAGCGGAAGCCGCAGGGCTCGCCACCGGCGTCGTTTCCACGGCCCGCATCACCCACGCCACCCCCGGCGCCACCTACGCCCACGTGGTAGAGCGAGATTGGGAGGGGGGGGTCCCGGACGACGCCGCGGCCCAGGGCTGCACGGACATTGCCAGCCAGCTGCTCAGCTTTAAGCACGGCGACGGAATCGACGTGGTGCTCGGCGGCGGCCGGGCCATGTTCCTTCCTAACACCGTGGCCGACCCCGAATATCCGGGTAAGACCGGCGCCCGCCGAGATGGGCGGAACCTTATCGAGGCCTGGCAGACGGCGAACCCCGACGGCGCCTACCTTTGGAAGGGCGACGATCTCGCCGCAGCGATGGACGCAACGGGCCCCGTGCTCGGACTTTTTGAGCCTTCCCACATGCAGTTTGAAGCGGACCGGTCCCAGGACCCGGGCAAGGAGCCGTCCCTCGCGGAGATGACCGCCTTCGCCATGGACCGGCTAAGCCAGAAAGGGTCGGGCTACGTGCTGGTGGTCGAAGCAGGGCGCATCGATCACGCCCACCATGCGGGCAATGCCTATCGGGCCATGGAAGACACGGTGGCGCTGGATGAAGCCGTGGCCACGGCGGTGGCCAAGAGCAAGGAGAGCGAAACCCTCATCCTCGTCACCGCCGACCACAGCCATACCCTGACCTTTGCCGGCTATCCCACCCGCGGCAACCCTATCCTTGGCCTAACCGTCAGTAATGACGGGCAAGGCTTTGCGGAAAGCACGCCGGCGAAGGATGCCCTGGGGCTGCCCTATACCACCTTGGCCTACACCAATGGACCCGGCTACCCCGGGAAAAGCGACCAGCAGGGCGCAGGGCCGAAGACCGCGCCGCACTATCCTCGCACCGTGGAACCCGCCCTGGGCCGCCCCGATCTTACGGAGGTGGATGTGCAAGCGCCCAATTACCTCCAGGAAGCCATGGTCCCCGCAGGCGCGGAGACCCATGGGGGCGAGGACGTGGCGGTTTACGGCTGGGGCGCCGGCGCCCTGCGCCTTGGCGGTGTCCTTGAGCAAAATGTGATCTACTACGTCATGAAAGCGGCCCTGGGAGCGAAGCTCGACGCCCCCTAGGCGCCTCGTCTGAAACCGCGCGCAGCCTGGCCAACGGGAGCGAACCTTGGAACAGCTCAGCAGTTTTTTGATTACCCTCGATGGATTCCTCGGTTCCGCCCAATACTTCCCCATCCTGCTCCTTGGTGTCGGGATATTTTTCACCCTCTATCTGGGCTTTCCCCAGGTCCGCTATTTCCGCCACGCCTGGCGGATCCTCGCCGGACGCTACGACGACAAGGACGCCCCGGGAGATACGACCCACTTTCAAGCCCTGGCCACGGCCCTATCGGGAACCGTAGGCACGGGGAACATCGGTGGGGTGGCCTTGGCGCTGCACGTCGGCGGACCCGCCGCGCTCTTCTGGATGTGGGCCACGGCACTCTTTGGCATGACCACAAAGTTTGTGGAGGTGCTGATTTCCTACAAGTACCGCGTGGTGGACGAAGAGGGGCACATGGCGGGCGGTCCCATGTACTACATGGACCGGGGCATGAATATGCGCTGGCTGGCCATCCTCTTCGCCGTCGCCTGCGTGGCTACCTCCTTTGGCACGGGCAGCATGCCCCAGGCTAACAACATCGCTCAGGCCATGGATGCCACCTTCGGCATTTCCCCTTACTGGACCGGTGGCGTACTCGCCGTGGCGCTTGGCCTCGTGATCATCGGCGGCATTAAGCGTATCGCCGCGGTCACGTCGAAGCTGGTGCCCTTCATGGCTGCGGCCTACGGCATTGGCGCGCTGGCGGTGATCTTCTCGAACCTGGAATTTGTGGGGCCCGCCTTCGTATCCGTTTTTCGGGATGCCTTCAGCGGCTCCGCCGCGGCCGGGGGCTTTCTCGGGGCGTCCTTTGCCTACGCCTTTAATCGCGGCGTCAATCGCGGCCTCTTCTCCAACGAAGCGGGGCAGGGCAGTGCGCCCATCGCCCATGCCTCAGCGAAGGGCCGAGAGCCGGTCTCCGAAGGCTTCGTGGCCATCCTCGAGCCCTTCATCGACACCATCTTGATCTGCACCTTAACGGGCCTTGTGATCCTGTCCTCCGGGGTTTGGAACGAAAAGTTCCCCAATGATTTCCAGGATTCAGACACCATCATCCTCGCCGGGAACCTCTCGGACAGCGATGCGCAACACGTAACAGCGCTAAGCGCCTTCCTTACGGACCAGCCCTCCAGCGTGCAGCGCTATTCCGGGACCATCGAGGTGCAGAACGGGGAGGCCACCCACGAAGGCTTCACCATCCTCCATGCCCGTTCCGTGGCGGAGAACGTCACCTACCATATCGGGCAGAACCGGCGCTTTTCCGGGGAGGTGACGGTACGCGATGGGCGCATTGCGGAGCCCGACGTCTACCTTCGGGGCGACTCCCTGATTCACTCCGCGGCGCTGACCGTAGAAGCCTTCAACCGTAGCTTCCTCGGGGGCATCGGCCCCTACATCGTGGCCTTTGGGCTGATGCTTTTTGCCTTCTCCACGGCCCTGGCCTGGTCCTACTACGGGGACCGGAGCATGACCTTCCTCTTCGGAACGAAGTCGATCATGCCTTACCGGCTGGTTTACGTGGTGGGCTTCTTCCTAGCGGCCATCGCGGACACCACCCTGATCTGGCAGATCGCCGCCATCACCATGGTGGTCATGACTCTGCCGAACCTTTTAGGGCTAATGGTCATGCGTAAGGAAATCCGCCAGGAAATCCGGGATTACTGGACCGGCTTTTCCAAGGCCCACCCCGACGCGCCGAACCCCGCCCCGAAGGACAATGGCTAGGCGCACGGGCCGCTAGGGCGTAAGGAGATCGCAGCGCGGGCACCACACCAGAACCCCCGCACTGCGATAGTCGAGGTTAAGCACCGCTTCCGCGCCCGTGAGGATGGAGGCCAGCCATCCGCCTAGGGGGCCAGTGCTGGGGCGCGGTCCGAGATTCACCGCCTCCAGCATCACGGAGAGAAACGCCTCTAGAGGGGAAAGGGTGGGGGCAAAGCGCTGCACCCGGTAGGCTTCAAGCTCCGCCAGGCGGGCGGCTTCTGAAATAGCGTCCTCCAGTCCACCCAGCGAATCCACAAGCCCTTGCTCAAAGGCGGCGCGACCGCTCCAGACCCGCCCCTCGGCCAGCGCATCCACTGCCTCCGGGGTCAGGCCCCGGCCCTCGGCCACCCGGGCCTGAAAGGCGGCATAGGTGTGATCGATGCCCGCCTGGATCATGGTGCGCAGACCAGGGTTGAGGGGGCGGAAGGCGTTGGTCGCGCCCGCCAAGGGGTGGGTCTGCACCCCATCGGTGGTCACCCCGAGCGCCCCGGCGCTGTCTTCAAAGGTCGCAGCTAGGGCGAAGGCGCCAATGGAGCCCGTAATGGTGCCGGCCTCGGCGAAGATGTGGTCGGCGGTGCTCGAAATCCAATAGCCCCCGGAAGCCGCCACGTCCCCCATGCTCACCACCACGGGCTTACCATGGCTCTGGACCAGGGCCAGGGCCCGGCGCACCTGCTCCGACTGATTCGCTGCGCCGCCCGGGGAATTCACGCGAAGCACCACCGCCGCGACGCCGTCATCGATCCGGGCGTCATGAATCTGAGCCACCACGTCATCGCCTACCTGGCCGTCGCCGCCCGGGCCCGGTGCAATGGTGCCCTCCGCCACAATCACCGCGACGGCGGGGGTATCCGGCCTGGACGCTTCCGGGCGATTCGCGAGGTAGGCCTCAAGGCCGATCCCTTGAAAGGCCAGAGGGTTCTCGGGATCGATGCCGAAGCGGCTTTGCAGGCGATCTAGGCGCGCATCCCGGGGCAAGAGCTCATCCACCAACCCCGCCTCAAGGGCCAGGCGCGCGCTGTCGCCGCCAGCGGCCAGGAGGCGCTGAGGCCATTCCCGCAGCAGGCGATCAAAGGGTTCGGGGGCCATGCGGCGATTGGCCACCACCGTTTCCGCATAGCCCGCCCAAAGGCTATCGATCAGGGCCTGGTCGGCCTCCCGAGCCTCCGGGGACATATCGTTGCGGAGCAGTGGCTCTACCGCGGCCTTGTAGCGACCGGCGCGAAGCACCTCGACGGAGACCTTCAGGCGGTCAAGCGCCGCGCCAAAGTAGAGGGGCTCGCTCGCCAGGCCCCGAAGCCAGAGATCGCCTTCCGGATCGAGGTAAAGCTCATCGCTGAAGCTCGCAAGATAATAGGCGCTCTGGGACAGGCCCTCGCTGTGGGTGACGACGATTTTGCCTGCGTCTCGGAGGGCAGCGAGGGCCGCACCCAGACGCTCGAGGGTGGCGAAGCCCGCGCCGGGGAAGGCATCGAGATCCAGCACCACCCCCTTTAGCGCTGGATCCGATTCAACGGCCTTTAGGGCCCGGAGCACCTCCGCCAAGACCAGGGGCTCCACGCCCCCTTCATCGAAGAGGGCCGCGAGGGGATCGGGGGTAGGCGGCGCGTCCACGAGAGGACCATCAAGGGTCAGCACGAGCGCGCCACCCTCCGGCACCGGCGGCGCACCGTCGCCTTGGGACAAACCCAACACCACCAAAACCACCAGCAGCACGAAGCCGACATTCGCGAGGCCGCGGCGGAGGCCTTCGAGGCCCCGGTTCATTCGCGCCCAAAGGCCCGGCTTTTCAGAGGTCATGGCAGCGCTCCTTAAACTGAGCTGGCGGCGAGCCAGAAGATTCGAAGGGTACAGGCAAGGGCAAGAACCCACAGCAGGGAACGCAGCTTGTCCCGGTCCGTGAGGTAAGCCCACCCATAGGCCAGGCGAAGCCCCAGAAAGGCGTAGGCGAGGGTGGTGATCTCAGAGACCCGTTCCGGCGCCAGCACCACCGCAAGAATTACCGCCGCGGCAAAGGGCGGAAAGGCCTCGTGGCTGTTTTCCTGGGCCGCCTGGGCGCGGGCCTGGGAACCCTCGAGCTGCGCGAGCCAGGCGCGCGGGGCCCGATTGTCATAGCCCCCCTGGCGCTTGGCGATGCCAGCAAAGACAATGGGCATTAGCGCCGCGAGGGCAACGGCAAGAATCAGTGCGCTCATAACAGGGCTCCAGGGTGGGCATGAGCGCTTTAGTGTACCGACAATCGGAGCCGCCGCACCGTGGAAACCCAGCCCCTTTGGACCGGACCTGAGCTTTCGTCGCTTTGGGGCATCCCCTGCGATAGCGCGCTACGGTGCACCGGCATTAGTCTCGACTCCCGCAGCCTCGTTCCCGGCGACCTCTTCTTCGCCCTCCAGGGGCAGGATCCTCGCTTTCACGGCGCCAGTAGCCAAGGCCAGGATGGGCAGCGCTTCGCAGCCCACGCTCTGGAGCAGGGGGCGGCTGCGGTGGTGGTGCGGGAGAGCCTCGGGGCGGGTCCCCGGGAAATCGTCGTTCCCGATCCCTTCGAAGCCCTCTGGACCCTGGCCCGAGGGGCCCGACGCCGCTGCTCGGGGCCAGTCTTCGCCCTCACCGGATCCTCAGGGAAAACCACGGCCAAGGCCCTGCTCACGGCGGCCCTCCAGGCGCACTTCGGCGCCGGCGCCGTGCACGCGACGGAAGGCAGCTTAAACAACCACCTGGGCGTGCCTCTTTCTCTGGCCCGCTTGCCGCACGGATCCGCAGCGGCCGTCTTTGAGCTCGGGATGAGTCGCCCTGGGGAGATCGCACCCCTAAGCCGGCTGGTGCAGCCCACGGTGGCCCTGGTGCTCAATATTCTGCCCGTGCACCTAGAGGGGTTGGGAAGCCTCGCGGCCATCGCCGAGGAAAAGCTTTCCATCGCTGCGGGCCTCGGACCCGAGGGGGTGCTCGTCTGCCCGGCGGACCGATCCCCCGGGCATCCGCGGAAGGTGACCTTCGAGGATCACCGCGGCCCAGGTGCCTCAGCGGACTTCGCCCGCGATGAGGCCGGGGTGCTTCGGGGCCATGGAGCCGGCATTGACCTTACGCCCCTCGGCGCGGAGCACCGGCAACGAAGTGCCACCGCCATTCTGGCGTGCCTTCATGCGGCGGAGTTGCCCCTGGCGCCCGCCGTGCCCGCCATGGCCGCGGTGCCCGCCCCCCGGGGACGGGGGTCCCGGCTGGAGGCGGGGGGGTGCGTACTCATCGACGAAAGCTACAACGCCAATCCGGAAAGCATGGGCCTGGCCCTTCGCGATCTCCTCGCCGCACCCGGGCAGGGGCATAAGCTCGCCCTGCTCGCCGACATGCTCGAACTGGGAGAGGAGGCACCCGCATTCCATGCTGCTTTGGAAGCACGCCTCGCTGGGCTCGATGGCGTGTTTCTACTCGGGCCGCTCATGCAGCCCCTGGCCGAGCGCCTGGGGCCCCGGTGCTCAGGCTGGTGGCCAAGCACGGACGCCCTCGATCTCGCCCCGATCCTGGCCGCCCTAAGCCCCGGCGCCCAGCTTCTGGTGAAGGGCAGCAATCGCTTTTTCTGGCAGGCACGCACCGTCGATCGGCTTCGCGATGCCCTAGAGGCCCGTGGCATACTCCCCACATGAGTACCGCACCCGCTCCAGGGCCCGTCGATCGCTTCGGCCGCCGCTTCCGTAACCTTCGGGTTAGCCTGACGGCGGCCTGCAACTACGCCTGCACCTACTGCGTACCCGATGGTAAGCGGCTGCTCCGTGCTGACCGGGAACTCGACGCCGAGCAGATGCTCCGGGCGATTGAGCTGCTGGTGGCCGGGGCAGGCATCGATCGCTTGCGCTTAACCGGGGGCGAACCCCTGGTGACCCCAAAGTTCGACTACCTCTTCCCGCGCATCATGGATCTCGGTCTTGAGGACGTAAGCCTCACCACCAACGGGCAGCTCCTTGGGCCCAAGGTGCCCTTACTCGTGGCCAGCGGCCTTAAGCGCATCAATATTTCCCTCGATACGCTGGACCCGAAGGCCTTTCGATCCCTAGCCCGGGGCGGCGATCTGGCCACGGTGCTGGCGGCCATCGACGCCTGCCTCGAAGCCGGGCTAAAGGTGAAGCTGAACATGGTGCCCGTGCGATCGAGCAATCGCAGCCAAATCGAACCCATGCTTCGCTATGCCCTGGACCGGGGCATGGAGCTTCGCTACATCGAACTCATGCGCATGGGCCACCTCAGCCACAGCGCCGCCTTCGACCGAGACTTTATCGGCATGGAAGAGATTCTGGCGCTGATTGGCGAACACCACAGCTTCGAGCGGACGGAAGCGCCCTTCGACAGCACTGCTCGGCGCTTTGCGGTGGCGGGCGGGGGCACCTTCGGCATCATTCCCAACGAGTCCGAGCCCTTTTGCTCAAGCTGCACTCGTCTTCGCCTGTCCTCGGAAGGGGATCTCTACGGGTGCCTGTCTTCCTCCGCCCACCAAGCGCTCCGGCCGCTGCTGGCCCTGCCCCGGGAGGAGGCCCTCGCTCAGTTGCCGGCCCTTCTTGAGGAGACCCTCAAGGCCAAGCAACCCGTCGCCTTTACCGGCGGGACCATGGTGATGAAATTCATTGGCGGCTAGGAGCCCAACCGTGACCCTCCCTCGCTTGACCCTAGAAGCCCTCACCGAACGCCTCGCGGAAGCGAGCGGGCAAAAGCGGCCCCCGGTGGACGCCTGGAATCCCAGCCACCGTGGCAGCATCGACATCACCATTGCACGTGATGGGCGCTGGTTTCACGAAGGGGGAGAAATTAAACGGCCGGCGCTGGTGGCCCTGTTTGCCTCGATTTTGCGGTGCGATGAAGAGGGGCATTGGCTGGTCACGCCAGCGGAGATGCTGCGCATCACGGTGGAGGACACCCCCTTCCTCGCCGTCGATTTAGAGGTGGCCGGGGAAGGCGCAGGGCAGCAGCTCATGCTGAAAACGAACGTCGGCGATTGGGTCCCCGTGGATGCCACCCATCCCCTGGTGGCGCGCGACGAGGCCGCGGGTGGGGGGGTGGTGCTCCGGGTGCGGGGACAGCTCTGGGCACGCCTCGATCGCCCCACCTACTACCACCTGGCCTCCCTGGCCGAGAGCGAACCGCCCTTTGCGGTCGTCAGTGCAGGGCTGCGCTTCCCCCTTATGCCCGAGGGTGCCCCGGAAGCGGTGTAAGCGCCGCAACGAAAAACGGGCCCGCAGGCCCGTTTCATCGATCGGTCGGTGCTTTACATGTTGGGATAGTTCGGGCCGCCCGCACCCTCAGGGGTCACCCAAGTGATGTTCTGCGCCGGATCCTTGATATCGCAGGTTTTGCAGTGAATGCAGTTCTGCGCATTGATCACAAATTTCAGACCGTCCGCTTCCTTCACCACCTCATAAACCCCCACGGGGCAGTAGCGCTGCGCGGGCTCATCGAAGCGGGGCAGGTTCTCCCGAATGGGGAGGTCCGGGTCCGTGAGCTGAAGGTGGCAGGGCTGGTCCTCTTCGTGGTTGGTGTTGGAGAGATACACGGAAGAGGACTTGTCGAAGCTCAGCACCCCATCGGGCTTGGGATAGGACGGCGCCTTGCAGGCGCTGGCCGGCTTCAGGGTGGCGTAATCCGGCGTTTTGTCGCTCAGGGTGAAGGGCAGCTTGCCCGCAAAGAGGGTTTGGTCCACCCAGGCAAAGGCCGAACCTGCGAGCATGCCGAACTTGTGCATGGCGGGCCCGGCGTTCCGCGCTTCGGAAAGCTCTTCATAGAGCCAGCTGTCCTGGAATTTCTCGGCGAAAGCGGGGACCGGCTCGCCCCCTTCGCTTCCCGCGGCGAGCTTCTCCACAATGGCCTCGGCGGCGAGCATGCCGCTCTTCATGGCCGTGTGGCTGCCCTTGATCTTCAGGAAGTTCAGGAAGCCTGCGTCGTCGCCGGCGAGCACGGCACCGGGAACGGTCAGCTCGGGAAGGGCCTGAAGGCCACCCTTGACGATGGCTCGGGCCCCGTAGGCCACGCGGGTACCGCCCTTGAGCGTTTCCGCGAACAGCGGATGGTGCTTCATGCGCTGGAATTCATCGAAGGGAGAGACGTGGGGATTGCTGTAGGCCAGATCCACAATCAATCCCACCACCACCTGCTGGTTCTCGAGGTGGTAAAGGAAGCTACCCCCAGTGTTTCCGGCGGTTTCCGCGAGGGGCCAGCCAATGCTGTGAACGACCTTACCGGGAACGTGCTGCTCCGCAGGGATATCCCAAAGCTCCTTAAAGCCAATCCCGTAGTGCTGCGGGCCGGCGTTCTTATCGAGCTCAAACTTCTTGATGAGCTGCTTGCCCAGGTGACCCCGGCAGCCTTCGGAGAAGATCGTGTACTTTGCACGAAGCTCATAGCCCGGGGTAAAGGAGCCTTTGGGTTGCCCATCCCGGCCCACGCCAAGGTCCCCGGTGGCCACGCCCACCACAGCGCCATCCTCGTTGTAGAGAATTTCGCTGGCGGCAAAGCCCGGGAAGACATTCACCCCAAGGTTTTCTGCCTGCTCCCCAAGCCAGCGGCATAGGTTGCCCAGGCTAATCGCATGGTTGCCTTCGTTATGGGTAGCCTTCGGGACAAAGAAGCCCGGGATCTTCACCTTGTGGTCACCGTCGGGGAGGTAGTAGACCTCATCATCGGTAACCGGGTTGTTGAGGGGAGCGCCGTCCTCCGCCCAGTTCGGGAAGAGCTCATCGAGGGCCCGGGGCTCAACCACGGCCCCCGACAGAATGTGGGCGCCGATTTCCGAGCCTTTCTCCACTAGGCACACGGACCATTCCTGCCCGGCCGCCTGAGCCAGCTGCATGACGCGGCAGGCTGCCGAAAGCCCCGCGGGGCCACCGCCGACGACGACCACATCAAATTCCATCGCTTCCCGTTCTACGGCGTCCACGCCTCTCTCCCTTGCTGAGCCCCTGGGGGCATTTCCCGTGAGGGGCGGAGTATAAACGACGGGGCAGGGGGGCTCCATCATGGCCCTCGGGCCTTGCCTTGACCCCTTTCGGGGCCAGGGTCAGAATACGCGCCGTTTGCGAAGGCGTCCCTATGCGCCTGTCTTTGCTGTCCACGGGCCTTCCGGGCCCCCTAGCTATGGGAAGTGGCCCATGAAAGTGCTCGTCGCGATCAAGCGCGTCATCGATTACAACGTCAAGGTGCGGGTCAAGGCCGACAACAGCGACGTTGACCTCACCAACGTCAAAATGGCGGTGAACCCCTTCTGCGAAATCGCCATCGAAGAGGCGGTGCGTCTGAAGGAAAGCGGCCAGGCCACGGAAGTGGTCGCCGTGGCCGTGGGCCCGAGCCAGTGCCAGGAGCAGCTGCGTACCGCGCTAGCCCTCGGCGCCGATCGCGCCATCCTCGTGGAAACGGAGGGCTTTCCCCAGCCCCTGTCTGTCGCCAAGCTTCTGAAGGGGGTCTACGACCAGGAGCAGCCCGGCCTGGTGATTTTCGGCAAGCAATCCATCGACGCCGACAACAACCA
Organism: Gammaproteobacteria bacterium; assembly: GCA_030433075.1. GTDB lineage: Bacteria > Pseudomonadota > Gammaproteobacteria > Pseudomonadales > Azotimanducaceae > Salivita. The sequence continues at coordinate 2,561 of JAUILI010000020.1, read as the reverse complement.
AACGGGGCAGATGTTTGCCGCCCTCGCGGGCCTCGGCCAGGGCACCTTTGCCTCTAAGGTTGAGATCGCCGGCGATACGGTGAACGTCACCCGGGAAGTGGACGGCGGTCTGCAGACCGTGGCCCTCAAGGCTCCGGCGGTGGTCACCACGGACCTGCGCCTGAATGAGCCGCGCTACGCGTCCCTGCCGAACATCATGAAGGCGAAGAAAAAGCCCCTCGACACCCTCACCCCAGAAGCGCTGGGCGTAGAGGTGAAGGCCACCATCGAAACCCTTCGGGTCGAGCCCCCGGCGGAGCGCCAGGGCGGCATCAAGGTCGACTCGGTGGAAGCCCTCGTCGACAAACTCAAGAACGAAGCCAAGGTTATCTAAGGGCGCGCTAGGGAGCTTATAGACATGAGTATTCTTCTTGTAGCAGAACACAACGACGCCGCGCTCAACCCCGTCACGCTGAACGTGCTGGCTGCGGCGCAGGCCATCGGTGGCGACATCACCGTTCTGGTGGCCGGGGAAGGCTGCGGCGCCGCCGCCGAAGCCGCTGCAGCGCTGCCCGGGGTGAGCAAGGTGCTCTGCGCCGATGCCGCGGTCTACGGCAAGCAGCTGGCGGAGAACGTTGCCCCCCTCATCGCCGAAGCCGCTGCGGGCCACAGCCACGTGCTGTCCGCGCACAGCACCAACGGCAAGAACACCATGCCGCGGGTGGCTGCCCTTCTCGATGTGAACATGGTGTCCGACATCATTTCCGTGGAAAGCGAAGACACCTTCAAGCGTCCCTTCTACGCCGGGAACGCTATTGCGACGGTAAAGAGCTCCGATGCGGTGAAGGTGGTCACGGTACGTCACACGGCCTTCGATGCGACGCCGGCCACCGGCGGCAGCGCCGCCGTGGAAGCCCTGGCTAGCGCCCACGACGCCGGCGTCTCGAGCTTCGTGAATGAAGAAATCGTCAAGCTTGACCGTCCTGAGCTCACCGCCGCCCGGGTGGTGGTGTCTGGGGGCCGGGGCATGGGCAGCGGCGAGAACTTCAAGATCCTGGAAGGGGTTGCGGACAAGCTCAACGCCGCCATGGGTGCCTCCCGGGCCGCCGTTGACGCCGGCTTCGTGCCGAACGATATGCAGGTGGGGCAAACGGGCAAGATCGTCGCCCCGGAGCTCTACATCGCGGTCGGTATTTCCGGCGCTATCCAGCACCTTGCGGGCATGAAGGATTCCAAGGTGATTGTGGCCATCAACAAGGACGAGGACGCGCCGATCTTCCAGGTGGCGGACTACGGCCTTGTGGCGGATCTGTTCCAAGCGGTTCCGGAACTTGAAGCACAAATCTAGCTTTAGCGCTTAAACTATTGAAAAGCCCGGCGATGCCGGGCTTTTTTTTGCTTCGAGAAAGGGGCCTAGGGTCGGCGCCCCCCGGTATACCAGCGCACCGGCTTCAAATCCTTCTCCACGTCTCCCACCACATCGAGGCACAGCGCGAAGAGGGCCATGCGAATCACCACGCCATTGTCCGCCTGGCGAAAGATCGCCAACGCCGGGTGGGCATCGAGGTCTGAGTCGAGCTCCTGGGCGCCGGCCCGGGAGTCGCGGGGGAGGGGGTGCATGATCACCGTCTGGGGCGCGCAGTGCTCCGTGTAAACCGCCTGGTTCAGACGGAACAGGCCTCGGTAGCGTGCCGCTTCCTCCGGGCTCGGAAAGCGCTCCTCCTGGGTGCGGGTAACGTAGACGATATCCGCCGCCGCCAGCCCCGGCGCCAAGGTGTCATGGCGAAAGACTCGATGCCCCCGGGAGCGCAGCGCCTCTTCATACACCGGTGGTAAGGCGAGCTCCGGCGGACTGATGAGGTGGAATTCAATAGCCGGATACAAGTTGAGAAGCTGCACGAGGGAGTGGACGGCGCGGCCGTAGCGAAGGTCCCCCATGAGCGCAATGCGCAACCCCTCAAGGCTGAGCCCAAGGGCCGCGCGCTCTCGGCGAATGGTGTAGAGATCGAGCAGCGCCTGCGTGGGGTGCTCCCGAGCGCCATCCCCGCCATTCAAAACGGGAACGCGGCTCGCCTGGGCAAAGCGATCCACGGCGCCTTCCTCGGGGTGACGCATCACAATGACGTCGCTATAGCCCGAGAGCACGCGAGCCGTATCCTCCAGCGATTCCCCCTTCGCCAGGGAGGAGCTTTCCATGCCGATGGTTTCCCGCACCTCCCCTCCGAGGAGGTTGAAGGCGCAGCCGAAGCTGACCCGGGTGCGCGTGCTGGGCTCGAAGAACATGTTGCCGAGAATGGCGCCTTCAAGGACCCGGGTCACCATGCGCCGCTCGGCGAAGGGCACCATCCGGTCAGCGACGGAAAACACCGTCTCCACGGCCTCGAGGCTCAATTCCTGGACGCTAAGGAGGTGCTGCCCCGCAAACGCTTTGATCATGCTGTTCAATCCCTGGTAACTGGCGCGAGTTTACGTCATTTCCCCAGGCCCCGGGCCACCTGGGCCAGTAAGCCGCGGAACCAAAGCAGGGGGGGATCGGCGTCGCGCTGGGACAGCCAGTACAAATGGCTTTCCAGGGGTGGCAG
>JAUILI010000121.1 GCA_030433075.1 Gammaproteobacteria bacterium | reverse complement strand
CTATCTTGCGGCGGCCATCGCCCTGGGCCTGGGGTTCCTCTACTGGTCCGTGGTGCTGTTGCTCGATCGCCACCCCCGGGCGGCGATGGAAACCTTCCGCTATTCCATCCTCTATTTGATGCTGCTTTTTGTGGCGCTGCTGGTGGACCACTACCTTTTGCCCCAATTCGTGGCCGGGGCCCTGCCGACGCAATGGGGGTTTGGGGCATGAGCTCTGGCATTCGCAATACGCTTCTTGGCTGCTTTGCCTTCATGGCGCTCATGCTGGGGCTGTTTACCAACAACATGTTCCGGGAGCCCGTGCTGTCCGATGCGGAGCTTCGGGAAAAGGGTATCGTGCTGCTTCCCCAGCCCCGGCAGGTCGCACCCTTCGCCCTCCTGGGGGAGGACGGTCAGCCCTTCACGGAAGCGGACCTCGCCGGAGGCTGGACCCTCGCCTACTTCGGTTTCACCTCCTGCCCCGACATCTGTCCCGTGGCCCTTTCCGTGCTGGCCGAGGGACGGCGTCGCCTTGAGGCCGAGGGGGGACCGGATTTTCGCGGCTTACTGGTCAGCGTTGATCCGGAGCGGGACACGCCCGAGCGCCTTCGGGAGTACGTCAGTCACTTTGACCCGTCCTTCCGCGGCGTGACCGGAGCGGTCGAACTCATCGAAACCCTGGGCGCCCAGGTCAGCGTGGCCTTTGCGAAGGTTCCGACGGAGGACGGGGATTACACCATCGACCACACGGGGAACGTGGTCATCTTTAATCCCCAGGGGGATTACCTCGGGCTACTGCGTATGCCCCAAAGCCCGGGGCAGGTTGAATTGGCGATCAAAACCCTCGCACGCCGAGCTGGGGAAGGCTAGCCCTTCCCCGGCCAGGGCGGCGGGGCGTCGGCCCAGCGAGCCAGCCAAGCAATAATTGGCGCCGGGTCCTTCTTCGGCGCCGCGATCCGGGATAGGGCAAAGCGCAGGCCCGCAAGCTCCAGAGCCCTCCCCCAGGCCTCCCGCTCCCCTTCCTCAAGGGGCCGCACAGCCTCATAGCCGTTGGCCAGGGCGGCAAGCTCGGCGTCGCCTCCGCCAGCGAGGTAGACCCAGTCCAAGGCCACCACGGCGAGATCAAACAGCAGGGGCCCCCGGGCGGTGTGGTCGAAGTCGATGAGCCCGGTGACCTGCCCGTCCTGAAAAAGCACGTTGTCGCGAAATAGATCCCCGTGCACCAAGCCTTGGGGTAGGGCTTCGCCAAGGGCCCAGGACGCCTGCCTGGAAAGGGCGTGGGCGAGCACCGACCCGGCCTCGCCCTCGACGGTTTCCACAATATTGGTCATCCAAGCGAGGTTTCGGGGGTGGGGGCGCCCGGGAAGATCACGCGCGAGGCGATGGGCCTCGCCCAGGGTCCGGCCCAGGGTGTAGAGGGCATTGCTATCGGGCTGCGTAAGGTGCGCCCCGGGGACCACCGGGATGAGCATCGCGAGGTCGTCGCGAACGTGCTGAGTCGTTAGGCCGTCACGTCCGGGCTCGGGCAGGGGTACGGGCAAACCCCCGTTGGCGAGGACCGTCATTAAGCGAAGGGCGTCCTCCGCCGGCGGCGCGTCGCGCAGGGTAAGCACCCAGCGCTGGGGGGGCGGCCCGGCGAGGGTGACGAAGGCATTGCGGTTTTCGATGCCCAGGGCGATTGCCTGAGCCCCGAGGAGCGCCCCCCGATCCCAGGCGTCGACCACCTCTGACAATTTTGACAAGTCCATTTAATATTGCCCAAACGTCAATTTATTGACAGTAAACCATTGATAAATAGAAGGAATTTTTGCATTCCAATCGCGCCGGCAGTAGACTTTTGTCAGGTGAATCGGTGAGTAGATGCTAATGAGCTTCACTAGAACTCTCGTCTTACTGTTCGCCCTTGGGGGGGCCAGCGCAGTTATTGCTTCTGTTTTTATGCCCGGTGCGGCGGACGCCAGGGTGCGTTATGCCCTGGAAGACCGCTTCGCGGTGGAGGCGCGGGTGGGCGATGCCCCCCGGCTTCGTCTTCGTCCGCCGGTCATCTACCGCTTGATCGATGATCACATTGTCGCCGAGATCGGCGACCAGCTCGTGCACTTTCCGAAGGAAGCGTGCCAGATCATGGATCTCGATGCTTGGAGTTGCATCCGGGAAGACGACCAAGGCCCGGGGCGCATTGAGTTTGGCTACCGCCGGGGCCGCTATTTCGAGGTGCCTCTGGACCGGGAGGGGCGGCAGGGTACGCCGCGCTCCGCGCACAGCGATGTGTCACGGTTCCAGTATCTCTGGGTGGCCTGCCAGTGGCAGTGGCATGAATCGGGTACGGAGGCACTGCTGAGCTGTCCGACTACGCTGCTCGCCGGGCCCTAGGGGCAGCGCCTAGAACTCTAGGAGAATCCACTGGGGCAGCCAGCGGTCTGCCCTTTCGAGGTTCCCGTAGCCTTCCGTGGGATCGGCGGGCACGAGGGTGTAGGCCTTTCCTACGGTGGGTACCACCCGAATCGCCCGCAGCTCGCCGTTCTGGCGAAATTCGTAGACCGTCCGGTCCGTCCCCTGAATCACGGTGATATCCTGTCCCCGAAGCTGGGGTGAGGTGGCCTCTTCGCTCCGAAGAAGGGGTGCCTGCAGGATCAACGTAAGGCCCAGGACGCCCTGGAGCCCTCGCCGAATCCGCTTTCCCGGTCTTTGGGCCCGTGGCATGGGGCCTCCCGATCACGCCCGTCTGGGCCATAGCGACTATGGTGACACCAATGAGCGACGCACAACATCCATTGGTGTTAGTGGATGGCTCGTCCTATCTCTTTCGAGCCTTCCACGCTTTGCCGCCCCTAACCACCAGCGATGGGCAGCCCACGGGGGCGATCCGCGGCGTGGTGAACATGCTTCGACGACTGCGCCAAAGCTATCCTGAAAGCCCCTTCGCAGTGATTTTTGATGCGCCGGGGAAAACCTTTCGCAGTGACTTTTACCCCGACTACAAGGCCCATCGGCCGCCCATGGATCCCGACCTCCGGGCGCAAATTGCCCCGCTCCATGAGGTGATTCGCGCCTACGGTTTCCCCCTCATCATGGTCCCCGGGGTCGAAGCGGACGACGTGATCGGTACCCTCGCCACCCAGGCCGCTGCCCACCGCCCCGTGGTCATTTCCACCTCCGACAAGGATCTCGCCCAGCTGGTCACCGCCCAGGTGACGCTGGTGAACACCATGACCGATACCACCCTGGATCAAGCCGGGGTGCGGGAAAAGTTTGGGGTGGATCCGGAGCAGATCATCGACCTGCTGGCCCTCACCGGGGATAGCGTCGATAACATCCCGGGCATTCCCAAGGTGGGCCCGAAAACCGCGGCCAAGTGGCTGAATCAATTCGGCAGCCTTGATCAGGTCATGGCCCGGGCTGAGGAAGTGACGGGGAAGATTGGGGAGAGCCTTCGAACCCATCTCGACCAGCTGCCCCTGTCCCGGACCCTCGCCACGATCAAGTGCGATGTGGTCCTAGAGCAGGGTCCGGAGGACCTGTGGCCAACCGCCCCGGACGAGGGGGTGCTGAAGGACTGGTTCCAGCGCTTGGAATTCAAAGCGGAGCTGCGGGCCCTGCAGGGCAAGGGGGACGAGGCCGCCAGCGCGCCGGCGTTAGGCGCCGGGGCAGCCGGCGCGGGCGATCCCCCCGGGACGGTGGAGCCCGCTCGGGCTGAGCTCGGGCGCTATGAAACCATCCTCGATGAAGCGGGGCTCCAGCGATGGATCAAGCGTCTCGAGGATGCGCCTTGCTTTGCCTTTGATTCGGAAACCACGAGCCTTGCCTACATGGCGGCAGAGCTGGTGGGGGTGTCCTTTGCGGTCACCGCTGGAGAGGCTGCCTACGTGCCCTTTGGCCATCGCTATCTGGGCGCGCCGGAACAGCTTTCTCAAACCCAGGTCCTCGAGGCCCTGCGGCCCCTTTTGGAAGATCCTGCAAAGCCCAAAATCGGCCAGAATCTTAAGTATGACGCGAGCGTCCTCGCGCGGGCGGGGATCACGCTACGCGGCATCGCCTACGACACCATGCTCGAGTCCTACGTGCTCGATGCGGTCGGCGGTCGCCACAACATGGATGACCTGGCCCTGCGGCTCCTGGGTTATCACACCACGGCCTTCGAAGCGGTGGCGGGGAAGGGGAAGGATCAGCTTACCTTCGATCAGGTAAGCCTCGAGCAGGCGGGCCCCTACGCCGCGGAGGACGCGGATATCACTTTCCGCCTTCATGAAGCCCTCTGGCCCCGGCTCGCCCAAACCCCGAGCCTGCTGTCGGTCTACGAAACCCTCGAGGCGCCGCTCGTTCCCGTGCTGTCTAGGATCGAGCGCAATGGCGCCCTCATCGACACGGCGCGCCTCCGGGGGCAAAGCGCAGAGATCGCAGAGGCCTTAACCGGCCTTGAAGCGCAGGCCCACGAGCTGGCTGGAGGCCCCTTTAACCTCGCCTCTACCAAGCAGCTTCAGGAAGTGCTTTACGACAAGCTCGAGCTGCCGGTGCTGAAGAAGACGCCGAAGGGCGCGCCCTCCACGGCGGAGCCGGTGCTGGCGGAGCTGGCCCACGACTATCCGCTCCCGGCGGTGATCATGCGCTACCGCACCCTGGCGAAGCTCAAGAGCACCTACACGGACACCCTGCCGCAGCAGGTGAACCCGCAGACGGGGCGCATTCACACCTCCTATCACCAAGCGGTGACGGCCACGGGGCGCTTGTCTTCCTCCGACCCCAATCTTCAGAACATTCCCATCCGCACGGAGGAAGGGCGGCGCGTGCGCCAGGCCTTTATCGCGCCCCCGGGACATTGCCTGCTGGCGGCGGATTACTCGCAAATTGAGCTCCGCATCATGGCGCACCTGTCCGAGGATCCGAGCCTGTGTAAGGCCTTCGCCGAGGATCGGGATGTGCATCAGGCGACGGCGGCGGAGGTTTTTGACGTCGCTCTCGAGGACGTCACGGGGGAACAGCGTCGCCGAGCTAAGGCGATTAACTTCGGGCTCATCTACGGCATGTCCGCCTTTGGCCTGGCTCGCCAGCTGGGTTTGGAACGCGGCGAGGCCCAGGGCTATATCGATCGTTACTTTGAGCGCTACCCCGGGGTGAAGGCCTACATGGACCGGACCCGGGCCCTGGCTGCGGAGCAGGGCTACGTGGAGACCCTCTTCGGGCGGCGCCTCTACCTCCCAGAGATTCGGGTCCAGAACCAGCAGCGCCGGCAGGCTGCGGAACGCACGGCGATCAATGCGCCCATGCAGGGCACGGCGGCGGACATCATCAAGCGGGCCATGATCGCCGTGGATCGCTGGCTTCTGGCGGCGCCGGACACGGCGCGCATGATTATGCAGGTCCACGACGAACTCGTGTTCGAGGTTCCCGAGGGGGCGGTGGACGCCGTGGCGGAGGAGGTGCGTCGGCACATGGAAGGCGCGGCAGCGCTTCGCGTACCTCTGAAGGTCGACGTAGGCGTGGGGGCGAACTGGGACGAGGCGCACTAGGTGCCCCAGGCGCACTAGGCCTTTTGCGGGGGCGCGGGAACTTTTCCCGCGCCCCGGGCTCTAAGAGAGGCTGGTCAGGTCATTGCCCCTCCCTCCCCAAGACCCTAATGACCGCGGCGCCGATCCCCTCGGCGCGACCAGCCTTCGCCCCAGGGCCTCCCCGGCCCTGGGGTTTTTTTATGCCTCGCCGTCCCCGGGGGCGCCGGCCTCAGCCGGGAGGGGTAGATTCAGCCAATCGCGAAGCTGGCGCAGCACCGTCACCGCCCCCTGACCCCGAAGGGCACTGAAGAGCACGGGGGTGACCGTGGGGTAGGCCGCCGTTTCTGCTTCGGCCTGACGCATGACCTCGAGCTGGGCTTCATGGCCCAGCTTGTCGGCTTTATTGAGCAGCACGAGCACGGGGAGGGCCGCTTGCCCGGCCCAGCGCAGCAGCTGGCGGTCGAAGGTCTGGAAGGGGTGGCGGATATCCATCACCAGCACAATGCCCACGAGGGCCTGGCGCTGAGCGAGATAGGCCTCCACGTGGGCCTGCCAATCGGCCTGGAGTTGGCGGTCCGTTTTGGCATAGCCGTAGCCCGGGAGATCGACGAGGAAACGGTCTTCTCCGGCGCGGAAGAAGTTCAGCGCCTGCGTTCGTCCCGGCGTGCGCCCGGTGCGGGCCAGGCTTCGCTGTCCCGTAATGCGATTGAGCACGCTCGATTTGCCGGCGTTGGAGCGCCCCGCGAAGGCCACTTCCCGC
>JAUILI010000120.1 GCA_030433075.1 Gammaproteobacteria bacterium | reverse complement strand
CGGCTCATCACATCCTGGGGCTGAAGCCGGTCCCAAGGGTATGGCTGTTCGCCATTTAAAGTGGTACGCGAGCTGGGTTTAGAACGTCGTGAGACAGTTCGGTCCCTATCTGCCGTGGGCGTTTGAGGTTTGAGAAGAGCTGCTCCTAGTACGAGAGGACCGGAGTGGACGAACCTCTGGTGTTCGGGTTGTCACGCCAGTGGCATTGCCCGGTAGCTATGTTCGGACGGGATAACCGCTGAAAGCATCTAAGCGGGAAGCCTCCTTCAAGATGAGACCTCACTGGGGCCTTGAGCCCCCTGAAGGGCCGTCCAAGACGAGGACGTTGATAGGCGGGGTGTGTAAGCGCTGTGAGGCGTTGAGCTAACCCGTACTAATTGCCCGTGAGGCTTGACCATATAACACCGAAGTTTTCTTGGCTGTTGATCAGCTTTGGCTTTGCATCGAATTGACTTCACTTCACCAGCGTTGCGGTTGCAGCGCGACGGGATTGGGCGGAAGCCCAGCCGGTTCGCCTGACGATCATTGCAGACTGGAACCACCTGAATCCATCCCGAACTCAGAAGTGAAACGGTCTAGCGCCGATGGTAGTGCGGGGTTTCCCCGTGTGAGAGTAGGTCGTCGTCAGGCTTTAAACGAAAGGGGGCTAGCCAAAGGGCTAGCCCCCTTTTTATTTGCCTGTTTTTTGGGCGCGGGGTTTGAGCGTCAGAAGGAATGTTTAGGGCTGGCGTTCGATATCGTCGGGATCGATGGTGCCCGAGGCGACCTCAAGTACCTTGAGGGGCGTTGGCCCTGGGTTCGCCAAGCGGTGCTGGTCCCCGGCGGCGATGCTGATGGCGTCGTGGGGTCCAAGATGATGGGTCTCGCCGTTTCGCGTCACTTCAGCGGTTCCCTCAAGCACGATCCAGTGCTCCGCGCGGCGCTGATGGCGCTGGCTGGCCATCGCGCGACCCGGCTGCAGGGTGAGTAGGTGCGCTTCGAAAGCGTCCCCTTCCGCCAGGCGTCGGGCCGAACCCCAGGGCGCCCGGCGCGTTGGGTGCGCTTGCAGCTCTCGTCGTCCGGCTTTTTTCAGGCTTTCCACCAAGGTTTTAACACCCTGGGCCGCAAAGCGATGGGCAACCAGCGTCGCATCTTCCGTGTCGACCACGAGAAGATCCGAGACGCCCACGGTGGCCAGGAGCCGGCCATCGCTGCGCAAATAGCTGTTGTGCGTGCCAACGGCTAGCACGTCCCCCTGGGCCACGTTGCCGGCGCCGTCCTTCTCTCCTAAGCCCCAAAGCGCGTCCCAAGCGCCGACGTCGCTCCAGCCCGCATCGAGGGGCACCATGACGGCCCGTTCGAGCTTCTCCATCACGGCGTAATCGATGGACTCGGAGGGGGCGCTTGCGAAGGCCGCTGCGTCTAGACGCAGGAAGTCCAAGTCTTCTTCAGCCTGCGCGACGGCTTGGCGCGCAGCAGCCAGGGCTGCGGGAGCGTGGCGCTCGAGGGCCTCTAGCAAAACCCCGACGGGGAATAGAAACATCCCCGAGTTCCAGAAGTAGCCCCCCTCCGCAAGGAACGCGTCCGCGCGATCCTGATTGGGTTTTTCGATGAAGGCTTCGACAACGCGGCCGCCGCCCTGAGCCGCCCCAGCCTTGAGGTATCCGTAGCCCGTCTCCGCGTGGGTCGGGACAATGCCAAAGGTGACGATTTCCCCGGCCTGGGCGAGGCCGTCCGCTACGGCAACGGCCTCGGCAAAGGCCGCTTCGTTAGGAATGGCGTGGTCGGCCGCAAGCACGAGCATGCGGGCCTCGGGGCCTTCCGCTGCCTCCAGGAGGCAGGCCGCGGCGGCGATGGCCGGCGCCGTATTCCGGGCCACGGGTTCTAGGACGATGCCCCGAGGGCTCGCGCCGAGGTCGGCGAACTGCTGCGCGACGAGAAAGCGGTGCGCCTGGTTGCAGACGATGAGGGGCGCGCCTGCACCGGCCTCGCGAGCTCGGAGGGCGGTGCGCTGCAAAAGGCTTTGCTGTTCCAAGAGCGGGAGAAACTGCTTGGGCGCTTCTTCTCGGGAGAGGGGCCAAAGGCGGGAACCGGAGCCCCCGGAAAGAATAACGGGCACCAGCATCAGGGTGCGTCCTGGAGTTCGGCGCTGCGTGCTTCCACGGCGGCAATTTTGCCTTCCACCGTCTCCACCATGGCGGCCTGATGCGCTTCCAAGCGAGCGGCCAGGGCGCTATCCCCGATCGCCAGCATGCGGGCAGCGAGCAGGGCCGCGTTGGTCGCATTGTCGATGGCGACGGTGGCCACGGGGATACCCGCCGGCATTTGCACGATGCTCAGGAGTGCGTCCTGGCCCGCAAGGGCGGTGATGTTCACGGGCACGCCGACGACCGGCAGCGTGGTCATGGAGGCCACCATGCCCGGCAAGTGGGCCGCTCCCCCCGCGCCGGCGATCAATACCTTAAGTCCCCGGCCCCGGGCCTCCCGCGCATAGTGCACCATGCGATCGGGGGTGCGATGGGCCGACACTACGGTCATCTCGAAGGGGATGCCCAGCGCGACGAGCTGAGCGCCCGCTTTTTCCATGACGGGCAGGTCCGAGTCGCTGCCCATGATGATGCCCACCGCAGGGGACGTGCTCATTTCGACTCTCCAAAGCGTAGGGCAGCGCGAAGACTTTGCGCGGCCTCGAGGGCTGCCGCCGGGGACGGCGCGAGAACGGTGGCATGGCCCATCTTCCGGAAGGGGCGCGCCTCCGCCTTCCCGTAGAGGTGCACGGTGCAGCCGGGAACGGCGAGGGCAGCCTCTAGCCCCGTCACCGTGGCCGGGCCCTCGGCCGCTGCCCCGGCGACCAAATTGAGCATCGCCGCGGGCCGGAGCTGTTCAGGGCTGCCGAGGGGCAGGTCGAGGATGGCGCGGAGGTGCTGCTCAAACTGACTGGTCAGGCAGGCCTCAGCGGTCCAGTGGCCAGAATTATGGCTTCGCGGGGCGACCTCATTGAGGAGCAGCGATCCGTCCCGGGTCAGGAAGAGCTCAACCCCGAAGAGCCCGACCCCGCCTAGGGCTTCCACGGCGGCGAGGGCTAGCGCTTGCGCAGCCTCGGCGGTGGCCTCGGGAATGCGCGCCGGCGCCAGGAGCGTATCCAGCAGGTTCGCCGTGGGGTCGAAGACCATTTCCACCACGGGATAGCACACCGTTTCCCCTCGGGGCGTCCGCGCCACCATAACCGCGAGCTCGTGGGAGAAATCGACGTGGGCCTCCAGCAGGGAAGGAACGGGCAGGATGGCGTCCTCGCGGATCAGGTCCGTAAAGACGGTAACGCCCTTGCCATCGTAGCCGCCCCGGCGCGCCTTCTGCACAAGCGGGGCCCCGAAGGCGAGGAGCGCATCGACGCTCGGCTCATCGCAGGGGACGAAGGGGGCCGTGGCCAGGCCCGCCGCGGCGAAGGCTTCCTTTTGCTTCAGCTTGTCCTGAATGGTGGCCACGGTGCGGGGGGACGGCAAAATGCAGTGCCCCTCGGCTTCGAGTGCGAGGAGGGTGGTGGTGTCCACCGCTTCAATTTCATAGGTGGTGACGTCGTTGGCTTCCACCAGCGCCCGAAGGGCGGCGGGATCATCCAGAGCGCCGCAGCTAAAGCGGTGCGCCAGCGCGCTGGCAGGGCACTTAGGGTCTGGGTCCAGCACGTGAATTTCGCAGCCGAGCCGCGCTGCCGCGGGGAGGGTCATGCGAACCAGCTGGCCGCCGCCGAGGAAGCCGATCTTTGCCGTGGGGAAGGGCCGTGTCATGGGACGCTTTAAGGTCGCTGATAAACGCCGAGTATAACCCGAGCGAGGCACCGGGGCTGCTATGATCGCGCCCCCAATGGCTAAGGACGGAAGGCCCATGGCGCCGGAGCAGCTCATCGCCATCGCTGAGATCCTCGCGGAGTCGGGCGCCGATTCTGCCGTGGCCCTTGAGGCCCGCTTAGGCCTTTCCGCCGGCGCGCTTCGGAGGCATCGGCAGGCGCTCCAGGACCTTGGCCTGCGCTATCGCGCGCTGGACGACCACTGGTCCTGGCCGCGCCCTCCTCGTTGGCTGTCCCTTGAGGCCCTAAAAGCGCAGGCGCGGCACCATGCGCCCCGCCTTGAGATTCACTACGCACGTCTTCTAGGGTCCACCAATGATGTCGCCTGGGCCCGGGCGCGCCGTAGCGGCGCACCCCAGCTGGTGCTTGCGGAAGGACAGGCGGCGGGGCGCGGGCGGCGAGGTCGGCACTGGCGGTCCCCGCTCGGCTCCGGGCTTTATCTGTCCCTGGCCTGGCCCTTGGCGCCCGATGCGGTCTTGGCGGGGGCGTCCCTGGCCGTGGGCGTGGCCACTGTGGAGACCCTCCAGCGCCTGGGCGCGCCGGGCCTCGCGCTCAAATGGCCCAACGATATCGTCCATGCCGGGGGCAAGGTGGGGGGTATTCTGCTTGAGCTGCAGCAGCAGGGCTCGGCCCGCTGGCTGATCCTCGGCCTGGGGCTCAACGTGATGCCGCTACCCGCCGCCGCAGACCAGGCCCTGGGGCTGCGCGCCCTCGGGCTTCAGCTGTCCCGGGACGCGATTATCGAGGCGCTTTTTCCAGCGTTGCTCGGGGAGCTTCGGGCCTTCCTCCAGCAGGGCCTTGTTCCCGCCCTGCAGCAGCGCTACCGGGCGCTAGATGCCTATCAGGGGGCCATCGTGCGGGCTGAAATGGCCGGCGAGACCGTAGAGGGGCGTTACCAAGGCATTAACGAGGAGGGGCTTTTGGTGCTCGAAACGCCCACTGGCCTGAAGGTCCTGGGCCACGGGGAAGTCTCCCTGCGACGCCTCGAAAGCGGGCGGGCACGCTATGTCTGAGCGGCAGCTCCTCATTGACGCGGGGAACACCCGGGTCAAATGGCAACTTTGGGAGGGGGCAGCTGTCCGCGGCGAGGGGGCTCTGGCCCTTGAAGGGGTTTCCGCCCTGCCTCCCGGCCCCGGAGCGCTCTTTCTCTCCTCCGTGCTACACCCCGATCGTGAGTCGGGGCTCATCGCCTCGCTCCAGGCCCTGGGCTGGACCCTGACCTATCGAGCGGCCAGTGCCCACCCCTTCCCCGGGCTGGCGCCGGGCTATCGTGAGCCGACGCGGCTTGGGGTGGATCGATGGTTAGCGCTCGTTGCCCTAAAAGCGCGGGGGCCGCTACCGGCCCTGGTGATCGATGCCGGGAGCGCCTTGACCATCGATTGCCTAAATCGCCAAGGAGCGCATGAGGGTGGCTGGATTGTGCCGGGCCTGACGCTCGGGCAGCGCGCGCTTTTCCAGGGCACGGATGGGGTCCGGGGGGAGGCGGCATGGCATTGGGACGCAAGCCAAGCGCCGCCGCGGCATACGGCGGCGGCGGTGGCCCAGGGCTTATTGCAGCAGGCCATGGCTTTTATCGCCGATGTAACCCGGCAAGGGGGCCTGCGCTGGGGTGAGCTGCCTACCGTTTATCTCACGGGGGGAGACGGGGAAGCGCTGCTCCCCGGGCTTCAGCTACGCCTTCCAGACCACACGCTAGTGCTGGCCCCGAGCTTGGTGCTCGAAGGGCTTAGGGCCCTAGGAAAGATTCATTGCGAGCGCCCCCGGGACTCCCTAAACTCCCCCTCCGCGCCGCCTTAGCTCAGGGGTAGAGCAGCTCACTTGTAATGAGAAGGTCCAGCGTTCGAATCGTTGAGGCGGCACCAGCTTTTCGATCCTTTGGAGCGCCCTAGGTTGGCAAAACCTCGTGGCGTGCAAAGAAATACTTAGAGCGCATTGACACCCTGCCCCATTCTCGGCAGAATCTGGCGCCCTTTCTGGAGGGGTACCCAAGCGGTCAAAGGGACCAGACTGTAAATCTGGCGGCTCAGCCTTCGAAGGTTCGAATCCTTCCCCCTCCACCATATTTAAGAGTGAGACGGTAAGCCCGTAGCGCGAAGAATGAAGCACCACGCTAAGCGGGTATAGTTCAATGGTAGAACCTCAGCCTTCCAAGCTGATGATGCGGGTTCGATTCCCGCTACCCGCTCCAAGTGCATGATTTGGAAAAGGTTCTGCTCACATAGCTCAGTCGGTAGAGCACTCCCTTGGTAAGGGAGAGGTCGGCGGTTCAAATCCGCCTGTGAGCACCAGTTGACCGTGTCGATGGCCCTCGTGGCGTCGGCGGTCTCGGCACCGTAGGCCCTCGGGTCGGCGGTGTAGGGTGTGGGTACGCATGGGGCGTGCCCACTATTTTTATGGTTAAGGCCCGACAGCCGTGGCCGGTCAAAGAAATCACAGGA
>JAUILI010000119.1 GCA_030433075.1 Gammaproteobacteria bacterium | reverse complement strand
CGACGCTCTTGCGCTCGGAAACCACCGCGTTCGCCGGGAAGCTGTCATCGGGCCAGCCCAGGGCGACGGCCTTCATGATGACCTGATCTTCCGGGATCTGGGCATGCTCGCGAACCACCGGGGACTGC
The DNA here is from genome assembly GCA_030433075.1 of Gammaproteobacteria bacterium. GTDB lineage: Bacteria > Pseudomonadota > Gammaproteobacteria > Pseudomonadales > Azotimanducaceae > Salivita. The sequence continues at coordinate 6,197 of JAUILI010000119.1, read as the reverse complement.
ATGATGCCCTGGCTATTGATCACGGCGCCCAGGCCCCGGGACCAGGCCGCGTTGACCAGGGCCGTGGTTACGGCGCCGCAATCGAAGGGCGTATCGTCACTATCGGCCAGCACCCGGTCGTAGGTGATGATGACGCACACCGGCGCATCGAACTGGCGGAAACCCCGAAGCACCCAATCCTGCCGCCCTTCCTTGTCGTCCCGGGCAATGCCCATGGCGCCGAAAAGCTGCTTGGCGACGCCCACCTGGCGATCGCGATGAACCCCTTCAAAGGCCTGCCCGATGCGGAACTCCCGCGAGTGGGGCACCCCTGCCAGATTGCGCTCCGTATTGCCCTGGCGAATGCGATTAAGCACCTCGCCGGATACCACGGTGAAGTTCCAGGGTTGGGTATTCATGGAAGAGGGCGACCGCATGGCTAGGGTCAGGACCTCCTTCAGAAGCGCCTTCGGCACGGGATCGGGCTTGTAGCCTCGGATGCTCCGGCGTCCCAGCACAACGTCATCGTAGTTCACGGCAAATCTCCCCCTGGATGGATGAGCGCGTAGCGTACCAGAGGGATCTAGCAGATGAGGCAATGATCGATCTTGGGACCCTCCGGCGTATCTACGAAGATCGCGTGATTGATAAGTTCATCATCGGAGGCCGAGCAACGCTGAAGCCAGACCACCCCAACCCCAGCCCGTTGGCGAAACACACCCACTACGGAGCGCGTGGTAAAGACCCCGTGGCGCCGAGGCGTCAGCTGACGACGGAGATTCTCCGGCGTCACGATGGCCTTCAGGCGATCAGTGAAGTCCCGAACGCGCTGCTCATGGTTAAGGGCATTGGAGCCCTCCAGGCAGTTATCCATCATGGGCTCGGCAAGGGCCAAGAGCGCCTCGTCAGTCAGATCCTGCAGCGCCATAAAATACCTCCGTCCTTCATCGACACTGTTACCGCACCGCAAGAGTACCCAATCGATGCGCCCCCTAGGCAGGCACTTCCCGCGGGCGCCCCGTGGCCGTATCGATGCGGTCGAGGGACGGACCTTCGTAGCGATCAAGAAGAAGCGCGAGGGCGGCCTCGCCGTAGGCGTCGAACCAGAAGTCTCCCAGGGCCTTCAGGCGCCGGATGTTGCCTTCGGAAATGTCATCCATGGCGTCATCCGGGGCCTCAGGAAGGCCCGACTGCCTAGCAAGCTCCGCGTTCACCCGAATATAGGCGCCCGGGGGCAGAAGGTTCCGGGCTTGGTAGGCCACCACCCGCTCATCGGCTAACAGATCCACCAGGTGGCCCTGGGTGACCCAGCCGAGGGCACCCCACTTCCGGGAAGCGGGTCCATTGATTTTTCGTGTGCGATAGCCCGTCCCCAGGGAAAGCACACGCACGTCCTCAAGGCCATGCCCAGGCCAGGCCCGGCGGACCTCGGCAACGGCGCAGAGGGTCGGGTTATTGGCAATAACCCCGCCGTCGACGAGCCATTGCTCAGCGCCCTCCTGAGTCAGGGGCCGGGTCGGGAAATAGGTCGGGGCGGCGCTCGATCCATCAGCCACCTGCCAAGAAAGGAGCTCGCGATGACTGGGGTCCGTCGATTTCAGTACCAGAGGCTTTCGCTGCTCAACGGCATAGGCCACGGCCAGCACGTGCTTCGCTTCCGGCACATCCCCCAGGCGCGCGTCCCCAAACTCCCGCTCGAGCACGGAAGCCTTCCCGTCCGCTTCATAGCGCGGCGCATTGATTCCGTCGATCTCAAACCAGCCCCGGTTCTCCGCAAAGATCGCCTGAGCCGATACCACGCCGTAAAGATCATTAAGTGCTTCAACAGAAAGGCTCGTGGTGCCCAGAGCCAAGGCAATAATGCTGCCCGTGCTCGTGCCGGCATAGAAATCCACGCAGTCCCGGAGCCCGCAGCCATGATGGGTTTGCAGGGTCTGATCGATGCGCAGGAGAAATTGCGTGGTGGCGGCACCGCGAATGCCGCCCCCGTCTAAGGTAAGCAGTAGCTTGCTCATGGCGTCCCCTCCCTGGTGCGCCGACGTTGCCTAAAGAGCCCCGATCTTCGACCCGAACGTTTACCTGCTTAGGCCAGTTCCCCTTTGTCCACCGGAGCAACAATAAAGCGACCCGGCTCAACACCGGTGACAACGACCTCCTCCCCTGCTTTAAGGCCCTCCCCCTCAAGGTCGAAGCAAACCAGCTCCCAGCCAACGCCGGAGTAACGAAGATGGACTGCGCCCCCAGGCTTGAGCGCCTCGGAAAGGGTAAAGCGTAGGCCAAGGAAATCTGAACTCTGTCCCGGGGGTGGGCGATCACCCTCAGAAAAGCGGCGCAGGGGGCGCCATAGCGCGGCGCCAATCAAACAACTTAAGCCCCCAAAAGCTCCAGCCCCAGCAACCCAGAGTGCCGGCAGAACACCGAGGGCCATTAGGGCGCCGGTGGCAAGGGCGCCAAGACCGATGAAGAGTAGAACAAAGCTGCTCGCGCCTAGGAGGGTGAGTTCCACAATAAGCGCGACGGCGCCTAAGGCAATCCAAAATTCAACCTGGTGAGCGTGAAGATAGCTGAGCACCCTAGGAACTCCCCTGGGGCGTCATCCGTTGAATGATCGTCATGGCCTCGGCGACCACATTCGCGGCATTCGTCTGGCTATCACTGAGCAGAACGACCGAGGAATCGCGAGCGATGTTAGCCTTCGCCTCAATCGCTTGCTCCGCAAGATTGAGCTGGATCGCCTTCTGGCCCCGCTCCGTGTTGGCCGCTGCCCCAACGGTTTCGAGAGCTGCAGCCTTTGCCTCGGCCACGGCGAGGATGGCGCTGGCCTCCCCCTCCGCCCGGAGAATCTGCTCTGCTTTTTCCGCTTCTGCGGCCAGAACCCGCGCCTGGCGCTGGCCCTCAGCGACGTTGATCGACGACTGCCGCTGCCCCTCCGATTCGAGTACCACGGCCCGTTTTTCCCGTTCCGCTTTCATCTGCCGCTCCATGGCGTCCAAAACGGTGCGCGGCGGATCGATATCCTTGATTTCGTAGCGCATCACCATCACCCCCCAGGGGGTCGCAGCATCATTGATTTGCGCCACGATATTGGTGTTCAGGGCTTCCCGTTCCTCAAAGGTTTTGTCGAGTTCAAGCTTTCCAATTTCGCTACGCATAGTGGTTTGGGCCAGCTGGGTGACGGCGTACACGTAATTCTCTACCCCATAGGAAGCCTTATAGGGATCGATGACCTTCACATAAAGAACCCCATCGACCACAAGGGAAATGTTATCCCTCGTAATCGCCCCCTGGCTGGGCACATCGACCGCTTGCTCTTTTAACGTTTGGTTGTAAGCCACGCGATCAATGAAGGGGACTAAAAAGTTTAAGCCGGCCTCCATGGAGGTTCGATACTTCCCAAAGCGCTCCACCACCAGCGCAGTGTTTTGGGGCACAAAGCGAATGGACTGTTTGAGCACCACCAGCGCAACCGCTGAGAGGAGCACCCATACGTTAAGGATGAAACCGAGTAATTCTGTGGCGGCCATGGCTTAGCTCCTCCTCGGAGACTTTTCTTTCCCTGCTGGGCCCTCGGAAGCTTCCGGCGTAACTTCCCAAGCGTTGTCATACCCACAATCCCAGCCCCAATGACTCCGAGATTTCTGAATGTAGGGGTGCGTGTAGCGGCGGCCTCCCGAACCTGCAGAGGGGCTTTTGTCCTCCGTTGCTCGCCCTGGTTCGCGCTGTTTGCTCATAGAAGGCTCCCTTTCGTGACAGCTTTGACCCCCGAAAACCCTAAAAGTTCCTGAAAGATAAGGAAAAACCCCTCAGGCGAGGCAAGGCGAGGAGGCACCCTGGAAATTTCCATTAAGGTGTACGGTCCATACCCCAGGGGCCGCCGAATACGGTACGCTTCCATAGTCGCACGGGCTTAGCGAAAGAAGGGATCAAGCCATGTGGGGCGACGTGTTCTGCCTTCTCACCCTCGGCGGCCTGCTGTTCTTCCCCGCCGTGGTCGCACCAACGGTGTTTAGGTCCTTGCCCGAGGCCGCGGCAGGGGCTTTTCTTCGCGCGCTCTTTCCGCGCTACTACCTGTTTCTCATCGCGGGCAGCGCTGCCGCTGCCCTCGCCCATGGGCGCTCGGCACCAGAGCCCGCCCTCTTGGCAGGCGCCGTTTCCCTCAGCACCGCAGCCGTGCTGTTTCTGCTGGTGCCCAAGATCAACGCGTTGAGGGACCAGCAACTTGCCGGCGATCAGGCGGCAGGACGGGCCTTCGACCGGGCCCACCGCTTGTCCGTGGGCGTCAACTTCGTGCAAATCGGCGCGCTCGTTCTTTCCGTAACCCGCTAGCGCCATGGGACGTTTTACCCTACGCCTTTTTGGCACGGCGGCTATCTTGGTCGGGCTCTACGCCCTCATTCTTGAGCTGAGCCACCCGCCCCTCTCTGCCTTCGGTGCCATGGCCGGGGCCTACGGGTTGGTTAAGCTTTGGCGCCGAGCGCACCGCCCGGGACCTGACTCAGCGCTTGAGGGCGCACTGGGAGGAGAATCCCCCGGAGAAACCCCTCCTGCTTCTGACTCAAGGCGATCCCTACGAGCCCCAGGGCATTGCCGCCCTGACCCGCAACGTCGCCGCATCCCTAGCAATTCCCCGGGGGCTCGCCTTTCTGGACGAGGACCTCGACCCTGACCACAAGGCCCAGGCCGACCGGGAGAACGTCATCCTGGAGGTGTCCTTCCGCGCCTTGGCAAGGGCCCTTGAGCATCGCCGGCCAGGGTCGCTATTGCGCCTCGAACGAGGCATAGGAAAGGCCCTTGAGGGCAAAAATGAGGCGCGCAGGCGCCTCGGCAAAGCGCCCCTACCCGCCTACTTTCATCGCTATGGCCGCCATCAGGAAGTCACCAAGGCCTCAGCAAGACTTATCTGCGGCGCGATTACCGTAGCCCATAGCGCATTGCCAGTTTATGAGTTCTCCGTAACCAGCCTGTGCGCCGTGGGCTTCGAAATCGGGCTCAGTCGACAATCGGACCTGCTAAGGTAACGCCTAAGGGGGGCAACCCCGCCCCACAGCAACGAGGGGGCCTGGGGCCATGGGCAAGCAGTACTACGACGCCATTGTGGTTGGCGGAGGTTCCGCCGGGGCGGTGATGGCCGCCCGGCTGAGCGAGGATCCCCAGCGCCAAGTGCTGCTTTTAGAAGCCGGGGCTGATGATCGCGGGCTTTTCGTCCGCATGCCCACGGCCCTCTCCATTCCCATGGGGCAAGCCCGCTACAACTGGGGCTACTTCAGTCAGCCCGAACCCCACCTCGACGGGCGACGCATCGACTGCGCCCGGGGGAAAGTGCTCGGAGGCTCTTCCTCCATCAATGGCATGGTCTATGTGCGTGGCCATCCCTGTGACTTCGACCACTGGGTGACGGAGGGCGCGGAGGGCTGGTGCTACGCCGCCTGCCTCCCCTACTTTCGCCGTGCGGAACGCTGGATCGATGGAGAGGACCGCTACCGGGGCGGCGACGGCCCCCTGGATACCTGCAACGGCAACCGCATGGAAAACCCGCTCTACCAGGCCTTCATCGAAGCTGGCGTTCAAGCGGGCTATGGGCGCACGGAGGATTACAACGGTTATCGGCAAGAGGGCTTCGGCCCCATGCACATGACCGTCCGAAACGGCGAGCGCTGCTCCACGGACCTTGCTTACCTCGCGCCGGCGAAGGGCCGCCCCAATCTAACCATCGAAACCCGCGCTGAAGTGGAGCGCGTCCTCCTCGACGGTGAGCGCGCCACGGGCGTTCGCTATGTCCAGGGGGGCGTCATGAAGGAGGCCCTGACGGACGGGGAAGTGGTGCTCTGCGCCGGCGCCATCGGCTCCCCGATCATTCTTCAACGCTCGGGCATCGGCGCCCCGGCTATGCTGGAGAACCATGGGATTGCGGTAGCCCACGATCTTCCAGGCGTTGGCGAAAACCTTCAGGACCACCTTGAGGTGTACTTCCAATATCGCTGCCGCGAGCCCATTACGCTGAATGGGCACCTCTCCCCCCTGGCCAAGGCGCGCCTCGGCGCCCGCTGGCTGCTGACTAAAAAGGGCCTCGGCGCCACCAATCACTTTGAGAGCTGCGGGTTCATCCGCTCCCAGGCAGGGGTACGCTGGCCCGACATTCAGTACCACTTTCTCCCCGCCGCCATCCGCTACGATGGCAAGGCCGCATTCCAAGGTCACGGCTTTCAAGTGCACGTCGG
>JAUILI010000118.1 GCA_030433075.1 Gammaproteobacteria bacterium | reverse complement strand
AGAGGGTAATGATCGCCATGGAGGTAAACAGCGTCGGGCCTAGGTCAAAGGCCGTCTCGCGCACAGCGTTCCACCGTGCCGGCGCATCGGCGCTGGGCCCCAGCGCATCTAAGCGCTGCTGAGCGCGGTCAATAAGCACTATCGCGGCATCGACCATGGCACCAATGGCCACGGCGAGGCCGCCGAGGGCCATGACGTTGAGCGTGATCCCCTGAGCGCGGAGCAACAAGAACGTCGCCAGAAAGCCAAGGGGCAGACTGACCAGTGTCACCCCAAGGGGGCGTAGGCGGCGCAGGAAGAAGGCGAGCACCAGGGTCACAATAAGCAGTTCTTTGCCCAGGAGCTCCCAGAGCGTAGCGACGGACCGTTCGATGAGGGCAGAGCGATCGTAGGTCAGGCGGATCTCCGCGCCCGCCGGCAGGCTTGCCTCGAGCGCTTTCAAACGCGCCTTCACCGCTTCGATGGTGGCGAGGACGTCCGCGCCCTGGCGCATGATGACGAAGGCGCCGACGACCTCCCCTTCCCCATTGAGCTCGGCGATTCCGCGACGGGCAGCCACGCCGCGCTGAACCCGGGCCACGTCCCCCACGCGCACTTCACCCTGCGCGCGGGTCACTCGAAGGGGCAGGGCGGAAAGCGCCTCCAGATCATCCAGGCGTCCATCGGCTCGAATTAGAAACTCCCGTTCCCCGAGCTCCATGAGGGAAGCGCCCTGCTCAAAGCTGGCGCTGCGTACGGCGCTCACCAGTTGTTCCAGGGAGAGATTCTGGGTGGCGAGACGCTCCGGATCCGCCACCACCTCCATGACGTCCTCATAGCCCCCCACGACCGCGACGTCGGCAACGCCCGGGAGGCTTTGTAGTTCGTAGCGCAGGAATTCCTCCTGAAAGCGGCGAAGCGCGGGAAGGTCCTGTTGCCCCGTCTCATCCACCAGGGCATAGGCCAATACCCAGCCTAGGGCGCTAGCGTCGGGGCCGAGGCTTGCGGTTGCGCTAGGGGGAAGGCGGCTTTGCGTTTCTGCAAGGACCTCCCCCACGCGAGAGCGAGCCCAGTAGGGATCGGTGCCCTCTTCAAACAGGGCATAAAGAAAGGCGTCGCCATAGAAGGAAAAGGCGCGCACATCTTTTACTCCGGGGACCGCAAGCAGGGCCGCGCTCAAGGGATAGGTGAGCTGGTCCTCCACATCCCTCGGACTCTGTCCGGGAAACTGTGCCTTGACGATGACCTGCACTTCCGAGAGATCCGGCAGCGCATCCATCGGCAGCTGGCGAAGGCTAACAGCACCAGCAGCCGCCAGCAGCAGCGCCAGCAGCAGGGTGGCGGCGCGCTCCCGAAGCGCGAGCGCGAGGAGGGCGCGGATCATGGCGAGGCCTCCCCGTGATCCATGGTGCTGTGATCCATGGTGCTGTGATCATCTCCCGGCGTTAGGCGGGCTAGCTCCGCGGCCCGGTTGGCTTCCGCTTCAAGGAGGAAGGTGCCCTGGGCCACCACCTGATCCCCTAGGGCGAGCCCATGAAGCACTTCTGCATAGCGACGGCCTCGCGCGCCAAGGTGCACGGGTGTCGCCATAAAGCGGTCGTCACCGATGGCTTTTAATACGCGATCGGGCTCGCCGTTTAGCCCGGGCAAAATGGCGCCGAGGGGGACCCGTTTCACGGCGCTCTCGCTTGCCCAGCGAAGGTCCGCGGTGCCTGTCTCCCCAGGACGTAGCTCCAGGGCCAGCGCGTCAGCCTCCGTGATCGTGGCGCGGCCTCGGAGGGATCGGGCCTCGGCGGTCAGGGTGTGATCGATCCAGGTTAGGGAAACGGGGAAGGGGTCCCGTCCGGGGAGGGAAATATTGACCTCACTTCCCGGGGATAGCTTTCCCGGGGCGCCGGCAGTGAAGAACACCTCAAGCCAAAGGCCTTCGGCGCCGGTCAGGCTCAGCAGCGGGGTTCCCGCCTTCAGGAACGCGCCGGCGTTCGCGGGAACGGCGGTTACCAGCCCTGCCTCTGGCGCCCTTAGCAGCAGGGGGTTCTGAATCTCTCCATCCCTTTGCAGGGCCGCGAGGGCCGCCTCAGGAAAACCCTGGCGCCGTAGGCGCTCGGCGGCGGCCGCCTGAAGCGTTGCGTCTCCCGCGGCCCGAGCAGTCAGCCAGGCTTCTTGATCCTGGGCCCAGGCCGGTACGTCAACTTCGAAAAGCGCCGCGCCGCGCTGCACCCGCTCCCCGGCGCTGGCGACCAAACGCTTGAGAATCCAGCTGTCCTCACGAAGCACGAGATCCCAGCGCGCCTGTTCCGGGAGCGAAACGATGATGCCGCCCCGAAGGGTGCTCTCTAGCAGTCCTTCGCTGACCGCAGCAAGGCGAACCCCAAAGGCTTGCTGGCGTTCGGCGCTTACCGTGATGGCCCCGCTGCTTTCTGGCGCTTCGTACACGGGCACCAGATCCATGCCCATGGGCGACTTCCCGGGGCCGGGGCGACGGTAGTTCGGGTCCATGGGAGCCACCCAGTAAAGGGGTTCCCGCTCTGCGGCTTCCGAAGCCAGGATCCCCTGGGGGCTGGTCAGGGAGAGGGCTAGGGCCAAGGGTAGGCCCAGGAAGGGAAGGAGACGGGCGTTATTCATGGTCAAGCTCCTGGGCAATGAGGAAGAGAAGGGCGGACTCGCTTAGGGCGCGCTGCCTGTTGAGATCCAGGGCGGCGCTTTGCGTGGAAAGCAGCGCGAGGGCGGCGGCGAGCGCGCGGTCGAAGGGCAGGGTGCCCTCGCTAAAGCGTGCCAGGCTGCGGGCCCAGTGCCGCTCCGCGAGGGGAAGGAGCGTGGTTTCGTAGTGAGCGAGGGCTTCCGATTGCTGAACCGCGGCGCCTCGCTGGCTGTCGTAATCGGCTTTGAGGGCGCGGAGCGCGTCCTGGAGGCCTGCGCGCTGGCCTTCCTCCCGAAGCTCCGCGGCCACAAGGCCTTGCTCCTGCTTTTCTCGAGCGAACAGGGGCAGGGAAAGGGTGATGCCTGCACTCAGGAGGTCCGGACGTCGGCCCAGGGGGCTGAGGTCGTCCCGGGCGCCGTAGGCGAAATCGACGGCGTAGTCCGGACCGAAGTCGGCCTTGGCGGCGGCGCGCTCCGCGCCGGCCCTTTTCCAGGCGGCCTCAAGGCGGCGGACGGCGGGATGGGCCTCGAGCTGTTCCCTGACGGCGGCGCTCGTTGGCCAGGAGCCAAAGGACGGAAAAAGCGCTTTAAGGGTCGGGGGAGGTCCTTGCTGGAGCAGGGCTTCCGGTAGCCAGCGCTGAAGGCTCGACTCCGCGGAAGCCAGCGCGGTGTCGTTCTGGAGCTGGGCTTGTACGCGCGCCTGTCGCGCGAGGCGTGCCTCCAGCACATCATTCTCGGTCCCGCGGCCCACTTCAAAGGCGCTGAGCGCTTGGGCTTCCAGCTGGGCGAGCACCGCCTCCTGGCGTGCGAGGAGCTCGCCCTGTTCTTGGCGCCAGGCAATGTCGATGAGCCGCGCTCTTAGCGCAGCGCGCAGTTCGAGGGCTGCGAGGGCGCGTTGCTCAGCGGTTTGCCGGGCGCCCTCCATCGCGGCTTCGAAGCGCGCTGACCGGGCCTTACCGTTGGGAAGGGCTTGGCGCAGGCTCACCTGAAGCTGGGTCATGGGTTCCTGATCCCAGGCGAAGGTGTCCGCCGGAAGGTTGGCGAGCCCGAGGCGAAGTTGGGGATCGGGCAGGGCCCGGGTAGCGCGGGCCTGGGCCCGTTGTGCCTTGGCCTCCTGGCTCAGGGCCCGAAGGACCAGAGCATCGTCCACGGCAGCGCGCTCTGCGGCGAGGCGAGTAAAGGCTCCGTGGGCCTGGGGCAGGGGAACAAGGGTGACGGCAAGGGCCGTGGCAATAGCAAAACGTCTGAACATAGGATCCTCTCAAGGCAAACAAGCGCGAAAGCGTTGGTGCCGAGGGGATCTATTCGGTGAAGTGGCAGTGCAGGAGGGTTAGGGGTGGTCCGGTGCTGACCGGCGGGCCGCGAATTCCAGCCTGCGCATAGCAGCGGGCTTCTGCGGCGACCGCTGGCGACAGCATTAGGCTGGCGAGCAGCATTGCCGGTACGGGGTCGGCGTCACTGGAAGGGGCTGGAGCGGAGGGGTCGCAGCAGTCGCCGTGATCGCTAGGATCAGCGCTCCCATGGGAAGGGCTGGGGGCTTCCGCCGCGGCCATGGCCATGCCGTGGCAGCTATGGTCTTCAGCGGCGGGTGCGTCCTGGGCAACGGTCCCTGGCCCCTGCGGGGGCAAGCACAGGGCTTGGCAAAGCGCAGGTACGAGCGCAAGGGTGAGCAAAAGCCCCCGCCACAGCGGCGTCCTCTGCTTGCGTTGGCATCCTAGGGCGCTCATGGCGCGGAGTAAGCGGGATTAGGGGAACGGGGTCAAGTCATGGCCCCGAGGCGATGCTTTAGCATCTGGAAGCCAATCACCCCGTAGAGTCCCAGGACCGCGAGCCCTAGCCATTCGATTTTTAGGGGGGTGTAACGAAAGAGCAGCACCAGACCGAAGATCAAAGCCCAATTCACCGCAAGGTAGGCCCAGGCCCCGAGGCGTTCCGGGGAAAGGGCAAGGTTCTGCGTATAGAGCCGGGTGAGGGAGTCGAGGGAATTCACGAGGAAAAGAATACCGACGGCCACCATCAGGAGGGCGTAGCGCTCCGGGAGGGCGGCAGCCTCAAGGTGAAACTGATAGAGCACCGCGAACCAGAGCGCTAGGGGTAGGGACGGTACCACCAGCAGCAGCATTAGCACCGTGACGGTCCGTTGCCCGGCCAGGAAGCGCGCGATGAATTGGCCAATCATGAGGCTCCAGGTGAACCACCAGAACAGATAGAACTCGTGATAGCCGCTTAAGGGGGATAGGAAGCGGTGAAAATTCTGGAAGTAGGCTGCGAGCTCTTGGCCCCGAGCGAGGAGGGCGGCACCCCCCAAGTCGGCCACGGCAGCGCCTCTTAGCACTAGGGCGAGGAAGATCAGGGAGGAGCCCACGCTAAGCCAGCGGAGGACCTGAAAGCGGAGGCTCGAAGCCACGGCCAAGAGCACCACCACCGCGACTAGGGCGAGGGTTCTGGGGGGGTTAAGGCTCGGGAGATAGTCCGGAACCATGAGCAGGAACAGGTACGCGGTGAAGGCGCAGGTGCCCAGGATGATGGCGTTATGGAGGGTCTTCACCCAGGGCCGCTCGAAGAGCCGCAGGCGAGGTTCAAAGAGGCAGAAGTAGGCCGCGCTGAGAAAATAGAGCCCCCAAACCCAGAAACCCCAGAATCCGAACTCGATGGCCAGGGGATTGGCGAATTGGTAGGCCGCGCCGGCGGCGTAGCGGTCAAAATCTAGCAGGGGGAAGAGGATCAGGCCTACGTCCAAGCCCGAGGTGAAGAGAATAGCGATCAGCGTCACCGTACCCACCGGTTGGGGACCGTAAAGGCGAACGCCACCATGACGAAGGGCGAGGGCCAGGATGGCCAGGGAAGTAAGAGCCAGGGCAAGGGTGAGCACGGCGGTCATGAGATGGCGGCGCTCTGACCTTCTCGCTGCCGCGTATCCCAGTGCGGATCGAGCCATACGGGGGCGTCGTCGGGGGGTAGGGCCTTGCCCTGAAGCAAGTCCGAGGCCCGCTCCGCGACCATGATCGTTGGCGCGTTGAGGTTGCCATTGGGAAGGGTGGGGAAGACTGAGGCGTCGACCACCCGAAGCCCGCTCAAGCCGCGAACACGACATTCGGGATCGACCACGGCCCTAGCATCCTCGGCTGCGCCCATGCGGCAGCTGCCCGCGGGGTGGTAGGCCGTCTCGACGTTGGCGCGCACCCAGGCGTCCACCGCGGCGTCGTCATCGAGATCGATGGCCGGTTGAATCTCTTCGCCCCGAAAGGGGGCCAGGGCGTCCTGCTGGAGGATCTCCCGGGTTAGGCGCAGGCAGCGTCGCCAATCTTCCCGGTCCCGAGCCGCCTCGAGGTAATTGAATTGAATCCGGGGCTCATCTCGGAGGCTGGGGCCGCCGAGGCGCACCGTCCCTCGGCTCTCGGGCCGGTTGGGGCCGACGTGCACGAGATCAGCAGTCAGCGGGTGCGCTAGGCTGTCGACCGGAATCACCACCACGCGGTCGTCGTCGCCCAAGAGTTCGATCGCTCGCGCGGCCGAAAGCCCTTCTCCCAATTCGATCCGCTCGCCCTGCTGCCAACGATCGCGTTCCAAGTCCGGATCCTCCGCCCCGGCGACGAGATCGTCCGGCGTCGCATACATCACTTTGCCGGTTTTCTTGTTGGTGTAACGAAAGACTTCCAGATCCGGGCACAGCAACCCTTGGATCAACCCGGACGGACGTCGCGTCGCCCGTGAGATCGTCTCGATCAACTGCCGTTGGTTTTCGA
>JAUILI010000019.1 GCA_030433075.1 Gammaproteobacteria bacterium | reverse complement strand
CGAACTTCCCTAGGCGAGGGGTGATCGGTCGCCCCTTCGGGACTTCTAAGGTCGCCCCTTCGGACCTTTTTAATGGAGCCCCTTCGGACCTTTTTAATGGAGCCCCTTCGGACCTTTTTAATGGAGCCCCTTCGGGGCATAGGCCCCACCTTCAAGATGGGTAAAGAAGGTCTCTAGGAGGGGATGCTCGATGGGGCCCCGATCCGCCGCGGGGACCAGGTTACGCTCCGCCACATAGGTGGTCTTGCTGCTGCCATGGACGAGCACGTGATACCAGGGCGCATCCTTCGGCGGCCGGGTCTGCGCCACCCGGTCATACCATTCGTCGGACAGGGCAAACTCCGCATCAACGCCAAAGATCACGCCCCGGTACCCCTGCTTGTGGTGATAAACGATGGCCCCAAGGGGGAAGCGCACTCGGTTCATCGCGGTTATGGCTCCCAGCGCCGTCACTGCACACCCCAAAGGGCCGGAGGTCCTAGCCTAGGGGGAAACGGGCCACAAACCTAGGGACGCCTTGGGAAAAATTGGTACTACCAATTTGGACCAGCCATTGCGGACCGACCTAAAGGTCCGTACCATCGCGCCTCCTAGAAAAGCAGGCACGCCATGAGCCCCTCGCACCCTACCCGCACGGAAGACGTTTTCAGCACCCTTCGCCATGAGGTGCTCACGGGCCAATATCGCCCGGGAGAACGCCTACCCTCGGAGCGGGAACTGGCCCTGCGCTTTGAAACGGGCCGCGGCGCCGTGCGGGAAGCCCTGCGCAAGCTCGAAACCCTGGGGCTGACCAAAAGCGCCCGGGGCGGATCCCGGGTAGCCGCCATCGATGAGGCGAGCCTTGATGTGCTAGGGCCGCTTCTGGACCTTCACCCCGTGCCCGACGCAGAGCTCGTGGACCAATGCCTAAAGGTGCTTGAGCTCCTGGTCGGGGATGCCTGCGATCAGCTCCTGGCCCGGGGATCGGAGACCGGCATCTCCGCGGTGCGAGAGCGCATTGCCCAGTTTCTTGGCCTTTCCGCCGGGGATCCCAATCTGCTGACGGCGCGCCTTGCCCTTAGCCAGGCCATGCTGCGGGAATGCGGCAACTTGCCCATGCGCCTCATTGCTAACGGTCTACGCATGCAGCTTCTAGAGCGACTCTGGCCCCGGCTTCCGGAGCCCGACGAGGCCTCCCTAGGCGCGGTCAAAGCCCTACTCTGGGACCTAGACCAGGCCCTCGAAGGGCGTAATCGCCGCAATGCCCGGCGCGCCCTTCAGGCCCTAACCCAGCTCAATCGTGATCACCTGCGGGCGGCGCTCTGCGACGCCGGCGCCACCTGCGATGTCAACGCCCTACTCCCCACGCCCCCATCTCGAGGTCTACCGTCATGAAGCGCTTTGCTACCCCGATCCTCATCGTGATCGCCGCCTTTATCGGTGCCGCCGGCCTCGTCGCCACGGCGCCTACCCTATCGGCGGAAACCCCCGAAGCGGTGGCGCCGGCAGTGCGCGTGACCACCGTGACGCCGGCCCCCCAGCGCTTAAAGGTGCGCAGCCAAGGCTCGGTCATGCCCCGCACGGAAAGTGCCTTGGTGGTGGAGGTCGATGGGCGCATCGAATGGGTGAGCGAGGCCATGGTGTCCGGCGGCACCTTCCAGGCCGGGGCACCCCTGCTTCGCCTCGACGACACGGACCCGCGCCTCGCCCTGGAAAGCGCCGAGGCTTCCCGGGACCAGGCCGCCGCAGAGCTAGCCAATGCGCGCTTTGAATACGATCGGGTCAAACCGCTCCTCGATAAGCGACTGGTCAGTCGTTCGGCCTTGGAGAGCGCGGAGAGGCGGCTGCGCGTCGCGGAGGCGGGGCTTCGCGCCGGAGAGAGCGCCGTGGCCCGGGCCCAGCGAGATCTGGAGCGCACCGTGCTCCGGGCCCCCTTCGACGGCATCGTTCGCCAGGAAAACATTGATGTGGGACAGTTCGTTCGCCGCGGCAGCGAGATCGCCCGGCTCTATGCCACGGACGCCATGGAGGTGCGCCTACCCATCGCCGATGAGCAGCTGGCCTTCCTGGGCTTTCAGCTGGGGCAACGCTTTGATGCGGCGGAGGCGCCCCGGGTCACCCTGAGCGCGCCCTTCGGGGGCGTAGAACAGCGCTGGGAGGGTCGCATCCTCCGCGCGGAAGGGGAGCTCGACCCGCGCTCGCGCATGGTTCACCTCGTCGCCCGGGTAGAAAGCCCGGAGCCTGCCCTCCCCCTGGGCTTATTCGTTTCCGCCACCATCGACGGGACCCTAGCACAGGACATCATCACCCTTCCCCGCTCCGTACTGCGGGAAGGCAACCAGGTCATCGTGATCGACGAGGAGAATCGCATCGAACTACGCCCCGTTACCCCCCTGCGCTTTTTCGAGGACGACGTGCTGATTCAGGACGGCCTCGCCGCCGGGGAGAGGGTATGCCTGTCCCCCCTGCAAACGGTGGTGGAAGGCATGCTCGTCCAACCGCTTCAGCAAGGGGGCGCTGAGCAATGAAGGGCATCATCACCTGGTTCGTGGATAACGTCGTTGCCGCGAACCTTCTGATGTTCATCCTCCTGGCGGGAGGGATCATGTCTCTCTTCACCACCCACCAGGAAGAGTTTCCGAACGTTGACCCGGACGTGGTGAGCATCACCGTGCCCTACCTGGGCGCCTCCCCGGAGGAGGTCGAGCGGGGCGTCTGCATCCGCATCGAGGAGGCCATCGAGTCCATCCAGGGCATCGATAAGATCAACACCACGGCCAGCGAAGGGGTGTGCTCCGTCGCCGTCGAGGTGGCCGACGGCTTCGATTCCGCCTCCGTGGCCAACGACATCAAGAGCCAGGTGGACGGCATCAACACCCTGCCCCGGGAAACGGAAAAGCCCGTGACCACGAAGTTCCTATTCCGCGGCGGCGTCATGCAAATCATGCTGACCGGGAACGCCGATGAGCGCACCCTAAAGCTCCTCGGGCAGCAGCTCCGAGATGACATCGTTGATCTGCCCGGCATCTCCCAAGCGGACCTGGTCTACACCCGCCCCTTCGAGATTTCCATCGAAGTCTCCGAGGCGACGCTCCGGCGCCATGGCCTGACCCTGGCCCAGGTGGCCGATGCGGTGCGCCGCACCTCCGTGGACATGCCCGGGGGCACCATCAAGACGGACGGCGGCGATATCCTCGTCCGCACGGAGGGCCAGGCCTACCGGGGCATTGAGCTTGAGGACGTCGTGGTACTCACCCGCCCCGACGGCACCCGGGTACTGCTTCGGGACCTGGCAACGATCATTGATGGCTTTGAAGAGGGAGATCTCCTCGCTCGCTTCGACGGCTCGCCCGCGGTCATGGTGAAGGTGTACCGCGTCGGGGATGAGGACATCATCGAAATGGCCGAGACCCTCCAGGCCTACCTGGCGAAGGCCCGGGCGGAGCTCCCCGACGGCCTGGAATTAGTGATCTGGCAGGAGGAGTCGGAAGAGCTACGCGTGCGCCTCGATACGCTGACGGAGAATGCCCGTAACGGCCTCGTGCTGGTGCTCATCATCCTCGCCCTCTTCCTGCGCTTCCGCCTGGCGCTTTGGGTGGCTGCGGGTATCCCCATCGCCCTTCTCGGGGCCATCATGCTGTTCCCCTTCTTCGATATCTCCATCTCGTCCCTGACGGTGATGGCCTTCATCCTCGTCCTCGGTATCGTGGTTGATGATGCGATCGTGGTCGGGGAGCGCATCTACGCCCATGAGCTGGAGCACGAGAACCGGCGCCACGCCGCCATTGAAGGGACCTTCGAGGTGTCCATCCCCGTGATTTTCGGGGTGCTCACCACCATGGCCACCTTCCTCCCCCTCCTCCTCGGGGGCGGGCGCATCGGAGACTTCTTCTCCGTCATTGGCTACGTGGTCATCATCGCCCTCGTGTTTTCGATCATCGAAAGCCAGCTCATCCTGCCCGTGCACCTCCGGCACCGGAAAACCTCGGGCTACCTATTCGAAAAAACGGCCTTGGTGCAGGGATGGATTCGCTTCCAAAGCCGGCTGCAGGAGGGGCTCGAGCGCTTCGCGGAGACGCGCTATCGGCCGCTCCTGGAGAAAAGCATGCGGGGGCGTTACAACACCGCAGCCCTGGCCCTCGGCGCCCTCATCATCGCCGGAGGCCTCATCGCCAGCGGCCGGGTCAGCTTCCAATTCTTCCCTTCCGTGGAGGGGGACCGGATCTACGCGACCCTCACCATGCCCGAGGGCGTCCCCGTGGAGGTGACCTCCCGGGCCGTGGCCCAGCTCGAGCGCGCCGCAGAAACCCTGCGGGACGAATTCGACGCCACCCGCCCCCCGGAGGCACCGACGCTGGTGCAGCACACCTTGACTTCCATCGGCACCCAGATTGGCCGCGGGGGCGGCCCCCAGCGGAGCAGCGGCCCCGGCCAGAGCCATTTCGCCGAGGTAGCCATTGCCCTGCCGCCCTTTAAGGATCGGGAAGGGGTGTCCATTAGCGCCATGACCCAGCGCTGGCGCGAACTCACTGGCCCCATCCCCGATGCGGTAGAGCTGTCCTTTAGCGCCGCGGCGTTTACCACCGGGGATGCCATCAACTTCGAACTAACGGGGCGCGACGTCGACGAACTCCGGCGCTTCGCCGCCACCCTTCGGGGCGAGCTCGCGCGCTACAGCGGGGTCTACGACATCACCGACTCCTTCCGCGCGGGAAAGCAGGAGATCAAGCTTGCCCTGACGGAGGAAGGACGGGCCCTCGGCCTGACCATGAACGACCTGGCCAGCCAGGTGCGCCAGGCCTTCTATGGCCTGGAAGTGCAGCGGGTGCAGCGCGGGGTAGATGACGTGCGGGTGATGGTGCGCTACCCCGAGGCAGAGCGGCGCTCCATCGGCAACCTGGAGGACATGCGCATTCGCACTGCCAAGGGCGCGGAAGTCCCCTTTAGCACCGTCGCAACCATGGACCTGGGGCGTGGCTTCTCTCGCATCCTGCGCAAGGATGGGCAACGCATTGTCAACGTCACCGCCGAGGTAGACCGGGCCCGGACCACGCCGGAGAAGATCATCGCCGCCATTAACGAAACGCGCATGCCCGAACTGCTGGCCGCCTACCCCGGAGTGAGCGTAGGGCTCGGCGGCGAGCAGGAGGAGCGCGCCTCTTCCTTCGCAAGCCTGGGCCAGGGGTTCCTGCTGTCCATGATGATCATCTTTGCCCTGCTGGCCATTCCCCTAAAGAGCTACCTCCAGCCCCTGGTCATCATGAGCGTGATTCCCTTCGGCGCCATCGGAGCTATCACGGGCCACTACCTCATGGGCGAACCCCTGGTCTTCTTCTCCATGCTCGGCATGGTGGCGCTCTCCGGGGTGGTGGTGAACGCTTCCCTGGTGCTGGTGGATTACATCAATCGCCAGCGCCGAGCTGGGGTCGCCGTGTGGGATGCGGTGGCACGGGCGGGGGTGGTGCGCTTTCGGGCCATCGTGCTCACCTCCTCCACCACCTTCATCGGCCTTGCGCCGCTGATCGCCGACTCCAACTGGGCCACGGCCTTTGTGATCCCCATGGCCATCTCCCTGGCCTTCGGCGTGCTCTTTGCGACGGTGATCACCCTCTTCCTCGTGCCGTCGCTTTATCTGATTCTCGAAGACTTTCTCAACGGCCTCGCGAAGCTGCAGGGCAAGCCTCGGGAATTTGAGGGCCAGGTCCTTTCCTAGGGGGACCGAATCAGGTGGAAAGCCGTCTGCCGACCGTCTAGGTAGGTAACGGCTTCTCCATCGAAGAAGGCGTCTTCTTCCAGCTTGATACGCACCCGCTGCCCACCCCAGGGCGGCGGGGCGTAGCTGGCGTAGAGCTCGATGGCGTAGGCGGTATTGGGGTACAGAGGGTAATCCCCAGGCCCCGGCACCCCGCCCTGCTGATCCCACATGCCGATGGTCGGTCCCGCCGCGTGGCCATGGAGCCCGAGGGGATGGGTGTAGATCGCGCCCCCAAGGCCTTCGGCCGCGGCGGCCCCAAGGGCGGCCCGGAGCACGGCGTTGCCGCTTCGCCCCGTTCTGAAGGCGTTGGTTAGGAGGTCCTGAAGGCGATTCCCCCGAGCCATGGCCGCCGCGAGCCAAGGCGGTGCCCTATCCACCCCCGGCGGCAGGACGTAGGCCATCTGCTGCGTATCCGTGTAGAGCCCCAGGTACCGCAGGCCAAAATCCACATGCACCAGATCGCCGGGCTCGATCACCACGTTGTAGAGACTTTTCGCCTCCCCGCTTTCATCCACAACCCCGACGCGCTGGACGGAAACGCTCGGGTGGAACCAGCTGGTCAGACCCCGATCCCGAAGCGCTTCCAAGAACCACCAGGCGAGGTCATCGGTTCGGGTTTCCCCAGGAGTCACCACGGCGGACGAGAGCCCTTCTGCGAGCAGCGCATGGGCCAGGGCCACGGCTTCCCCGTGCCGCGCCCGCTCCTCCGGCAAACGGGTCTCCAGCCAACCGACGGCGAGGGGCTCGGCGCTGGCCAGCCGGCCTCGAAGCGCCGGGCTGAGGGCTGCCGCAAGCTGCGCGTACTCCGTGCTGCTGAGCCCATCGGCAAGGGCAAAGTTTTCCGAGCGATTCACCGCCACCACCCGGGGATCAAGCGCTTCAAGCTTGGCCGCCAGGGCGGCCCACTGGTCGGGCTCGGCCTCCGGATCCCAAGCCGCCTTGAAGCGACCCACGGGGTAGCGCGCAAACGCCAGGGTCTCGAGGCCGGCCTCGGGCCCGCGATCGTGAATCAGCAAAATCGTCCGCCGTCGGGCCGTGGGCCAGCGCGCGGGGAGGAAGGTTTGGAGCACGGGATCGTCGTTGTATTCCCGGGCGATGAGCAGCCAGACATCGATCCCGGCCCGGCGCATGAGCGAGGGCAGCAGCTGCTCGATACGCCGCTCGAGGGTGCTATCCCGCAGGGCCTCCTGCGTGGCGAGGCTCGGGAGCGCGTAGTCTGCCCGGTCAGCGGCCACGGCTCCGGGGCTCAAGGCGAGCAGCATCAGAGTCACCGCGCCGCAAAGGGGGCCTAGGGTCTTCATCCGTTCCGTCCCTCCTGCTCAAGATCCCAGCGCGTCTGCACCATCGCAACCAGCGCCAGCATCAGAAGATAGCCCAAGGCCCAGCCCAGGCCTGGCAGCAGCGCGGGCCCCAGGGGCGTCGCCTCCCCGTGCACCGCTGCGATGGCTGCTAGCACCGCCAGGGCCAGCGCCCGCCCAATCACCAGGGGCCCAAGCTTAAGGGGCGTCCAATCCCCACAGGGACAGGGACCGGCCGCGTCTCTTTGCCAGGCGCGAAGCAGATAGGCCGCGTAAGCCAGCCATAGGAGCGACGCAGCCCCTAGTGCCAGGCTCCGCCAGGCCGGCAGCAACAGCATAGCGGCGATCACGCCCTCTGCGCCCAGGGCCAGCCGCTCCCCAAGAGAAAGCGCCGCCCCCTGCAGGGCCTTGCCCCCCGCAGCACTTAGGAGGACCCAGAAAAGAAATGCCGTTAGCGTAGCCATAGCCGCGTTATGCCCGGGGGCAACGGGGGACGCAAGCTCGTATACTGGCCTCCTCATGCACCGGGGGAGACCACCATGAACGTTTCTGAGGCCCTAGCCACGCGCAAAACCTGCCGCGCTTTCAAGGACACGCCCGTTTCTGAGGCGCTCCTGAGGGAGATTCTCACCACCGCCCTGCGGGCCCCCTCCGGCGGCAATCTTCAGCCCTGGCGCGTGTACGCGGTCACCGGCGCCGTGCAGCAGGCCATCGTGGATGAGGTCCAGGAGAAGATGAAAACCACGCCCCGGGGGGAAGGGGCGGAATACCACATCTATCCCCCGGAGCTCACCGAGCCCTACAAAACCCGACGCTTCCAGGTCGGGGAAGGCATGTACGCAGCCCTCGGCATCCCCCGGGAAGACAAGGCTGCGCGCCTGACCTGGTTCGCCCGGAACTACGCCTTCTTCGGTGCGCCGGCGGCGCTCTTCTTCACCATGGATCGGCAAATGCAGGAAGGGCAGTGGTCCGACTGCGGCATGTTCATGCAGTCCATCATGCTGCTGGCCCGGGAGCATGGGCTTCACACTGCGGCCCAGGAAGCCTGGGCCGTCTGGACCCCCACGGTGGTGAAGGCCCTCAACATCCCCGATAACGAGATGCTCTTCTGCGGCGTGGCCATCGGCTACGAAGACGAGAGCCACCCCATCGCCAGCTTCCGCAGCGAGCGCGTGCCCGTGGACGAAATTGTGTCCTTCCACGGTTTCTAGGGCGCGTTTCTAGGGCTCAATGGCGCCGTAAACCAAGGCTTTCAGCTGCCCTCGGAAATTGTAGGTCCCCGAGGGCATGAGCTGGGTCAGGAACACGCAGGCAAGATCTTCCTTGGGGTCGACCCAGAAAATCGTGCTTGCGGCGCCACCCCAAAACAGCTCCCCTTCCGTCCCCACGGCGCTCGTCGCCGCCATGCCCAGGTTCACGGCAAAGCCAAGGCCAAAGCCGATCCCCTCGTAGGTGGTCTCGCTAAAGCTACCCTGGGCCCACTCGGTCAGATCGCCCCCGCCGGGCAGGTGGTTCGTGCCCATAAGCGCTAGGGTCTTCGGGCCGATAATGCGGGCCCCCTCGAGGGTACCGCCCCCGAGCAGCATGCGGCAGAAGCGCAGGTAATCGTGCGCCGTGGACAGGAGCCCGCCACCGCCAGAGAAGAAGGTCGCCGGTTGGCAGAAGGGGCTCGTGCTCGCCTCATCGATGCAGCGGAGGCTCCGATCCGGGGCGCGCTCGTAATTGGAAGCAAAGCGATGTTGCTCCGCCTCGGGCACGGAGAAGCCCGTATCGACCATCTTCAGGGGCCCGAAGATTTCCTGCTGAAGGAACTGATCAAGCGGCAGGCCACTCATGCGCTCCACGAGCAAGCCGCAGATGTCCGTAGCAAAGGAGTAGTTCCAGGAGGATCCGGGAGAGAACAGCAAGGGCAACGGCGCGAGGCGCTCGGCGAAGGCATCGAGGGTGAGCCCCGACCCCTGAAGCCGCAGCCCCACCTTGCGATAGGCCGCGTCCACATTCGTGGCCGCCATAAAATCGTAGGTCAGGCCGCTCATGTGGGTGAGCAGGTCCTTCACCGTCATGGGCCGGTCCACGGGGCGGGTCTGGAAGTGGGGATAGATCCCGGATACGTAGACCCGCTGCTCGGCCCACTCGGGAATCCAGCGATGGACGGGGTCGCCAAGCTGAAAGACGCCGCGCTCGTAAAGCATCATGAGCGCCACGGAGGTGATGGGCTTGGACATGGAGTAGATGCGAAAGATCGTGTCTTCCGTCATGGGCGCGCCGGAGGCCAGATCCCGCTGCCCCTGGGGCTTGAGGTAGGCCAGCTCCCCGCGGCGCCAGACCGCCGTCAGCGTCCCCGCGAGCTTCCCCTTCGCCAGATACTGGCTGTCTAGATGCTGCTCAATGCGCGCAAGCTGCGCGGCGTTTAATCCCCCTGCACTCATACCGCTTTTCCCCAAGGCTAGTGTTCTACCCCGGGAGCATAGCTCGGGACGAAGCCGTGTATCATCCCGGGGAGAGGAGGGAGTTTCATGAGCAAACCGGTACAACCGATCCGCCCCGCGGCAACCATCATTCTGGCGCGGGATAGCGCCCCCCAGGGCCTGGAGCTGTTCATGCTTCGGCGCACCCAAGGCTCCGCCTTTGCCGGCGGCATGTATGTCTTTCCCGGGGGCCGGGTGGAGGGGGATGACCACCTCCACGCCTACGACCCCTACCGCACCGGGCCCAGCGAGGCCCAGCAGCCGCAGCTCGACGCCATCGGCCATGAGTGGCGGGGCTTCTGGATTGCCGCGATTCGGGAAACCTTCGAGGAAGCGGGGGTGCTGTTGGCTTATAACGACCTCGGCCAGCTGGTCACCCTCGAGGGGGAGAAGCGGGAACGCTTTGAGGCCTATCGCCACGCCATTCACGACGGCACGCTCGATCTTGAAACCCTGTGCAAGCAGGAAGGGCTGACCCTGGCCTGCGACCGGGTGCATTTCTACAACCGCTGGGTCACGCCCCTGGGCCGGCCCCGGCGCTTCGATACGCGCTTCTTCATTGCCGAGGCGCCGCCGCAGCAGGTGGGACTCCACGACGACAAGGAACTGGACGACAGCTGCTGGATTACCCCAGAACAGGCCCTGGAACGGCATCGCGCCGGGGATTTCGACCTCATGGCCGTCACCGTGAAGCAGCTTGAAGGGCTGTGCCGCTTCGACTCCATCGACGCCTTGCACCGCTGGGCCCTAGGCCCCCGGGCCATGCCGACGATTCGGCCGGTTCTGCCGCCCGGCGCCTAGGAGAGCCCGCCCAAGAGAACCGCTAAGCCTCCGGATCCTGCCGGCCGCCGTAGAAGCGGCTGCGCAGGTAGGGCTCGTGGGCGTGGCGCAGGGCCACGGCAATCACCGCCGCCACGGGCAACGCCAATAGAATCCCGGTAAAGCCGAACAGCTGCCCCCCCGCAAGCACCGCAAAAATCACGGCGACGGGATGAAGGCCGATGCGATCCCCGACGAGCCAGGGCACAAGGACCATGCCCTCGAGGGTTTGGCCGACGGCGAAGACGGCCCCCACCCCGGCGAGGGCCGTTACGGGGTCGCCCCCTTGAAACAGCGCCGCGCCCCCAGCGAGCACGAGGCCCACCGCCAGCCCGAGATACGGCACCAGGCTCGCAAGCCCCGCCACCAAGCCAATCAGCAGCGCAAAGTCGAGGCCGACGAGGGCCAGCCCCGCCGCGTAGAGCGTTCCCAGGGCCAGCATCACAAGCAGCTGCCCCCGAAGGAACGCCGCAATCACCTCATCGCACTCCCGCGCTAGGGGGGTCAGCACCCGTTCGAGATCGCGAGGCAGCAGACCCTGAATTTGCGCGATGAGCCGGTCCCAGTCCCGCAGTAGGTAGAAGGTCACCACGGGGACTAAAGCCAGCGTCGCTAAGGTGCCCAGCACCGCCGCCCCGGAAGCGAAGGCGCTGCGCAGCACCTGCCCGGCGAACTCCCCCGTGGACTGCCAGTGCTCCCGCAGCAGCGCATTGACCTCAGCGCTTTCAAGGCTCGGCAGCGCAAGGCCGAAGCGCTGCTCCAGCCAGGGCCGGGCCGTGGACTCGAGCCACGTCAGGGCTCCCGGCAGACGCTGAAGAAGGTCACGCAGCTGCTCCACCAGTAGGGGTAGGAAGCCGAGAAGGACTAGGGCTAGGGCAAGGCTTAGGGCCAGGAAGACCAGCACCACGGCGCTGGTGCGGCCCAGGCCCCGGGCTTCCAGCCGATCGGCGAGGGGGTCGCCTAGGTAGGCCAGAAGGGTGGCAAAGAGGAACGGCCCAAGCACGGGCTGGAGGAGATAAATGAGCCCGCCGGCCGCCGCCAGCGCGAGAAGCACCCAGGGCGCTGAGGACGACATGCTTAGGCCGGATCGGGGGCCAGGCGCACCATGCGCTTGCCCCGATTTTGCCCCGCCAGGAGGCCAATCAGCCCCCGCGGCGCCGCTTCAAGCCCTTCGAGGATGTCCTCTTCCATATGCAGCTGGCCCTGCTTCGCCCAAAGCGCAAGTTCATGCTCCGCGTCCCCATCGAGGTGGGCGTAGTCGGAAACGATAAAGCCCTTCAGGGTCAGGCGCTTCACCACGATGAGCCCCGGCACCCCCACGGGGCCTGGGCGCGGGGCGCCGTCGTACATGGATACGGCGCCGCAGCAGGCGATGCGGCCCTGCTCCCGCATGGCGAAAAGCGCGGCCTGCAGAATAGGCCCGCCCGTGTTATCGAAATACACGTCCACGCCGCCGGGGGCCACCGCCGCCAGCGCCTTCGGCAGGGGCCGGCTTTCATCGCGGTAATCCAGGCATTCATCAAAACCCAGGGTATCCCGGACCCAGGCGCATTTCTCCGGACCGCCGGCCACGCCAATGACCCGCGCGCCCTTGAGCTTACCGAGCTGGCCGACCAGGGAGCCCACGGAGCCCGCCGCCGCGGACACCAGGAGCGTTTCCCCCGCATGGATGCCCGCGGCCTGGAACAGCCCGTGGTAAGCCGTCTTCCCCGCGACGCCCAGAAGGGAAAGGTGGTGGGTCAGGGGACGATGGGGGCCCACCTTGCGGAGCGCGGCCCCCGGCATGATCGCGTGGCTTTGCCAGCCGATGTCGCCGTAGACCAGTTCTCCCGGAGCGAAAGCCGGATCCTCCGAGGCCAGCACCTCAGCGATGGCGCCGCTGGGCATCACATCACCGGTTTGCACCGCGCCCCGATAGGTCGCGCCCTGAAGCCAGGCGCGGTTCGCCGCATCTTGAGAGATCAGAATGACCCGCACGGCCACCTGCCCGGCTTCCAGGGCCGGAAGCACGCCTTCTTCTAGGCGAAAGTGCCGTTCCTCGAGGGGCCCCTTGGGTAGTTCGTCAATGACAAAACGCTGGTAGGCAATGCTCATGGGCTCTCCCTCTCCTGTAATCCAATGCTCTAAACCATGGCGCCCTCGCCCTCAGGACGCAAGGGCTCGCGCGAGGCCCAGCCCCTCCCCTTCCGTCAGCGCAGCCCACGCGTCTCCCAAGGCCCGGGACGCCTCCGCCACCTGCCCCCAGCGCGCGCCCAGGGCCGCCCCTCCAAGGGCGCGGGGATCTTTCCGGTCCGGGATCTTGCCTCCGGGCAGGCCTGCGACGAAGGACGGAGATGGCGCCAGCAGCAGCAAATGATCCACAGAGCGGGGATCGAGGCGCCGGCGCGCGAAGGGCTTATCGAACCACCCGGGCACAAGGTTAGGGTAAAAATGCGGATAAAGGGTAAAGCCCTCATGGCGTGGAATGGTGCCGAAATGGTAGTCCGCGATGCCCCCATCAATACCCAGGGCACCCCCAGATAAAAGGCCTTCCACAGGGCGAATCAATCCGGGCACGGCCGCCGTAGCCAAGAGCGCCGCCGGCCAGTGCTCTCGTTGCAGGATACGTTCTGCGCCCGGAAGCGCCTCGCGGAGCCAGGGGGGCACGGGGGCGGGCCCGGCCAGCACCCGTTGCCCGAGACCCAGGGCACCGGCCTCGGCGAAGGACCGGGGACGGAGCGCATTCCCCAGCGCCGTGAGGGCGAGGCGCCAGGGCAAGTTCCGCCGGCCGGCGCCGAAGGCCGTCACCACGGCGTAAAGCGCGTTCGGTGCGCCCTGGGCCAGCGCCTCCAGGCCCGCCTGCCCGAGCACGGCGGACACGTCCGCTTCAAAGCGAGCGGTCATATCGGGGCGCGCTTCCGCAAAAAACGCCGGATCGCGATAGCGCGCGAGCAAGCGATCGAGCGCGCCCTGGGGGTCCGCCTGGAGGTAGGCAGCCAGGCGCCAGGCGCCCACGGACGCGCCAATAAAGGTTCGGGGCCGGGGCGCGGCCGCCAGGGCTGGGGCGAGCACCGCATCGAGACCATAGAGCACCAGCCACTTGGGTCCGCCGGCGGCCCCGAGCACCACGTCGAAATCCTCATAGCGAAAACCGTCCCGGAGAATCCGTTCCCGCACCGCGCGGCCGGCGTGAATGACTAAGGGGTTCGACATGAGTGCTTTCCCAAGGGCAAAGGCAGCGGTAGCCTGCACCGAACCCATCGCTTTGGAAAGGAACGCACCATGACTCGCACCGTAGTTGGCACCGTTACCCCTGGCCTCCCCCTGTCTCCGGCCATCATCAGCGGCGACTTTATCTTCTGCTCTGGGCAGCTCGGCATCGACAGCGAGCGGAAGCTCGCCGGAGACGACGTGACGGCCCAGACGGTGCAAGCGCTCGAGAATCTCTCAGCCGTACTCGCTGAGGCGGGGGCAAGCCTCGCGGACGTGGTGAAGGTGACCACCTTCCTTACCCGCCCCGAGGATGCGGCGGCCTATAACGCGGTCTACCAGCGCTACTTCCCGGAAGCGCCGCCGGCGCGCTCTACGGTGATTTCCGGCCTGCTTCTCCCCGGCGCCGTGGTGGAAATCGAGGCCATTGCCGCCAAACCCTAAGGCTAGCGTGGCAGAATAGCGCCCACACTGATTAAGGCTTAGGAGCCCCCATGAGCGAGTCCCTAGACGACATCCAAATGGACGGGGCGAACCTCTACCGCGAGGACGTCTTTTCCGACCGCCGGGTCGGTACGATCCAACGCTTGACCCCGGTCACCGCCAACGGCGACGACGACCCGAGCCGCCCCGTGCGCTTTCTCGGCCAGGCGTCCCTGATGACGCCCGGGGGCAGCCTCCCCATCTCCTTTGAAATCGAAGCGGAAACGCTCGAAGACGCCGTGGGGCAGTTCGGCGCCCGGGCGGGGGAAGCGGTGCAGGATACGCTGAACCAGCTTCAGGAAATGCGCCGGGAAGCCGCCTCCGGGCTGGTCATCCCCGGCCAGGGGGGCCCCGGCGGTGGTATGGGGGGCGCCCCGGGCGGCGGCTTCGGCGGCCCCGGCGGCGGAATCCAGCTGCCCTAGGGTCTCCATGGCTTCCCTTGCCGCCTGGCAAAGGACCCTCGAGGAGGGCCTTCGGCAGGCGGCCGAGCGTCGCCATCGTCTGCTGCTGCTCAACACCTCCGCGCTCCCGCAGGCGTCCCTG
Organism: Gammaproteobacteria bacterium; assembly: GCA_030433075.1. Classification (GTDB taxonomy): domain Bacteria; phylum Pseudomonadota; class Gammaproteobacteria; order Pseudomonadales; family Azotimanducaceae; genus Salivita. Next base: position 22,911 of record JAUILI010000019.1, on the reverse strand, counting down.
CTCGAGGCCCTGTGGCCCAGTGCTGAGCAGCGGGCCCAGGTGTTCGCGCAAAGCCAAGGTCCCCTGGCAGAAGCCCTAGGACTGGAAACCGAGGGGCTATGCCTTAGCGGCGAAGCGCCGGACTTCGCCGAGCGCCTTCCGGCCCTGGCCGGCACCCTTCGCGCCGGGGGCCTTCTTGTTCTTCACCTGCCGCGGGAACGCACCACGCCTTTCCAGCGCTGGCTGTGCCAACGCCTTGCCCCCTGGGCCTATACGCTGCGCGGCGATGAAAACCCCCACCTACTCCCCCCCAGCGCGCCGGACGCCCCCGCTTCGGCAGAGGTTCCGCCTTCCGCCGACGGGCTTTTGGATCGGCTCGCGCGGGCACTCACGGGCCGAGGACATCGCCCGGCGCTGGTGCTCGGAGGCCGGGGCCGGGGAAAGTCCACGCTCCTTGGCCAGCTGGCCGCCCGCGCACCCCACGCCGAGCTTGCGGTGACGGGCCCCCACCCCCATTCGACGGCCATGCTTCGCCGAGTCGCCGCCGCCGAGGGACGCCGGCTGACCCATCGCCCCCCCGATCTTCTGCTCAGCGAAGGTCCCCTACCGGACGCCCTGCTGATTGATGAGGCCGCGGGCCTTCCCCTCCCGATCCTGACGGCACTGCTGGAGGCCGTTCCCCGGGTGGTCTTGGCCACCACGACGGAGGGCTATGAGGGCACGGGGCAGAGCCTTCGGCAGCGCTTCCTCGGCGCCTTTCGGGAGCGCTATCGGGAGGGGACGGTATGGACCCTGCAAACGCCCCATCGCTTCGCCGCCGACGACCCCCTTGAGGCGGCCCTCAACGCTGTCTATAGCGCGCCGGAGGGCGGCAGCAGCCCCTGGCCAGCCCCGGAGGGCCCAGGGCGCCTTGCCCCGGAGGCGCCAGAGGAGGCCTGGACAGCGCTCTATCATTGCCTGCGCGATGCCCACTACCGCGCTCGGCCTCGGGATTTAGCGCAGCTCTTCGACGACCCCAGCCTCGAACGGTGGGTCCTGGGCCGGGATGGCGAGCTTCGGGGGGCACTGCTGCTGAAGCCCGAAGGAGGCCTACCCCGCGCGCTCGCCCAGGCCGTGGTGCAGGGGCAACGACGCCCCCCGGGGCATCACGGGGCCAGCATCCTCGGCGCCCAGCTCGGGCTCATCGATGCCCTCACCCTCAGAAGCCTCCGCGTGCAACGCCTGGCGATTGCTCCGGACCACCGCGGACGAGGCGAAGGCGCAGCCCTCGTCACCGCGGCCCGGGCCAGCGCCGCCAGCCAGGGCTACGCCTTTCTTTCCGTGAGCTTTGGCGCCACGGAAGCCCTGGTGCGCTTCTGGCACCGCTGCGGCTTTCGCCTGGCGCGCCTGGGCCATCGGGCGGGAAATGCCAGCGGGGCCCCGAGCGTTTTGATGGTGGCGCCCCTAAGCCCCGCTTCCCAGCAAATGATGCTGAACGCCGCCCCTCGCCTTCGGGAGGAGCTCCGCTTTCGCCTGGGCCCCACGGGGCCTGCCCTCACCGCGGAGCTTCGAACGACGCTTCTTCAGCATCTGCCCGGGCCGCCGGCCTTTTCAGCGGGCGCCGAGGAGGCTTGCGCGCGGTGGCTCGCCGGGGAAGTGGTCCTGGAAGAAGTGGGGGCCAGCGTGCTTTGCCAGCTAGAGAAGGCCCTCAAGGGCCCGGGACAAGCGGCGCCGGCCCTTCAAGCCCTTACGGAAAGACTCTGCTTGGGAACGCCCTGGGCGCGCCTCAGCGCGAAGCTTGGCTTAGCTGGGAGAAGGGCCACGGAAACGGCCCTTCGAGAGGCCCTAAAAGAAGCGCTGCGAGAGGTCCGACCGACCCCTCGCAGCTAGGCGGCCTAGGCGCGGCTGCCCGAGAAGCTTGCGTTGCCAAAGGCGCCCAGCTTCACCGTGCCGCTGATTTCATCGCCGTTCACCTCGGCGCTAAATTCGAGCTTGATGGGCATGGGGGAGGTGACGTTCGCCGCCCAGCTAAGGGACGCGCCATCAACCTTGCCGTCTTCCAGGGCCAGCGTGCCCTGGGGGCCCACCATGGTGCCCGTAAGGGTTCCGCCGTCCACGGCGATATCCAGCGTGCCCTGCTGCGCCCCCATGGGGCTGTTGATGGTGACGTTCCATTGACCCGTCGCAGACATAACCGTTGCTCTCCAAAGTGGCTCGCCCCGCGCGAGCCCTGGCCCCTACCGTAGCGCGTCCCCCGCCTCGATGCAGCCCCAGGGCAGTCCTAGGAAAGGGCCGTGAGATCCGCCCGCAAAGGCCCACCGAGGATCTTTTCCAGGGCCAGGGCGCCGCTCAGCACCGCCGGGTCCTGATGCTGTCCGCCAAGCACCTGAAGGCCAACGGGAAGCAGAGGTCCCTCCCCTTCCCGGGCCAGCCCAGCGGCAACGGTCGCCGCGGGCATGCGCGTCATATTCATGGGCAAGGTCATTTCCACCCAGCGCCCGGTTTGACGACCCAGCAAAATCCCCGGCGCGTCGTGCTCCGGGGGCAGGCAGGGGCAGGTCGCCCCCAGCAGCAAGCTGGCGCCGTGGCGCTCGAGGGTCGCCTCGAGGGCCATGGCAAGGGTGGTGCACTGATCCATGGCTCGGGCGTAGTCCGCCCCGCTCACCTCATCCATGCCGTAGGCAACGATCTCCCGAAGCTCGGGATCAATCGATTCCCAGTCCTCCGTGCCCCGGTAGGGTCCGAGCTTTCGCGCCAAGAGCGCCGACCACAGGGTCCACCAGCCGGGAAGGGGATGCTCGGGAAAGGGCCCGGCCACCTCCACCACCTCGATACCCGCATCCTCAAGGCGCTGCCGCGCCGCCGACAGCGCACTGGCCACGGGCGCGTCGAGCGCCGCGAAGCCCAGGGTCGGCGCCCAGAGCACTTTCTTCGGTGCAGGCAGTGCCCCCGCGTCGGCGAACAGGCCGGGGACGGCGGGCAGGGAGAAAATATCCCGGGGGTGGGGCCCTTGGGCGAGCTCCAGGGCCAGGCAGGTGCCGCTTAAGTCATAGGTCATGGGGCCGCGGACCGCCAGGGTGCCCGTGGTCGGGGGCAGCGCATCGCCCAGAGGCAAACGCCCTTGGCTGGCCTTAAAGCCCGAGTGGCCGCTAAAGGCCGCGGGAATGCGAATGGAACCGCCTCCATCGGAGCCCGTGGCCAGGGGCACAAGCCCCGCCGCCAGCGCGGCACTGCTGCCGCCGGAGGACCCCCCAGGGGAGCGCTCCAGGGCGAAGGGATTGCGGCAGATGCCATGGCGAGGGTTATTGGTGACCCCCTTGCAGCCAAACTCCGGGGTCATGGTTTTTCCCACCACGATGGCGCCGGCCTGCTTCAAGCGGGATACGAGCACGGAATCTTCCGTGGCCGGCGCATGCCCAAAGAGGGCAGATCCGTAGGTGCTCAGAAGGCCCGCTGCGTCCTCAAGATCCTTCACCCCCAGGGGCATGCCCGCCAAAGGCGGTAAGGGCTCGCCCCGGGACCGCGCCTGATCCACGGCGCGGGCTTCGGCCAGCACCGCGTCCCGGGGGCGAAGCTCCGTGAAGGCAGAGAGCGACGGATTGAGCTGCTCGATGCGATCGAGCGTTGAAGCCATGAGCGCTTCGACGGAGAGCTCGCCCCTAGCCACCCGCTCGGCCCATGCCTTAAGCGTTCCCTCTCGATAGTCCATCGCTCTTCTCCCCTAGGCCATCGGCTTAAGCCTACACAGCCCCCCGGTCCGTTGCAGCCTAACCCCCGCTGACTTAATTCGCATGCTTCAAATTCTTGACAGCTTTTCCGATTCGATGTTGATTTGATCCCGGGAGCCGAGGGTTGAAACTCATCGCGCAGCCCCTGTTGCCGGAGCCGAAATAAAAACAATGATCGGCTCCTGCTCTGGCACGCTGTGTCGCAGGCGCGAAGGGTTTCGGGGAGAGTTACCATGACGTAGTCCCGTCCCTTAGGACGGGTGCATGGCGTGTGCGGGATGCTGCTCGGCAGCACCCTGGCACTCGGTTATGCACCTGTGGTTCAGGCCGAGCAGGCCGCCTCGTCGAACGCCATCGAAGAAGTCATCGTTTCGGCCCAGCGGCGCCAGGAAAGTATCCAGGATGTTCCCATCGCGGTAAGCGCGTTCTCCGGAACCATGCTGGAAGACCGGCAGATCATTAACACCTCCGATCTGCAGATGAACACGCCCAACGTGAGCTTTACCGCCACAAACTTCGGGGGCTCGAACCTGAGCATCCGGGGCATCGGGAATTTGGTGATCTCCTCGAGCGCCGACCCCGGCGTATCGATCCACCTAAACGAAATCGCCGTCGGCACGAACCTGAACTCCGCCGAGTTCTACGACATGCAGCGCGTCGAGGTGCTGCGGGGGCCGCAGGGGACGCTCTTTGGCCGGAACGCCACCGGGGGCGTAGTGAACTACGTCACGGAACGGCCGAAGATGGAAACCACGGAAGGCTTCGTGGACGTGGAAGCTGGGGCCTATGACCACGTGCGGGTCAAAGGCGCTTTCAATCTCCCCCTAGGCGACCGCATGGCCGTGCGTTTTGCGGGCATGAAGCTCGACCGGGATGGCTACATCAACAACACCGCCGCCTATATGGTGGATGATCAGGGCCGTCGCCTTCCGGGCATCGACTCCAGCGTCGACGGCCGTAACCACTACTCCTATCGGATCACCGGCGAATGGGCCATGACCGATCGGGCCAACCTCTGGGTGATGTACCAGCGCTTCGACGAAGACTCGGACCGGGCCCGTATCACCAACCAGGTCTGTAAGAAGAACACCGTCCCCACCATCGGGTGCATCCCCGGGGAGTTCGGCTTCGATAATCCCCACCTTGGAAGCACCACCGGCGGCATCTTCGGTGGCGCCATCGGGGCCCTACCCTTCGGCGTTCGCGGCGATGAAACCGATGTGGCCGCGCTGAATTTCGACTATCCCCAGCCTGAGAACATGGGCTTTCGGGATATGCACACGGACTTCGACCCGGTGTTTAAGAACGAAGAGGATCTGTTCGCGTTCGGGTTTGACTACGAGTTCGAAAACTACAGCGTAACGCTCATTGGAGCCCTGCTTGAGACCGAATACCTCGCCCAGCAGGACTACCTCATGGATGTGGGCCCGACCCTTAACCCGGTCCCGGGCCTAAATCCCAGCGGCCTTTGGCCCGTATCCGCTCCGGCGGGCGGCGCCGGCGCAGACTGGGGGACAGGCCCTTGCAACTACCGGGACGGCACCCACGGGGTGGAGGGCGGATGCATTCTGCCCGTGGACCAAACTCGCGTCTTCGCCTACGACCAGTCTTCAAGCGAAAGTGAATACTGGACCCTTGAGGCCAAAATCGCCTCCGCCTTTGAAGGGCCCTTCAATTTCACCATCGGGGCAAATACCTACCAGTCCGACGCCTTCGGTGACTACTACGTGCTCGCGAACACGCTCGACCTGGTCACCAACTATGGCAACCCTGCCTTGGCTGCGCCGCCGCTCTACCCTGGCTCCTTCAACAACACGAGCAACCCCGCCGGCGGGAACCTGAAGGATGGTTTCGCAGTCTTCGGCGAGATGTACTACGACCTCACGGAAAAGGCGAAGCTCACCATCGGCCTGCGCTATAACGAGGATAACAAGGAGACCCGGGACACCTCCGTGCTCTATAATGCAGTCGACGTTGGCGCGATCGTTGGCCTGCCCACGACCCTTTGGTCTCGGGTGACGGGCTTCCTCCTCGGCGTTCCGCCGTCCGCCAGCGACGTTGCTCTTGGGGAGATTTACGGGGTCAGCGCCCAGCAGTTTGCCGACGCAGCCCTTACCGCACCGCTATCAGCGGAGCGCTTGGCCATCAACGGGGCAATCCCCATCGTCCCAGGCTTCGGCGAGCAGCGGATTCTCACGGGATCGCCCAGCGAAGACACCTGGGAAGAGGTCACGGGTCGCATTGGTATCGACTACCAAATCAACGATGACTCGATGGTCTTCCTGTTCCTAAGCCGAGGCTATAAGCCGGGCGGCTTTAACCCGGCCATTCCTCCGGCGTTCCAAGACAACTCGGCCTTCACCTTCGACTCGGAGAAGATCGACGCCATCGAATTCGGAACCAAGAACGTTTTCCTTGATGGTCGCATGACCCTGAACGGCAGCCTCTTTGCTTATGACTATGGCGGCCTTCAGGTCACGCGGATCGCGAACAACTCGTCCATCAACGACAACGTGGACGCCAAAACCTGGGGCTTGGAAATCGACACCATGTTCCGCCCCGAGTCCATGCCGCAGCTGACCATCGATGCGTCCTACTCCTACCTGAGCGCAGAGGTCGACGGCTCCCAATCGCTCGACCCGACGAACCGTACCGGTGGGGATGACGCCTGGATCCTGATGAACAATATTGATCCCGGCTCCCTGACCGCCGTGAACTACATTGCTCGCCAAGATCAGCTCACGGCGGCGGTGGTGGATGCGGCCCTCTTCCCCGCAGCGGGCGCCCCGGGCGCACTGGATATCCGCAACGGGGGCACGGTGGTCGATGTCAGCCAAACCACCAGCCAAGGCGTTTCCGTCCCGGCTTACTTCTCTCGGGCCTTCCTCACCGCAGCGGGGGTAGAAACCTCTGACGGGATTCCCGTAAGCCTCGACGGCAACTCACTGCCGAACTCCCCGGAGCACACCATTCACATTGGTGCGCAGTACACCTGGGAGGTGCCCCGCATCGCCGGTACGCTGACCCCGCGCTGGGACTACTACTGGCAAGACGACATGTTCGCCCGGGAATTCAACAGCGCGGCGGACGCCATCGAATCCTGGGATCAGCACAACCTATCGCTGATCTATGAGAGCTTCGATGGGAAGTGGCAGGCCCGGGCCTGGGTGCGGAACATCCAGGACTCGAACAACATCACGGGCCACTACCTGACCTCCGACACCTCGGGCTTCTATCGGAACTACTTCCTGACGGAGCCGCGGATCTGGGGGGCATCGATCCGCTACACCATGGGCGCCAACTAGCACCCAATCCTTCGCAGGACCCAGGGGCGCCCAAGGGCGCCCCTTTTTTTACCTTTAATGCAATTGTTTCAATTTGATTTCTGACTTGACACAACCCTTCCCCTCTGGTCCCTTATGTCCCGGGGTCGTCAAAAGAATATAAATACGAGGACACCTCGCCATCGTTTCCGGAGTCTCACAGTCGACTCCGCTCTGGTGTTGTAGCGGTGGTAGCGGTCCGACCTCAGGGGAGAAGAAGCTATGTCACCACGCCGTCACATCGGACGGTCGGTGGCGGAGCGTGCAGCGCCTAAGGCGCTTGCCGTCGCCATCGCGTGTCTCACGGGCAGTCTCGCCGCCCCCGGTGCTCTTGCAGAGGAAGCTGCAAAGTCCGGTCGGCGCATCGAAGAAGTGATCGTCACCGCCGAGCGACGGGAGGCGTCCATCCAGGACACCTCGATCTCCATCACGGCGTTGACCGGTGACTTCATGGACGATTTCGGTATCCGAAATCAGGAAGATCTCCAGAACTTCGTACCCGCCACCACCATCCAGCCCTACGACGCCACCGTACGGGGCGTGGGCCGGAACTTCCGGGCCCTCGGTGGGGATCCGGGCGTGGCCACCTACATGAACGGGGTGTATTCCGAAGATTTGCTGACGGCCACCGCCGCCACCTTCTTCGACGTGGCCCGGGTGGAGGTCCTTCGCGGCCCCCAGGGCACGCTCTACGGCCGGAACGCCGTGGGGGGCGCCATCAACATTCTTTATAACGAGCCCACGGACGAGTTTGAGGCGATTGCTAAGACCATCGTCGGCACCTACGGCACAAAGGAAGCCTACCTAGCCGTTTCCGGCCCGGTCATTGCCGACAAGCTCGCCCTTCGCTACACCGGTGCCTACCGGGATCGCGATGGGGTGGTTGACGAGATTAGTGGGCTGGGCGGGGACATCGACGGTCTCGGAACCGAGAACAACGCCCTCCAGCTACGCTGGAACATCAGCGATGACCTCGAGCTGGCCGTGCGCACCAACCGCATGAACATCGACCGCTCCTTCGGGGGTTCCAACGGCGGCGGTCTGGTGGTGCTGAACGAAGGCGGTCTGCCGCAGCGGGATACGGAAAACCTCATCCCCGGCTACCGCGCCATCGACACCACGCAAACGGCGAACCCGCTGCTCAGCAATTTTTACGATGCTAGCAGGCCGATCCTGAGCTTCACGGACCCCAACACGGGTGCCGCGGTGCAGGCGCAGCATAATCGCCCGGGCATCGACTACATGGACGCCGACGGCTTCTTTAACGCCGCCGCCTCCCTGTCGGGCTTCAACAGCACCAACGCCGCAGACGCCGCCCGCTATAACGCCTGCGTCTTCCCCGGGGACATTGACGGCGGCGATCTTTGCGCTGCGACCAACGGCTTGAACCGGGAAGAGTTCGACCAGAAAGGCACGCAGGCTACCCTGACCTGGACCGTCTCCGATGACCTTGAGATCAAGTACATCTACGGCCGTAACAAGCTGCTTTATGAGCGCACCACGGACGACGACAACACGGGCAGCCAGTTCCACGACCGCCAGTTCTACGTGAACCACGAGGCGGACTACACCTCTCATGAGATGCAGTTCTTCTTCGATCTGTCGGACACCTTCACGACCACCACGGGGATCTTCTGGTACGACGCCACCATCGATCAGCGCGGGGACTTCTACAGCACCCTCGATGATTCCCGGTACCGGGATCCCTACGTCGACCAAACGGGCCTAGCAGCCCTCCTCGGCGGTGCCCAGGTGGGCCTCTTTTCTGCCCGTGATGCCTGCCACACCGGCGGCCTGGTCGCAGAGTCCTGCCAGCGCAACTACTCCCGGGATAACTCCAACGAGCAGTTGGCTCTTAACGGCACGGGCCTCCGGAGCGATAACCTGGTCGCCGGCCCTTGGCTTGGGGACGCGGGCGGCGTGCAGCTGAACCATGGCCCGGACTCCCCGGGGTCGGACCTGCTCTACGCAACGAAGACGGAGCGGAAAGCCTTCGCCGCCTACACCCAGTGGGCATGGGACATCAACGAAGACTTCACCCTCACCACAGGCCTTCGCTACGCATCGGATGAGCTGACGGCGGAGGAGAACCTGTTCCGCTACACGGAATCGCTGCTCACGGGGAACCTCTTCAATCCCTTCGTGGCGGCAAACCTCGGCCCCATCATCGGTGATGTCATCGGCGTTCCTGGCCTGGCCCTGCCCGGTCTCACGGGCACCATGGCCGATGGGACCCCCATCGCCGATATCGCCGCGTCGCCCATTGCGAAGTTCAACCTGCAAAATGGCGGCCTGATCGACAACGGTGACGGCACCTACACGCCGACCGATCGCCTCGTGGCCGGGGGCATTCCCCTCGCCGTTTCCGTCTACCGCCCCTTCGCTCGGCAAGACAAGGAGTGGACCTGGCGGGTGAACCTCGACTGGAACATCACCGCCGATGACATGGTCTACTTCGGCGTGACCACCGGTACGCGATCCGGGGGCTACAACCTCGTGTTCTTTAGCAACACGGCGGCCTACGACCCCGAGCAGATCACCAACTACGAGCTGGGCTACAAAACCCAGTGGCTGGACGGTGCCCTGCAGATCAACGGCTCCTTCTACTACTACGACTACGGCCCGATCCACACCGTGGCATCGGAAATCGCCGCGATTGGTGGCGCCACGACCTCCGTGGTGGAAGCCCCCGGGGCAGAAATCCTTGGCGCGGAAGGGGATATCCTCTGGCTCGCCACGGATAACCTGACCCTCGGCGGTAACTTCAGCTACACCCCCAGCGAGTACACGGAAGACCTGTTCATCGCTGACCCGTCCCGGGCAGAAATCCCCGAGTCCCTGTTCCCGAACCAGATTGAAACGCTGGAAGAGAACATCAAGGGGAATCAGCTTCTGCAGGTGCCGGAGCTGAAGTGGACCGGTTATGCCAGCTACATGGTCCCCATGGGCAACAACGGCTCCCTCGAGCTGTTCGCGAACTACAGCTGGATCGACGACGTCTACTACTCGCCCTTCGAGCGGAAGGAAGAGATGGCCGAGGCCTACGGTCGGGTTGACCTTCGGGCCACCTGGCGCAGCAACAACGGCGCCTGGATCGTCACCGGCTTTGCGAACAACGTCCTCGACGAGGTTGGCGTGCTACAGGTGCTCCGGGAAGGGGAAGGCGAGTTTTTCCGCCACACCGCCGGCACCACTCTGCCTCGCCTCATGGGCCTGGAAATTACCTACAACATGGGCGGCGCGCGGAACTAAGCCTCCCTCTGCAGGTCCCAACGGCCGCCCTCGGGCGGCCGTTTTTTTTGCGCTCTGCTAAGCTCCGCCCATGGACTTCATACCCCTCGCCATTCCGTTCTTTTTGGGCCTGCTCCTCGCCGAGCTTCTTTGGAGCCGGCTAAGCGGACGCGCCGTTTTCAGCTTCGCCGATACGCTCTGCTCCCTCTCCATGGGCACGCTCAGCCGCCTCCGGGGCTTCCTCGTGCTGGGGGTCGGCGGGATGGCTTGGGCGCAGCTAGAAGCGCTGACGCCCCTACCGGCCTGGCCGCTGGATCATCCTCTAAGCTGGATCATCGCCTTCATCGCGTACGACTTCTGCTACTACCTGGCGCACCGGGCAGGGCATCGGGTGAATATTCTTTGGGCCTCCCATGTCGCTCACCACCAGTCCGAGGCCTACAACCTCTCTACGGCCCTTCGGCAAACGAGCACGGGCTTCCTCACCTTTGTGTTCTACCTGCCCATGCTGGCCCTGGGCGTGCCCGCCGAGCTCATGGTGGCCGTGGGCAGCCTGAACCTGATCTATCAGTTCTGGGTGCATACGCAGGCGATCCATCGCCTGGGCCCCCTTGAGCGGATTCTCGTGACCCCGGCGAACCATCGGGTGCACCACGCGAGCAATCCCGAATACATCGATAAGAACTTCGGTGGAGTCTTCATCCTGTGGGATCGGATGCTGGGCACCTACGAAGATGAGCGGGCCGACTGCCCCCCGCGCTTTGGCCTACCCCATGCGCTAGGAAGCTTTAATCCGATCTGGGCGAACGCCCACCACTATTGGGCGCTGCTTCGCCACGGCTGGGCCTCGGGAAGCCTTAGCGGGGCCCTCCGCCTGGCTCTGGCGGGCCCGGAAACGCTCCCGCCGCCCCCGGCGCCCCTAGAAACGGTAACGGCGAAGCCCGCCCTGGGCCCGGGCCTCACGACGTATTTGGGGGTGCAGTTTCTCGTGATCACGGCGCTTGGCCTGCTGCCCATGCTGGGCCAGGAAGCGCCCGTGCCCCAAACGCCTTTCGTGCTCTGGCTGGTGCTGAGCCTTGCCTGCCTCGGGGCCTGCCTCGATGGGCGCCCCTACGCGAAGGCCCTGGAGCTTGGCCGGCAGGCGCTGGTGCTACTGGGGGCACTAGTCCTTCCCGCTGCGCCCCTACTGTCGGGGCTCGCGATCTTTGCCCTGCTGAGCGCCCTGGCGGCCCTGCGCCTTATCCCTCAGGCACCCCAAGGCCCTGGGCCGCAAGAAAGGCCAGCGCTGAACTCAGCACCGCATCCGTAGCCTCCGGCGCAAAGGCGTCGCCGGCAATCACGTGCTTCGAAGCCTGCCCTGCGGGGCGCTCGTGCCAGGCCAGCTGGACGCCAAAGCGACCCAGGGCGCCGCGCATCTTCGGCACGCTGACGACGTCATCATCGGGGTGATAGGCCACCCAGGTGGGCGTGTGAATGCAGCTCAGGTCCCCCCGTAGCGTTTCCCGCACCAGGGCCATCATGGGAAAGAGCGCCGCTATGGGATAGGTCGTGGTCCAGTGCCGTCCATGAGCGTCGTTCTCGGGCTCGATGGACCGTTCCTTTCCCACAAGCCAGGGCGCCCAGGTGCGCGCCCCGGGCCAATAGAGCAGCCCCGAGCGGGGATCCCGGGGCCCAAAGTTCGGCGACAGCAGCAGTAGCGCAGCTAAGGTCGGATCGTTTCCCGCCTGCAGGGCTTGCCAGGTGGCCAGCGTGCCGCCCGTGGAACAGCCCACGAGAATAATGCGCTCCCCCAGGGCCCGACCGACCTCCATGGCCAGGGCAAGATCCGCCAGCCACGCGTCCATGGTGGCGGCGCCCATGGCCGCCCCATCCTGCCCATGGCCCGTTAGCCGCGGCATAAACACGTTCGCCCCCAGGGCATCCCCCAAGCGTTCGCTGAAGGGCGAGGTTTCCGCCGGATCGGCGGAGAAGCCGTGGAGATAAACCACCGCCAGCGGCGTTTTCCGCCGGGGACCGGGCACCCAATGAAAGCGCGCCGCAGATTGGGGCCGGAGCGCCGGCACGGGCTGCTCCCGGGTGGCCAGCCAGGCGTCCAAAGCCTCGAGGGAAGGGAGCAAGGTCATGGGCGGAAAAACTCCTTACACGCGCAGGGCGGTGAGTAAAAAGGCGTAGGCTTCGGCCACTTCGTCAAGGCCCGCGTAGCGCCCCGTGGCCCCGCCATGGCCGGCGGCAAACTGCGTTCTGAGCAGCAGAGGCGCTTCGCCGCGCTGCGCCTGGCGGAGCGCGGCGATCCATTTTGCGGGCTCCCAGTAGCCAACGCGAGGGTCCTCCACCCCGGCCGTAGCCAACACCGGGGGAAAGGCCTCGGGGCGCACATTCTGATAGGGGCAGTAGGCGCGAATAGTATCGAAGGCCTCCCGGGAGGCCAGGGGGTTGCCCCACTCGGGCCACTCCAGGGGGGTGAGGGGCAGCTCCGGATCAAGCATGGTGTGAAGCACGTCTACGAAGGGGACGGCGGCAAACACCGCGGCCCAGCGTTCCGGCGCACGATTCAGGGCCACGGCCACCAGCTCCCCCCCGGCACTGCCACCTTCGAGGGCGATGCGCCCCCGATCCCCAAGGCCCTCAGCGATCAGGGCCTCGGAGATCGCGAGAAAATCGGCAAAGGTGTGCTCCCGCCCGGCGCCCGTGGCCGACCGATACCAGCGCTGCCCGAGTTCGTCGCCGCCCCGCACGTGAGCCAGCACGCAGCTCACCCCCCGCTCCATGAGCAGCAGGCGGGCTGAGGAAAAGCTCGGCATCTCCCCCAGACCGTAGGCGCCATAGCCGTAGAGATGCACCGGTCCCGGGGGCCCGCCCCGACGCCGCGCCACCGTATAGGGCACGGCAGTGCCATCGGCACTGGTGGCCCAGAAGCGCAGCTGCTCAAAGTCCTCAGGGGCGTAGCCCGGCACCACCCGGCGCTTCAAACAGGTCAGCGTGCCCGTGGCCGGCTCAAAGTCGTACACCGCCGGCGGGTCGATCATGCTGCTGAAGCTCACCCGAAGGGTGGTGGCCGCAAACCAGGCGTTGGTCCCGAAGCCCGCCTGGCCCAGGGCCGAGGGAAAGGGCACCGCCTTCCCTGCCTCCGCCAAGGCCCCCGATTCGGGGATCGGGCCCCATAGGATTCGATCCCGAGCCTCACTGCGCTCAAGGCGGGCCCAGAAGCCCTCAAAGAGCACAAAGCCCAGCAGATAGCGCCCCCGCGCCGGGGGCAGCAGGGGCTGCCAGTTTGACTCATCCCAGGGTCCTGCCGTGGGAACCGTGTACACCCCAAAATCCGGGTCCTCATGATTACTGCGCAGCCAGAAGCGGCCATGGGCATGGTCCGCCTCAACCTCGCGCCCCGGGATCGGCGCCACCAGGCACTGAAGGGCGCCTTGGGGGGGGCCTGCGAGGGGCAATACCCACTGCCCCTGGCTTTGATGATCGCCGGCAGCCAGAAAAAGAAAGGCCCCATCGGCGCTTTCGTCGAGGCTTAGGAAGAAGCCCGGGTTGCTTTCCTCATAGAGCACGGGATCAGCCCCGGGGTCTGACCCTAGGGCATGCCAACGCAGCTGATAGGGGCGCCACTGGTCATTCTGAATCAGATAGTAAAAGCCACTTTCATCCCCAGCCCACACCACGGCGCCGGAGGCGCGGTCGTGCACCACCGTCTCGCGCCCGCCGCGCAGGAGGCGGTAGCGCAACTCGTAATGCTCCGAGCCCGTGCGGTCGACGGCGTAGGCCAAAAAGGTGCCCCGAGGCGAGGGCGCAAAGGCCCCGAGGGAGAAGGCCGTCGCCCCCTCCGCCAGCGCGGGCTCATCGAGAATCAGCGCCTCGTCGTCCCCGTCTAGGCAATACCAGCAGGGATACTGAGCGCCTTCGCGAAAGGCCCAGCGAAAGGTGCCCGCGGTGCTGCGCCAGGGGACGCCCTGCTCCTTAGGATCCATGCGCGCGGCAAGCTGGTCGCGGAGCGCCTGCTTCAGGGGCCTTAGGGGTGCGAGCACCGCATCGGTGTAGCGATTTTCCGCCTCGAGATGGGCCTTGACCGTGGGGTCCGTGAGTGGGGGAAAGGCGTCATCCCGAAGCCAAGCGTAGGGATCTTCCCAGTGCTCACCGTGCGCATCCTGCGCCACGGGACGGCGTGACGGCCGGGGCGCGGGGGCGCCTGGAAAGAGATCGGTCATGATGGGCCCTCGGAAGAAAGGCCCATCTTACCGCCTTCCCTAATTCAGAACCCGGTAACCGCGTCCCGTCAGGCAGTTGCGCAGCACCTCGTCCTTGCTCTTCATCGCATCGGCAACGCCCTTGGTGGCGCCGATCACGGCCCCCGCAGTGGCGCCGCGCCGTGCATCTTTGGTGCTTCCGCCGACGGCACCCAGGGCCCCGCCCAGCACGGCGCCCCCGGCCGCGGTCACGGCGACCTCCTGCCCCGTGGCCACCTGCGCCGCGTAGGCTTCACATTCCTGAAGATCGGAGGCATAGACCACGGGATCGACCCCCTTCTGATCCACGATCACGCTTTGCCGCAGGATCGGCGCGGCGGGGGCCGTGGCACAGCCGGCCAGGAGGGTCAGGGTCGCCAAGGCACACAACGGTTGAGAGAATTTCACAGGGGCAGCTCCTTTCGTCAGACTGCCCCTACGGTGCCCAGGGCCAGCTGAAATCGGCCTGAAGCGAAGCTGCGGAAAAAATGGAGCCCGCCCATGGCCTCACCCTTCGACCTGACCCAGGACCCCGCCCACTGGCCCGCCTTCCCGGCGCCCCTGCCCTGCCCGGAGCAAGCCGTGGAGCCCAGCTGGATCGACTATAACGGCCATATGAACATGGCCTACTACCACGTTGCCTTCGACCGGGCCGTGGACTTTGCCTACGACCAGCTCGGCCTGGGCGCCCACTACGTCGAAACGGCCCAGGCCTCCCTCTTCACCGCGGAGGTCCACGTCTGCTATCTCCAGGAGTTGAGCCTAGGGGAGCGCTTCACCGTGAGCTGGCAGCTGCTCGGCTTCGACAGCAAACGGCTGCACTTTTTCGAGCATCTTTACGCCGGCGATCGACTCATCGCGACCTCCGAACAGATGGCCCTGCACGTCTCCATGGCCACGCGGCGCACGGCCCCCTTCCCCGAGGACGCCCTCGCCCGCCTTGAATACGTTGCAAAGGCCCATGCCGCCCTTCCCCGGCCGCCGCAGCAGGGGCGTGTTTTGGGCATTCCCCAGCGCTAGGCTCGGGGGGCGTGGCGCGATCGGCAAGTCATAGGACACGCATGACAAGCCATTTCTAAGGCAGGCATACTCCGCCCCCGTTGCCTGGGGAAGGTGACGAGGGTCTTGGGTACCGGGGCGGAACACCGTCCCTTGCATGGGGTGCGAAGCGCCCCCGAATGGGAAAGCAAGGAGCTGTTGTGACCGTTCCGGAACTGCTCATGTTCGTGGGCTTCATCTTGGCTGCCTACTCCATTGTGGCCAACGACGCGATCCAAAC
This sequence comes from Gammaproteobacteria bacterium, assembly GCA_030433075.1. Classification (GTDB taxonomy): domain Bacteria; phylum Pseudomonadota; class Gammaproteobacteria; order Pseudomonadales; family Azotimanducaceae; genus Salivita. Next base: position 7,166 of record JAUILI010000019.1, on the reverse strand, counting down.
CCTGGGCACCTTCATTTCGTCGAATTCCCATCGGCCCTGGTGGGTCCTTTGGGCCTGGGCGGTCTCCGTGCTGGTGGCCGTGCTGGTCTGGGGCTGGGTGGCCTACGACGGCGACGTTTCCTACGGCCGGCTGACCAAGTTCCCCGAGCCGCCCGGGGGCATCGATTGGATCCATGTCATCCCCCCGCTGTTCATCCTGGGCCTCACGCGCTTCGGCATTCCCGTTAGCACCACCTTCCTCGTGCTCACGGTGTTCGCTCCGAGCAACCTCGAGGGCATGCTGGTGAAATCCCTCCTGGGCTACGCCGTGGCCATCGTCACGGGCTTCCTGGCCTACCGCTGGGTGGTGACGAAGCTGGAAACGCGCTTTCTCAAAACCCACGGTGAGCCAATCCCGGCCTACTGGGTGGCCATCCAATGGCTCACCACGGCCTACCTCTGGAGCCAATGGCTAATTCAGGATCTGGCCAATATCTTTGTCTATATGCCGCGCAGCCTCAGCTTCGAGAATCTCATGCTGTGCCTGGCGGTGATGCTCGGCCTCCACGCCTGGATCTTCTATCGCCGGGGCGGGGAAATTCAGCACATCGTCACCAGCAAGACGAACACCCTCGATATCCGCTCTGCGGCCTTCATCAACGTGATCTACGGCACCGTGCTGCTCATCTTCAAGGAAGCGAGCAACCTTCCCATGAGCACCACCTGGGTGTTCCTGGGCCTGCTCGCGGGTCGGGAGCTGGGGCTGACGCTCACCATGAAGCATCGCCCGGTGAAGGAAACCTGGGGACTCATCGCGAAGGATGGGGGCAAGGCCGCCATTGGCTTGATCGTCAGCGTGGCCCTGGCCCTTAGCCTACCGGCCCTCCGGGCCTGGGCCTTCCCCGCCTAGGGGCGCTAGCCGTGCGGTCGCCAGCCCGGCTCCACCAGGGCGAAGAGCGACCCGAGCATGCGGTAGGTCAGGCCCCACACCACCCCGCCCCCGATATCCCAACCGGGAAACTCCCCGTGCTCGTAGCGGAGGGTGGTTCGGTTTTCGCCGGAGAACATGGGCGCGAGGGGCGCCCAGTGCACCCCCGCCACCTCATGATTAGGCGCCGGCGCGGGCAAGGCTTTGGCGGCCTCAAAGACAAAGGGATAGATCGCCATATCCACCCGCCGGGCCCGGGCCTGGGCATGGGCGGGAGGCAAGGGGCCGAGCAGCGTGCTGTGCTCCGCGAGGGACAGGCCCACTTCCTCCTGCGTTTCCCGCACGGCGGCCTCCAGGGGCGATTCCCCCGCTTCAATATGCCCGCCGGGGAAGGCCATGTGGCCGGACCAGGGATCGCCCTCCCGCTCGGCGCGGCGAATGAGCAGCACCTCCGCCCCCGACGGGCCCGGGCGCAGCACGGCGGCCACGGCGGCCCGGCGAGCCGTCGCGGGAGGGGCCGGGGGCGGCGCCAACCCCTTAAAGGGCTGGCGCAGTCGCTCAAGGTCCAAAGGTTTAGCCGACCCGCGCGGTCAGGCCACTGATTGCGCTGACCATTTGCGGCCAGGCGTCCCGCGGCAGGTCGTGCCCCATGCCCTCGATCACCAGAAGCTCCGCGCCGGGGATGGCCGCTGCCGTGGCTTCTCCGCAGGGTAAGGGAATCAGAGGATCGGCCGTCCCATGAATCACGAGCGTTGGGATAGTCAGGGCCCGCAAACCGGGCGTGCGATCGCCATGGGCGATGATCGCGACCATCTGCCGGGAAGTGCCTTCAGGGCACAGGCCTCGCTCGAAGCTACGAGTTGCCTTCGTACGCTGCTGAGCTTCATCAAAGGGAAAGCCTGGGGACCCGATGGTCTTGGAAACATAGAGGCTTCTCTCGAGAAACCCTTCAAGATCCGGCGGTACAGGAGAGGTCAGGGCGGCCATGGCCTCAGGAGTCGCCTGAGGGAGGCTTCGATCCCCCGTTGAAGAGTAAATGGAAGTCAGACTGCGAACCCGCTCAGGGTGCCGCAGGGCCACCGTTTGCACGATCATTCCGCCCATGGATGCCCCGCAAATGTGGGCGCTGGGCAAATTCAGGTGATCAAGCAGGGCTACGGCGTCGTCCGCCATGTCGTCCAGCGTGTAGGGAATGGCCGGTGTTTCTCCTGCTGCCAGGGAGGCCACAAGCGATTGCATATCCGGAGTGCCCGCCGCGTCGAATTTCGTCGACAGCCCGCAATCTCGATTATCAAAACGGATCACATAGTGGCCCTGCTCAGCCAAGGCCTCGCAGAAGCCCTCGTCCCAGGCAATCATTTGCGCGCCCAGCCCCATGACCAGGAGCAAGGGCCGATGGGCCGGATTTCCGAAGGTGTCGTACTCGAGCTCCACCGTCCCCGTGTTGACTCGCGCCATGCTTTTCTCCCCAATGGTGTTTTGCTGTCGCCTTGATTGTTACGCGCTCTGCCCCCAAGTGACAATCAATGAGCGAATGTTTGGAGATTGCCATGGTCCTTCGACGCCTGGCCCTCACGGCCCTCCTTGCCCTTCCCAGCACTCTGCTTGCGACGGAGGGGCCCAGCGCGGAGCGCGTGCCGCCGAACCGGAGCTTTGATGCCTTTATCGGCGACCGCCCCCTGGGCACGCACCGCTACCAATTCGGTCGCGACGGCGATGCCCTAACGCTGCGCTCGGAAGCCCAGTTTGAGTTCAAGCTTGGCTTTCTCACGCTCTTTTCCTACGACCACGTGGCAGAAGAGCGCTGGACCAACGGGTGCCTTTCGCGCTTTGAAAGCCAAACGCAGCAAAACAGCGATCGCTTTGAAGTGGCGGGGCGCTGGGAAGCGGGCGTGCTGGCCCTCGAAACTCTAGACGGCGCCGCCGAAACCCAGGAAAGCTGCGCCTGGACCTTCCCCTACTGGGATCGGGCCATCACCCAGCGTTCCGAGCTCATCAACATCCAGGATGGGAAGCGCGCCGAGGTCGCCTTTAGCGCGCCGCGCCCTGCGGAGCTGGAGGTCGGGGGCGTCCCCCGGGCCGTGGAGGCGCTAGATTTGAAGGGCGGGGAAGACGGGAAGATCGACATTACGCTCTACTACGACGGTCCGCTCTGGCTGGGCCTGGATTCTAAGCTGGAAAACGGCCGAACCCTTCACTACCGGCCTAGCGAGAGCGATCCGGCCTTCGCCCTAGGCGGCGAGCAGACCTCCGCCCAGTAGGCCGCCCCCCGCGCAGACGCGGCTAGCGGGGCGGCGCCGCGCCCAGGCCCTGCGCTGCCGCGAGCGCGAGCCCCGAGGCCACGCTAGCAAACGGGTCGTGGCTCACCAGCCGATCTCCAAAGCGATCCTGAAGGCGCGCCTGCACCGCAGGAATGAGGGACGAGCCCCCGGTGGTGATCACCACGTCGATCGCTTCCGGCGGCAAGCCGGCCCGGTCCAGGGCCTCCTGCACCGCTGCATCGAAGCGCTCAAGCTCCGGCGCAATCAGCTGCTCGAAGCGGGGCCGATCCAAGGTCAGGGACAGGTCGAGCTCGGGCAAGTCGATGCTCACGGAAGCGGTCTCCGAGAGCTGGCGCTTCCCTTCCCGCAGGGCCGCAAAGGTCTCGTAGGCGAGGTTTTGCGTAATCAAGGTGTAGAGCCGGCGGAACTTCCGCGCCGAGGGCTCGGAGCGGGCCATGAGATCCATGACCGGGGCCCGAAACTGGTTTTGATTCAGGGTATAGGCAATGGACCAATTCAGCAGAAAGGGCGCATAGCGATTGAAGGGAAAGGGCGTGTCGATCTCCCGCTCATCCCCTGCCCGGCGCCACCGCTCCCCCTCGCCGAGGGCGGGGAACAGCAGGGTCTCAAAGAGCTTCTGATCCAGATGATCCCCGCCCAGGGCCGCGCCGGCGGTGCTCAGGATCTCCATGGCCTGATCAGCAAAGCGCACCACGCATAGATCGAGGGTCCCACCCCCGAAATCCACGGTAAGCGCCGTGCCCTGCCCCCCCGCCTCCGCGCGGTGCAGCCAGGCAAGGGTGGCCGCCAGGGGCTCGGGGTAAAAGGTGATGGGGGGCAGGCCCGCATAGCGGCAGGCTTCCTCTAAGCGCGCAAGGCCCGTGCGATCCCGGTGCGCGTGGCGCCCTTCAAAATGCACGGGATGGCCCACGCACAGGGGCGTGTTGGCCATGGCCCCCTCCGCCTCCATGGCCCGGCGAATGCCCAGCAGGACCGGCACGATGAGCGCCACCAGGCGATAGGGCTGCCCAAACACCATGAGGCGTCGGGTTTCCGGATCCCCCAGAAGCCGCTTTAGGCCCCGAAAGAGGCGTCCCGGTAGCCCCGCATCTTCCACCGCGGGGCCGTAGACGTCCTGCGTGAGGGTCTCCGGCGCCGCCCGGCTCTGCGCGCCCCCTTCCTGGGTGAGGAGGCTGCTCTTACCAATCACCTCGGGGATTAGCTCGACGGTGCGGCCCCGGTTATCTTCGATGTAGGCGTCGATCGCCGCCTGCCCGATGGTGCTTTTGAAATCACGGTCGAGATAGGTGGCCGTGGGCATGATCACTTCCGCCCCCTCGAGGGGAAGCGGGCGCAGCCCTTTGCCGTCCACCCGGGCGGCCAGGGAGTTCGAGGTGCCAAAGTCGAGGCCGAGGCCCGGTCCCGGAGTGCGGGAAAGACGCATGATGGACTCGCTTAAGGCTTAAGAATGAAAGGCGCGAGGGTACGGGCACCGCGCCCCTGGGAACAAGCCTTAGGCCTTAGGCGGGCAGGGCGCCCTCAGGCGCTGCCGTGGCCTCCCGCCCCAACAGGACCGTCATGGCGCGGTGATGGGTAAAGAACACTTCCCCGGTGAGCTCAGACAACAGGTGGGTGCGGCGCAGCCGATCCATCACGGGACCCTTCACCTCCGACAGGTGAAGGCGCACGGACGCGGCCCGGAGCCGGGCATTGAGGCTTTCCAAGGTTTCCACGGCGCTGCCATCCATGCCGTTGACGGCGGAGCATAAAAGCACAACGTCTTCGACCTCCGGGCGCGCGGTGACCCAGGCCAACAGCTGATCTTCGAGGAAGCGCGCGTTGGCAAAGTAGAGGGATTCATCCACCCGCACGGAGAGCACCCGAGGGTCCGTTTCCACCTCGTGACGATCGATATTCCGAAAGTGCTCCGTCCCCGGCACGCGCCCGACAATGGCCATGTGGGGCCGGCTCGACTGCCCCAGGTGCAGCCCCAGGGCCACGAGCACGCCGCAGCTGATGCCCAGCTCCACCCCCAGAGCCAACACCCCGACGATGGTGGCCGCCATGGCGGCAAAGTCCTGGGGCGACTGGCGCAGGGTGCGCACCATGGCCGGCACGTCGATGAGGGAAATCACGGCAATGATGATGGTCGCCGCCAGCACGGCCTTGGGCAGGTCGTGGAACAGCGGCGTCAGGAAGGCCGCCGTGAGGGCCATAAAGCCCGCCGTCAGCACCCCGGCGAAGGGGGTCCCCGCGCCCGCATCAAAGTTCACCCCGGAGCGGGTAAAACCACCGGTCACGGGGAAGCCCCCGGCGAGCCCCGCCGCCACGTTCGCCGCCCCAAGGCCCAGCAGTTCCTGGTTGGGGAAGATCTGCTGGCGCCGGCGCATGGCCAGGGACTGGGCAACGGAAATGGACTCCACAAAGCCCACGAGAGACAGGAGCACCGCCGCGGGCAAAAGCCGCAGGGCGAGATCGAGGCTCGGCAGCGCCAACTCCAGCGCCGGAAGGCCCTGGGGCACCACCCCCACCACGGCCACCCCAGCCTCAATGAGATCAAAGGCGCCTACGGCCCAAATGCTCAGCACCACGGCGACCACCGGGCCCCCGCGGGTGATGTAGGTGGCGAGCTGGGCGCTGACGCCCAGGCGCTTCAGCAGGGGGGCCAGGCGGCTGCGGGCGAAGAGCAGCAGCGCCATGGTGGCGAAGCCGACGACGGCCGTGGGGCCATGGGTCTGATCGATTTGGCCTAGCAGGCTTGCTAGGCGCTCCACCACGTTATGCCCGCCGCCGGGAAGGGCAAGCACCGCGCTCAGCTGGCTGATGGCAATGAGCACGCCGGAGGCTGCTACGAAGCCCGTAATCACCGCGTGGCTTAGAAAGTTGGCGATGAAGCCCAGGCGGAGCACCCCGAGGAGCAAAAGAAAGCCCCCGGACAAGAGCGCTAGGGTCATGGCGGCCAGGGCATAGCTTTCCCCCTCCCCCACCACGGCGCCGAGGGCGCTGGCGGTCATGAGGGACAGCACGGCCACGGGGCCCACGGCCAGCACCCGGGAAGACCCGAGCACGGCGTAGACCACGAGGGGCAGCATGCTGGCGTAGAGCCCGGCCTCCGGCGGCAGGCCCGCCAGGAGGGCATAGGCGAGGGACTGGGGGATCAGCATGATCGTCACGATCACGCTGGCCAGAAGATCATCCCCAAAATCCTTGCGGCTGTAGGTCGACAGCCACTGCCACGCCGGCACCTTTGCCCAAAGCCCGTTCATCGCAATAACGGCCTAGGCGGTCCGGCGCTCGGGCTGAGCAAAGAGCTCGTGCCCCTTCAGCATCAAGTCCCAGTAGATGTAGGGCATAAGATGCCGCTTTAAGATCCACTGGCTAAGGCGAGGCACCGCCGGCTCGATGGGGAAGGTAGGGAGCAGCTTGCCGCCGTAGCCGAACTCCGCGAGCACCACGCGCCCCGCCTCTACGGTAAGGGGGCACGCGCCGTAGCCATCGTAGGCCATGGGCAAGGGTTGGCCATCAAGGGCGGCTAGCAGGTTCTCTGCGACCGTCGGCGCATGCTTGCGCGCTGCGGCCATGGTTTTGGCGTTGCTCGTACCTACGACGTCGCCGGCGCCAAAGACGTTGCCGTACTGCGGGTGCGCCAGTGTTTCCGGATCCACCGCGAGCCACCCGGCCTCATCGGCGAGGGGGCTTTCGGCGATAAAGGCCGGGGCCTTCTGCGGCGGCACGAAGTGCAGAAAATCAAAGCTGACTTCCTGCATCTCCACGGACCCATCGGTCTGAACGTTCTTGAACTGGGCGACCTTGGCCTGTCCGTCGACGGCCGTGAGCGTCGAAGAGAAACGGAGGTCCGCGCCGTAGCGCTTCATGTAGCCCTCGAGGGTCGGCACGAAGTGGGCAACACCGAAGAGTACCCCTCCGGCATTGTGGAACTGCACGTTGATGTCCTTCAGCACCCCCGCCTTCCGCCAGCGATCGCAGGCGAGGTAGAG
>JAUILI010000117.1 GCA_030433075.1 Gammaproteobacteria bacterium | reverse complement strand
CCTGGCCGGACGCTGGCGCATGGCTGCGGCGGTAGGCCTGTACATCGCCGTGTTCTATTTAGCGGCGGCGGCGCAAACGGCGCTAGAGAACGGATCCCTCGCGGCCTTTCCCGGGCTCTATGGCCTGCCCCTGCTCCCCTTGCTGGCGGCAGTGGTGGTGGCCTTCCTCGGACGGCGCCTCGCGTGAGGGGCTTCACGAAAGCGGATCGTTACGTCGCCCTTGCGGTGCTTAAGGGCTACGGGCTCGTGACCACCGTGCTCCTCGTACTGTTTTCCCTCTTCGCCTTCCGGGAGGAGCTCGAAAGCGTGGGCGCCGGTGCCTACAACGCCCTAGGCGCGCTGCTCTTTGTGGCCATGACCACGCCCGCGCGCATCCTTCGTCTTCTGCCTTTCGTCACGCTTCTAGGCACGGCCTATGGGCTTTGGCAGCTGGCGCGACGCAGCGAGCTGTTGGTATTGCGGGCCGCCGGCGCTTCCCTGCCGCGCCTCGCCTTGGCGACCCTCCTGCCGGGCTTGCTCATACTCCTCGCCACCCCGGTGATGCACGAGTACCTCTCGCCTCGCCTGTATGCGGGGGCAACCCTCGCCCGGGATCTCGCCCTGGGCCGGGCCGATGAGGTGGCCGGGCGAGGCTTCTGGTCGCGCTCCGAACGCACGCTCATCGAGGTCGGCGGGCTGGAGCACGGGCGCGTGCCTACGAATTTGCGGATCTATGAATTGGGGGAAGACGCCACGGTGCGTTCGGTGATTCTGGCGGCCTCCGCCGACCCCCTCCCCCAGGGCACCTGGCGCCTCGTGGAGGCGGAGCGCCGAGTGTTCACGCAGGACGGCATGGTGCGCACCGCGGCCCCGGCGGAATGGCGGCCCTGGTGGGTGGACGAGAGCTTCCTTCGCGCGCCCCCGGTGGACAGCCTGTCCTTCTCGGACTTAGCCGGGTACGTGCGCTATCTCCAGGAGACGGGGCAGCCATCGGCGCGCTGGGAACTTGCCTACTGGCGCATGTGGGCCCTGCCCCTCACCGCCGTTTTGCTGGGCTTGCTGGCCCTACCCATGGCGCAAGCCACCGCGCGGCAGGGATCGGCCCGCTATGCGGGCCTCGCGCTGGGGACGGGCCTTGCTTACTATTTCCTCGAACAGTTGCTGAGTAACGTAGGCCTTGTGGCCCAGCTGCCGGCCCTTGGCGTCGCTTTCCTGCCGCCCCTTGTTCTTTTGGGGCTCGTGGGCGTGGTGCTTCGCCCCAGCACGTGATTTGCCTCATTCAAGAAAGGAACGGTCTTGGCCATTTTTAAACGCTTTATTCAACGCTATCCCGGGCAGAGCGCGCTGCTCATTTTCGCCCTGCTTTTGTCCGGGGTGGCGAACAGCGTGGGCCTGTCTGCGCTCCTTCCCGTGCTGAACCTGGCCTTTGAGAGCGACGTCCCCGATTCCGGGGTTGAGCGCGTGGCCATCGATGCCCTCCGAGCGCTTGGGCTCAATCCGGAGCTGGGTCTCCTGCTCATGGTGATTCTGGGCGCCATCGTCATGAAGAATCTCATGGTGCTGTTCGCGGAAGCGCGTATCGGCTACATCGCCGCGGACGTGGCCACGGGGCTCCGCCTGCGCCTATTGCAGGGCATTCTGCGCTCCCGCTGGACCTACTTTGCGGGCCAGTCCCCGGGAAAGCTGGCGAACGCTATGAGCACGGAAGCCTACCGGGCCTCCCTGGCCTACGTGATGGGGGTGCGGGTGCTGGCCCTGGCCATTGAATCGCTCATCTATGGGTTTTTCGCCTTTGCCGTGTCCTGGGAAGCCACGGTGTTTGCCGCCGGCGCCAGCGTGGTGATCCTCTTTCTGTCCCGCAGCCTAGTGCGCATGGGCCGGGATGGGGGCGTGCTGCAAACCCAGTGGTACCGCCAGCTCCTGGCCTCCCTAACGGATACGCTCCAGTCCGTTAAAAGCTTTAAGGCCATGGGGCGGGAGCACCTCGCGGACAACGTGCTCAGCGAAGAAACGAGCGCCCTGCGCGGTGCGCTGCGGCGGGAGGCACTGGCCACGGCCTCCCTCGAGTCGGCCCAGGAACCGATGTACGCCCTGGTCATCGCCGGCGGCATCTACTTCGCCTTTTCCCTCTTTGACGTGCAGATGGCCACCGCCACCTTCCTGATCCTCGTCCTGGCCAACCTGCTTAAGCAGGTGGGGAAGGTGCAGAAGCAGTATCAGCGCATGGCCATCTACGAATCGGCGTTTTGGGCCCTCGATGAAACCATCAGCGATGCCGAGGCCAAAGCCGAGGTCATGGAGGGCACGCAGCCGCCGCACTTCGAAAAGGAAATCACGCTAGAGGGCGTGACCTTCAGCTACGGCGATCACAACATTCTGTCGGAAACGTCCCTGTCCATTCCCGCTGGCGCGCTCACCTGCCTCGTGGGGGAGTCGGGCTCGGGGAAAACCACGGTCACCGATTTGGTGATGGGGCTGGTGCGTCCCACAGCGGGGGCCGTGAAGGTGGACGGCACGGACCTGCGCGATATTGACCTGGCGGCCTGGCGCCACCAGATCGGCTATGTTCCCCAGGAAACGCTACTGCTCCACGATACGGTGCGACGCAATGTCACCCTCGGGGAAGCGGGGGTGAGCGATGAGGCGGTGGAAAAGGCCCTGCGCGCAGCGGGCGCCTGGGATTTCGTCAGCGCCTTGCCCGAGGGCTGGGATACGGTGGTGGGGGAGCGGGGAACGCGCATTTCCGGTGGGCAGCGTCAGCGGATCATGATTGCCCGGGCCCTGCTTGGGAATCCGCGCCTGCTGATCTTGGACGAGGCGACGAGCGCGCTCGACCCGGAATCGGACCGTGCGATCGCCGATACGCTCTGCGCCCTCCGCGGCTCCCTAACGCTCCTCGTGGTCTCTCACCACAGTTCCCTGTCGAGCGCCGCAGACCTCGTTTACCGCGTGACCCGAGGCGCCGTGGCCCTGGCGCCGAACAGCGAGGATGCCCCCGCCTAGGCCTCCAGGAGCGCGGTAATGCGCGCGAGGGTGGCTTCAAGCTGAGGCGCCGCGGGGTGGCCCTGGCCCCAGGCCTCGGAGGGAATGGGGGTGGGGCTGAACGCGAACTGGGGCTGGTCCCGAAGTCCCTCAAAGACGCAGCGAAGATCTCGACTCAGGCGCTGGGGCCCCAGGTGAAAGAGGGCGCTATAGGCGAGGCTTTGCACCGACCGATCCCTCGGCCGGCCCGATCCCCGCTGGGCCATATCTCCCAGGTCAAACACCCGAACCGCTTTCCCGGTCCCGAGGGCTTCCGAGAGCATGGCAATGCTGTCCCCCGTGACCAGCAGGGCGCCGGCCCGGGCGAGGATCGCTCGGTAGGGATTGGGGCCCGAGCCCCAGGGCAGGAAGCGGTCCCGGGGCCGCCAGGGATGGGCGGCGAGGCGCGCCACCGCCGCGGCAGGCGTGCGAGGGCTAGTGGTCACCCAAAGGGCGCGATCCCCGGCTAGGGTCTGGGCCTCCGCGAGGAGGCGCCGGGCGCTTTTCGGTCCTAGCGTGTAGGGGCCGCTGGGCCCGCCTATGAGCACCCCAAGCGCCTCCCCTGTCTCTGCCCCGTCCTCTCCTAAGGCGCGCGCGTCTTCAGCCGCCCAAGCGGCCGCTAGCACGGCTCCGTTGAGGCCATGGAGCGTAAGGGGGTTTTCCAGCACCTTGGGGTGGGCCGGGCGTCGATACTGGGGCGTGGTCACCGTTAGGGAGAAAGCGTCCGGGGGAGCCCAGGTACGCCCCAGGAAAACGGTCATGCCCTGGGGGCTTTGCTGGGCGAGGGCCCGGGCAAGGGCTTCGTTGCGCAGGGCTGCGCTGATGATTAGATGCCGTTTTGCACTGGGCAATGCCAGGGGCGCAGCGCCCTTAGGACTCACCTGATGGGCAAGGCCGAGGAGATTGGCCCGGGGAAGGCGCCAGCGCGGGGTGAGGATCTCGAGCGGTGCCCCTAGCCGTTGGCTGAGGGCTGCCCCCAGGGCTTCGATTTGCCCGTTTTCTCCCGCGCGATGGCTGCGCAGCGCGACAATCGCGAGGGGCGCCCCCATGGGAGATTGCGCTTAGGCGTAGGCGCTCGCCGCGGCCCGAGGCTGATCGAAAAGACGCTGTGCCACAGCAGCGTAGCCTTCGATGATCTGCTCCACCTGCTCATCGGTGTGCGCTGCGGAGAGGCTGCACCGGAGAAGGCTGAGGTTCTTCGGTGCGCCCGGGGGAACCACCAGGTTCACGTAGACGCCCGCGTCGAGGAGGGCCTGCCAGGCTGCTGCGGCTTGCTCCGGGCTGTCCATGAGGCTGGCGATGACCGGGCTGGGCGCCGCCCCAAGCTTGAATCCGAGGCTTGTGAGGCCTTCGTGCACGCGCTGGCAGTTCTTCCACAGCTGGCTGCGAAGGGCTTGCCCCTGGGCCACGCGCTTCAGGGCGGCGCGGGTGGAGGCGATCACCGAGGGCGTGCTTGAAGCGGTGAACATGTAGGCGCGAATCTGGCTGCGCAGCGGCGCAACGTCGTGCTTTCGGCTGGCGAAGAAGCCGCCAACGCTGCCGAGGCTCTTGGAGAAGGTACCGGTGACGAAATCGATCTCGTCTTCGATGCCGAGGGCTTCTGCCAGACCCCGACCCGTTTCCCCCATGATCCCAAAGCTGTGGGCATCATCAAGCAGAAGGAAGGCGCCGTGGCGCTTGACCACTTCGCAGAACTGGTCGAGAGGGGCAACGTCCCCGAGCATGCTGTAAAGGCTTTCCACGATAACCAGGGTGCGGGCGCAGCGGTCGCCGAGGCGGCGCAGACGCTTATCGAGATCCGCGGGGTCGTTGTGGCGGAAGCGATAGATTTCGGCGCCGGAAAGCTTGGCGCCCTCATAGATGCTGGCGTGGGAATCGGCGTCGAGCATGATGACGTCCCCTGGGCCCGCGAGGGTGGAGATCGCGCCCACGTTGGCGACATAGCCGGTGGTGAAGGCGATCGCCGACCGCGTACCGAGGAAAGCGCTGAGCTCCCGCTCGAGCGCTGCGTGTCCGGCGTAGGTGCCATTGGCCAGGCGGGAGCCCGTGGTCCCGGTCCCGTGGGTGCGCACGGCCTGGGCCGCCGCCTCGATGCAGGCGGGATCAAAGGTGAGGCCGAGGTAGTTATTCGTGCCCGCAAGGATGACGCGCTTGCCTTCAATTTTGCCTTCCGTCGCCGACCCCGTGACGTCGATGGTCGCGCCGATGGCGTTGACCCCAAGCTGGCCAAGCTGATCTTGGAAGTCTCGGGCCGCATCTAGCTTTTGGAGAAGGCTCATGGGCAAGTCGCCTAAGTTAGGTTCTGAATCCGCTGGGCGAGGTCCGCAATGGTGCGCACGTCGCCAAGCTCATTAATCGGGAAAGCCACATCGAAGCGATCTTCGAGCGCTTCGATCAGTTCCATCACGTCTAGCGACGCCAGACCCAGCTCATCAATCAAATCACTTTCTGGAGGAACAATGGAGCCTCCAGAGTGTGACTGAGCCAGTAGCGTCTGAATTTCAGAGACGCATTCATCGTAACTGATCATGCGTAATGGATCCCTTTGACGCCGTCTTTGCTGCCTAGCGTGAAGCGGCGGCGTCCTTGCTTTCCCCAAAGCGCCTGCAGTTTGTCATCTAAATGCCTGACTTACAACAGGACTTTTTTCCAGCCGGGCGGGCTTGGGCGAATACAGGAAAGTCTGAGGGGCCGTCCCTGACTCTGATGTGAATCAGAATCGCAGAAGTGTTTCACAGCCGTCGCAAGGCGAGCGGCGGTGAAACAATTGAGAAACAATGGAGAGAAAGCTTAGGCGTACTCCTCCGTGGGGTCGGGGAACTCGAGGTGGCGTCGAAGGAGATGCGTAAGGCCATAAAAGGGCAGGGTATCGGCGAGGGCCACGGCCATCTTAAAGAGGTAGTTGCTCACCATCAGGGTGAAGAGGGTAGCCAGGGCCATGTCCCCGGCCAGGAAGGCGGCGCCAAAGGTCACGGCGATCACCATGAAGGAATCGACGAGCTGGCTGATGAGGGTGGAGAAATTATTGCGCACCCAGAGATGCTTGCCCTTGGTGACGCGCTTCCAGAAGTGGAAAAGCTGCACATCGCAGAACTGCGCCGCGATGTAGGCGAGCATGGAGGCAAAGACCGCCCCGGAGGTGCAGTAGAACAGGAGCTGGTAGAACTCGATCGTGCCTTCCACGGTGGTGCCGTTGGGCAAGAAGACCCCCTCCGCCAGGCGCAGCTGCTGCCAGGGGGGCATGGCTTCCGGGCCTACGGAAGGGAGGGCCTGACCGAGCCAGAGGGTCCCGAGGATGAAGAAGTTCAGTCCCAGGCCCACCCACACCAGGAAGTTGGCCCGGGCGCGGCCATAGAGCTCGGAGATCAGGTCCGTGACGAGGAAGGTGATGGG
>JAUILI010000116.1 GCA_030433075.1 Gammaproteobacteria bacterium | reverse complement strand
GGAGGCCCGCCACGAATTTCCCTTCCTCGGCGCCCCGCCGGAGCCGGAGCCGGAGCCGGAGCCGGAGCCGGTGGCTGAGGCTGAGGCTGAGGCTCAGGCGGAAGGGGACGCCCTCCCCAGCAGCGAAAACGAGGCCCTTCCCGAAGAGACCCCGTGATTCAGGCCAGCTTCATTCCCACCGGGCACAGTCAGACGTCTCTGTAGCGAGGAGTTTGCGTGATGATTCGAAGCGAGCCCCCTGCGACCCCAAGCGCGGCCTGGCGCCTTTTGGTCCTCACCACGGCCATCCTGAGCACCGCCAGCGCCCTCGGTGCCACCGCGCCGGCCGCCGCCGATGCCCCTGCGCCCACCGAAGCTGCAGCTGCCGAAACCGCCGCTGCCGAAGCCTCAGCTTCCGATGCCGCGCCGGCTGCTGGCGACAGCGCCCCTGCGGCGCCGGTGCCTAGCCCCGAAGCCCAGGGCGCCCTCGACGTGCTGAACGAAGCCGTAGACGCCGCTGAGGGCACGGGTAACGCCGATGGCACAGAAGCTACGAGCCCAAGTGAAGGCAAGGCCAGCGGTGGGGTGACCGTTGACGGCGTCCTCGACCGTGTACTTGATGTCTTCACGCCCGGGCAAAACAGCGGCGTAGTGATTCAAACGCCCATCCCGTCCCTACCGAGCCCGTCCAGTTCGTCCAGTTCGTCCAGTTCGTCCAGTTCATCAGGGTCGTCGGGGAGCTCAGGGGGGAGCGCCGGAGCCTCCCTCCCAACCCCCAGTTCGGGTTCAAGCTCGGGTTCAAGCTCCGGGTCGAGCACTGGGGCGAGCACGGGCAGCAGCCAAGGTGACTCAGGTTCAGGCGCCACCGCCGGGACGGACGCCGGCGCGGGGTCCGGAACCACGGTTGGAGATGGCAGCGGCAGCGCGGAAGGCAATGGCGTACTCGATAGCGTGTGGTCCGTCTTCAAGGATGTCGAAGCCCAGCAAGGGGCTCAGCCCGACGGCCCCATCGTAGAGGGCTCGCAGGGCTCCGGAAGCACGGCCGGAAGCACGGCAGGAACGACGACCGGAGGGGCCGAAGGGACAGCGCCCGATGGCCAGGGCAGCAGCCCTGCCGGAAGCCCGGCGGGAAGCACCGCCGGAACGGGGCAGGCGCCGGGCTCCGCCCCCGGCACCGGCGGGGGCAATGGGGAAGACGACGGCTGGATCAAGCGGGACAGCGGCGGCGCGAGCAGCGCCCAGAGCTATGAAACGGTTTACGACACGGCGGGCTCTAGCGGCAGCAGCGCTCCCTCGGGGACGGCGGATGCGGTGGATTCCCTCGAAGCCGAACTGGAACGCGCCCTAGAAACCTTCGATGGCATGATTCTCGAGCAGCGAGGCCCGGTGCTTGCCCAGGGAGACCGGCTTCCTGAGCCTGAAAAACCTGCCGAGGCGAGGGGCGGAGGCGGCACCCAGCAAGCCAGCGCTCCAAGCCGACGCCCCGCCCCCCTACCCCCAGAGCAGCCCCGGGGCGGCCAGGGCGGCGGTGGCAATGTGCCGGAAGACACCCCCAGCACGGGTCCCAAGGGCCCCGTGGAGGTGCCGGAGGAGTTCGCCGATGCCTCCGACGACGACGTGATCGCCCGCCAGCTGCGGGAAGCGGCCATGGCGGAGCAAGATCCCGCGCTTCGGGAGAAGCTGTGGGAAGAATATCGACGCTATAAAGCCAACGGAGCCTAGGAGCCCTCATGCGCTTTTTAACCCTACCCCTTCTTTTCCTCGTGCTTGGCGGCTGCGTGTCGACCACGGTGAAGCGGGTGGAACGACCCGAGCTTCAGGTGGCGGAGCGCGCCGAACATGTCCTGCTCGACGTGGGTATCTTCCTATTCGATCCGAATATCCCCGAAGGCTTTGAGGAACGGGAAAAGCTCGGCATCGAACCGGACGTGCGCAAAGCCGAGGCGCGCTACCTGCCCGGCGTCCTGCGCAACACCCTGGAAAACAGCGGCAACTGGGGAGCCGTACGCCTCATCCCCCGGGAAAGCCGGGCCGTGGACCTGGTCATTGAGGGCAAGATTGAAGAATCCGATGGGGAAGCGCTCAGCCTGGCCCTGAAGGCCACGGACGCCAGCGGCGAAGTGTGGGTCGAAAATACCTACAGCTATCGGACGAGCAAATACGCCTACGACTCGGATGCCCCCCAGGGGCAGGATCCCTTCCAGCCCCTCTACGTGCGTTTTGCCAATGATTTGGCTGCGAGCCTCAAAAAGCGCAGCGACGACCGCTTGGAGCGTCTTCGCCTCCTCAGCAAGATGCGCTTTGCTCAAAGCTTCGCCCCGGAACGCTTTGAGGCCTACCTCAGCACGAGCGCCGATGGGCGGAGCACCCTGCGTCGCCTCCCAGCGGAGGGGGATAGCATGATGACCCGGATTAATCGTGTGCGAGAGCGGGAGTACCTGTTCCTCGACACGCTGGATCAGTACTACCGGGGCTTTGAAACGGCCATGGCTCCCGCCTACCAGGACTTTCGGGCCTTCAGCTATGAAGAGGCCCTGGCTCTCGCGGAACTTCAGCGCCAGGCGCGCAATCGAACCATCATCGGCACCGTGGCCGTGCTCGGCGGCATTGCCGCCATGGCCTCCGACGATGGCGCGACCCGCTACGCCGGCGCCCTGGGTGTTGCCGGGGGCGCGGTCACCTTAAAATCGGGCCTCGATAAGCGGGTAGAAGCCAGCATGCATCTGGAGTCGATCCGCGAGCTGGCAAGCAACCTCGAGGCCGTCGTGGCCCCCCAGGTCCTCGCCCTGGATGAGCAAACCTACACCCTGACGGGCACCGTCGATGAGCAATATGACAAGTGGCGAACCATTCTGGGCCAGCTCTATCGCGCAGAACTTGGCACCGCGGAGCCCTAATGGCTGACCGCCCCACCTCGGAAGACCCCATCCTCCCAGCGTCCGTCACCCTTGCGGGGGCGCAGCCGGAACGGGCCCAGGCTCAAAGCCAGGGCCCCTCCGGTCCTTCGGCGCCGGTCCTTGCAGGGCTGGCCTTGGCCCTTGGGGTGGGCGGCTTTTTCCTGCTCGGGCAGCTCAGCCCAACGCCTGAAGCGCCTCGCCCCGCCCAAGCGCAGGATGGGCCCGCTCCGGAGGCTGCGGGCGCGGGTACCGAAGCACTGGCGCCCAGTCCTGCCCCCTTTGCCGACGCGGCCACCCAGGCGGCCCGGGAGGCCGCTCAGGGCACGCTGCGCCGCTTCCTTGCCCGCCGCACGGAACTTGAGGATCACGGCGCCGCCCTTTGGGGCGAGGCCGAGCTGGCTGCCATGACCGCGCAGGCAGAAGCGGGGGACGCCGCCTTTCTGGCAGGCCAGCTTGAAGCTGCCTTGAGTGCCTACGAGGCGGCCCTGCACGGGGCGGAGGCCCTCTGGACCAGCCTCCCCGCGCGGCAGAAAGCGCAAAAGGACGCCGCCGCCGCCCACCTCGCAGCGAACGATGTCGCCGAGGCGGAAGCCGCCTATGCCCTGCTTCGGGCCATGGCCGGGGATAACACGGTGCTTCGGGAGGACGCCGAGCGCGGCCTGCGTCGGGCCGAGCAGCGACCCGCCGTACTCGACGCCCTGGCCCGGGCGGAAATTGCCCTCACCAACGAAGACTGGGCGGCCGCCGATGGGCACCTCAAGGAGGCCCGGGGTCTCGATGGGGAGGCCCCCGGCGTGGCCACCCTAAGCGAGACCCTCACCCGGGAACGGCGGCGCCAGGCCCTCGAGGCCGCCCTTGGGGAGGGCTATGACGCCCTGGGCCGCCGCGATTACGCCGGCGCGGAAAGCGCCTTTAAGAAAGCCCTGACGCTCGATGGCGGCGCCGCCGCAGCAGAGGAAGGGCTGGCGCTGGTCGCCACCCAGCGCCTCGAGGCGCGCCTTGCAACGCTCCGGGATCAGGCCGAGGCGGCCCGGAAGACCGGGGCCTTTAGGGACGCCTTGGCCCACTACGAAGCGGCCCTAGCCCTCGATGGCACCCTCGCCTTTGCCCAGGCCGGGCGGCAAGCCATGACGGACCGGATCGCCCTGGCGGGCGCCCTCACCGAGGCAGAGCGCACCCTCGGGAAGGATCCGAGCGACGCCGTGCTTCGCCACGCCCGGGAAACCCTGGCCTTAGCACAACCGTTCCTCAGCGCGGAGCCGCGCCTGGCCCAGCAGGTGGAGGCCCTTCGGACCCGCTTAGTCGCGGCGGAAACGCCCCGCACCGTGCGCCTCGAATCCGATGGCAAAACCACCGTACAAGTTCTAAAAGTGCGTCACCTTGGCGCCCTCACGGAACAGGCCCTGGCCCTGCGCCCGGGGGACTACGTGGCCCTGGGGTCCCGGGATGGCTATCGCGACGTTCGCGTACCTTTCACGGTCCCCCTGGAGGCGACGCCTCCAGCCATCGCCGTGGTTTGCCGGGATCGCATCTAGCATGACCACCGAGCCCATTGCCCCGAGCCCCTACGTTCCCGGCGCGGCGCCCCCGCCCCCAGAGCCGCCGCGACGCCGACGACGCTGGCCCTGGTTTGCGGCGCTCCTGCTTCTGCCGCTCGCCTTCGTGTTCTTGGCCCAGGGGCTGACGGTGCAGGTCACCCCCCGGGAGGCCACCGTGAGCTTAAGCGGCGGCCCCTATTTCCCACTGGCAGACCGCTATCTGGTCCTACCCGGCACCTACACCCTTAGGGCCACGGCACCCGGCTATGAACCCTATCGCCAGCCCCTGCTGGTGGAAGCCGGCAGCCCACCGCAGGTCCGGCTGACGCTCCAGCCTGCGGCCGGCGAAGTAACCATCGCGGTCCAGGGCGTGTCCGGCACGGCCCTAGCGGACGCGGAAATCGAGCTCGCCGAAGGGCAAGTGCTGCGCGCCGACGGGGGCCCCCTCACCCTCCCCGCTGGCCCCCAGGCCCTGACGGTGCGCGCGAAGGATTACGAGCCCCAAAGGCTCACCCTCACCGTAGCCGGCCGCGGCCGCACCCAGACCGCCGTCGTGCAGCTGGAGCGACGATGGGCCGAACTGGCCCTGGAAACGGACCCCGATGGGGCGGAGGTCTGGATTGATGGGGAACCGGCGGGGCGCCAGACGCCGACGCGCCTGCCCGTGCTTCCCGGCCCCCATACGCTGGAATTCAGGCTCGACGGCTACAGCCCCCGGCGCCTTGCGGTATTGACGGCCTCGCGACAGGACCAAACGCTCGAGCCTGTGACTCTCGCTCCAGCCCCGGTGCAGCTGCGCCTGACCAGCGAACCGGCAGGGGCGGCGGTGACCTTAAACGGACGCCCCGTGGGGGCCACGCCCCTCACCCTGGCCCTGGCGCCCCAGGCGCCCTATCGCCTCGAGGTGCTCAAGGCGGGCTACGGGCCTCACCGGGAGGCGGGCACGGCCCCGGCTCGGGGAACGGTGACCCGGGAGCTGGTGCTGGAACCGGAGCTGGGCGAGCTCCGCCTCAGCTTTGCCCCAGCGGACGCCACCCTGCGCATTGATGGGATGCCCTCCGCGGACACCGGCCCCCTTTTCCAGCTGCCGGCGCGCCCCGTCACCATCGAAGTGAGCAAGCCCGGCTACGTGCCTTTCAAGCGCACCGTTACCCCCCGGCCCGGCTTTCCCCAGGCTCTGGAGGTCTCCCTCCTGACCATCGCCGAAGCGCGACGGGCGGCCATGAAGCCGACCCTCACGGCCCCTGACGGGCAAACGCTCCAGCTACTGAAGGGCGGCGTATTCACCATGGGCGCTTCGCGCCGGGAACCCGGGCGCCGCGCCAACGAGGTGCTGCGTGAGGTCACCGTGACTCGGCCCTTCTACCTGGGCATCCACGAGGTCACCAATGCCCAGTTCCAGCGCTTTGACCCCAAGCATCGCTCCGGGGACTTTGAGGGCACCACCCTCGAGGAGCCCGAGTACCCGGTGGTTTCGGTCCGCTGGCTCGACGCCGTGCGCTACTGCAACTGGCTCTCGGACCAGGAGGGCCTCCCCCGGGTCTACACCCTTGAGGGCGACGAGGTGACGGGCTTTGACCCCGACGCCACGGGCTATCGCCTGCCCACGGAGGCTGAGTGGGCCTTCGCCGCGCGTATGGATGAAGGGGGCCCCCCGCGCCGCTTCCCCTGGGGGGACAGCCGCAGCCCCGAGGCCAATCGTCAGGGCAACTATGCCGACGATACGGTGCGCCACCTCCTCGCCCGCACCATTCCGGGCTACCTCGATGGCCATCTCGCGACGGCTCCCGTGGGCACCTTTAAGGCCAACGGCTTTGGCCTCTTCGACCTCGGCGGGAACGTGGCGGAGTGGATCAACGACTTCTACGGCGCGACGGAAGAAGTCCTTGGCGCGAAGGGGCAGGATCCCCTCGGCCCCGGCCGGGGGCGCTATCATGTGATCCGCGGTTCCAGCTGGATGCACGGCCAGCTGGTGGATCTGCGCCTCGCCTTTCGCGACTACGGCGAAGACGGGCGGCAGGATTTGGGCTTCCGCATT
>JAUILI010000115.1 GCA_030433075.1 Gammaproteobacteria bacterium | reverse complement strand
TGGTGGTGGCCTCGGGGAAGCGCGCTTCATGGGTCTGCCCCGGCGCGAGGTGGTACCACGCCCCCGGGGCATATAGTCGCTCCGGCGCCGCATCGCAGGTCAGCCCCAGGCAGCCCGTAAGCACCACGCCCCAGTTTTCCGTGGGGTGATCGTGGGGTGGGATGTGCTCCCCGGCGGCGTAGCTCGCCAGCAGCACGTCGGCGCCCGCCGCCGCAAGCTTGTGGGCATGAAAGCTGCCCTCAAAGGGCTCAAGACGGGCCAGCAATTCCTGGGGGAAGGGGTGGATGTCAGCCATGGGTGCGGGGCTCCGTCATGCGGGGGGCGTAATCCCAGAAGGTGGCTTTGCTCGGCGCCAGACGTAGCGCCCACTCCTGATCCCGGCGACCCTGGAGCCACCGGGCGAGCCGAGACCCTTCCCCAATGCCGTAGCGCGCCAGCAGATGATCAAGCTGCGTGCCCCCGGCCTCCGGGAGCAGCGTGACCGTGCCCTGGCCCCGGAGCCCTCGGTAGGGGGCGAGGCCCGTGGAAATCTCAAAGCCCACCTTCGGCGCGCGTTGCAGGCGCCGGGTCAGCCAGGCCTCCGCGTGGCTCACGCCCCAGAGGGCGCCGGCTTCATAACGAAACCACAGCGTCGCGATTTGCGGCGTGCCGTGGCGGTCGAGCACGGCCAGGCGCATGGGCTCCCGATGCCCCTCAAGGAAGGTCCGCAGGGTCGTTTCATCGGGGCAGGCGCGCACTTCGCAATTCGGAAATAGCATGGGGTTTCCTGAGCGCTCGTGAGAGGCGGCGGCTTTCCTTGCTATGCTCTACCGGTCCTGGGCGCGCAGCAAGCCCTTCGGAGCCACACCCATGCCCCACGCCATTGCCCGCTTCCTCATCACCCATCCCCGGGGCCTTGCCCTGCTGCTCCTGGGGGCCGTTCTCCTCGCAGCCCTTGGGGGGCAGCAATTCCGCATCGACGCCTCCTCGGATTCCCTCGTGGTGGAAACGGACCCTGCCCTGGCCACCTGGCGCGCCATGAACGCCCGCTATGGCAGCGGGGAATTTCTCGTCGTCACCTATGAGCCGAACACGCCGCTCTTCGAGACGCCGGCGCTCACGGCCTTGGCACAGCTCGTGGAGGCATTGCGGGCCGTGGACGGTGTGGAGGAAGTGCAAAGCCTGCTCGATGTCCCCCTGCTGAAATCACCGCCGGTTCCCCTGGATGCCTTAAGTGAGGGGGTGCGAACGCTCCGGGACCCCACGACCGATCGCGCCTTGGCGCAGAAGGAACTGCTCGAGAGTCCCCTCTTTCGCAACCTCCTCCTGAGCCCGGACGGGCAAACCACCGCCCTCCAGGTGACGCTCAGCCCCGATGACACCTATGAGACCCTTCTTGGGGAACGGCAGCGCTGGCTCCTCGAAGCCGAAAGCCGCCGCCTGACGCCCGAGGAAGAAGAGGCCCGCAGCGCCGCCGTAGCCGCGCTCGACGCCTATAAGCCCCAGGCCGCCGCTCGGCAGGCGGCCCTGGTCGCGGCGGTGCGGGCTATCGTGGCCCAATACCGCAGCAGCGCAACGGTCCACCTCGCCGGCGTTCCCATGATCGCCGACGATATGCTGCGCTTTGTACGCAGCGACCTTGAGCGCTTCAGCCTAGGGGTCCTCGGGCTCCTCGTAGCGACGCTGGCCTACTTCTTCCGGTCCCTACGCTGGGTGGTTCTGCCCCTCGCCAATGCGGCCCTCACCACGGGGCTCATGGTGGGGCTCCTTGGCGCCGTCGGCTGGCCCATCACGGTGATTTCCTCGAACTTCGCTTCGCTCTTGATCATCATCAGCATCAGCCTCGCGATCCACCTGATCGTCCGCTTCCGGGAGCTGGAGGTCGCCGAACCTACGCAATCGGTCCCGGAGCGCCTCGAGGCCACCCTGCGCTCTAAGTTCTGGCCCTGCTTTTTCACCGCCGTGACGACCATGGTGGCCTTTGGCTCTCTCGTCACCTCGGGCATCGTGCCCGTGGTGGACTTCGGCTGGATGATGACCGTCGGCGTTGCCCTGGCCCTCGGCGTGACCTTCGTCTTCTTCCCCCTGGCCGTGACCGTGCTGCCCGCGGGCGGAGCGGGGACCACGCCCCGCACCCCAGCCTTCGTGGAGCTGCTGGGCCGCGCTACAGCGCGCCATCCCCTCGCCCTGGTGCTCGCGAGCGGCCTCCTCGCCCTCGGCGCCGCCGGCGGCATCAGCCGGCTGGACGTGGAAAACAGCTTCCTCGACTACTTTGCCGAGGACACGGAGATCTACCAGGGCATGAGCTACGTCGATCAGAAGCTCGGCGGCACAACGCCTCTGGATGTGCTCATCGATTTCCCGAGCCTGGCCCCGGCCCAAAACGATCCCTTTGGCGATTCCCTTGGCGATCCCTTCGGCGATCCCGCCCCGGACCCCTTCGGGGATCCCTTTGGGGACCCGTTCGGGGACCCCTTCGCCGAGCCAAGCGGGGCCTCAACGGAGGGGCCATCCCTAGGGGCGAACCCCACGGCCAAGGGCTTCGACCGCTACTGGGTCACGCCGGCGCGGGTGGCCCTGGTGGAGCAGGCCGAGGCCTTCCTGAATGCGCAACCGGAAACGGGCAAGGTGCTCTCCCTGGGCACGCTCCACGCCCTGGCCAAGGACTTTAATGACGGCCGCCCCCTCGATGGAGCAGAGCTAACGCTGGTGCTTGGGGCCATCCCGGAGGCCTTCAAGGACACGCTCCTGACGCCCTACGTCGACACGGAAGCGAGCCAGGTCCGCCTGGCCGTGCGCATGCTGGAAAGCGACCGCAGCCTGCGGCGCGACGCCTTTCTGCGGCGCATCCAGGAGGATCTCCCGGAGGCCCTGGGCATCGCCCCGGAGCGGGTCACCCTTTCGGGCATGACCGTGCTGATGAACAACATGCTGCAAAGCCTCTTCGACTCCCAGCGCAACACCCTCTTGGCCGTGTGCCTAGGCATTCTCCTGACCTTTGCCCTGCTGTTTCGATCCCTCAGCCTGGGGCTGCTCGCACTGCTGCCCAACGTGCTGGCGGCGGCGCTGGTGCTCGGGCTCATGGGCTGGATCGGCCTACCCTTGGATCTTATGACCATCACCATTGCGGCCATCGTGATCGGTATCGGCGTGGACGACACCATCCACTACATCCACCGCTACCGGGAGGAGGTGGCCAGGGACGGCGACGGCCGAGCCGCACTGCTTCGCAGCCATCGCTCCATCGGCCACGCCATCTTCTTTACCTCCGTCACGGTCATGGCAGGCTTCTCGATCCTGGGGCTCAGCAACTTCAATCCCACGGTCTACTTCGGCCTGCTGACGGCCCTTTCCATGGCCCTGGCGCTCCTCGCCAACCTGACCCTGCTCCCGGCCCTGCTACTCCTGGCAAAGGGGCGCTAAGCCCCGCGCCGGGCCCCTAAGGGCCTAAGCCCTTGCCGCTTGGGCCCGAGGGTCGTAGGGTCAGAGCCCTTACCCTTCGCGCCCCGGGAGATCCTATGAAGCGCCTCATTATTGGTTGTCTTGCTGTGCTGTTGGCGGCCTGCGGCGGCAATGCGCCCCCGGCCGAACCCACGCTCTCGGGCGAGGAAGCACGCTGGGCAGCGCGAGCCCAGAAGGTGACGATCACCCGGGATGAGTGGGGCATTCCCCACATCGAAGCCCCCACGGACGCGGACGCCGTCTTCGGCATGATGTACGCCCAGGCCGAGGACGATTTTCCCCGCATCGAGCGAAACTTCCTCTTTTCCCAAGGGCGCCTCGGGGAAGCCTTCGGCCCGGACTACCGCTGGATCGACCTGCGCATGAAGCTGTTCATCGACCCGGAAGAGATGAAGCAGGAGTACGACAAGAGCCCCCCCTGGCTCCAGGCCCTCATGGATGCCTGGGCCGATGGCCTCAACTACTACCTCGCCACCCACCCCGATGCCGAAGTTAAGGTACTCACGCGCTTTGAGCCCTGGATGGCCCTGTCCTTTTCCGAGGGCAGCATCGGCGGAGATATCGAACGCGTGCGCCCCGAGGCCCTCGCCGCCTTCTACGAGAATCAGCCCCTCAGCCAGTGGGATCAGGGTACGGGGGCGCGGAGCGCTATTCGCGCCGTAGCCTCCCAGGGGGAGGCCCTCGGCTTACCGAGCGCCTCCGTGGGCTCCAACGGCTTTGCCATTTCGCCGCTGAAGAGCGAGAGCGGCAACGCCCTCTTGCTCATCAATCCCCACACCTCCTTCTACTTCCGCCACGAAGCCCACGTGAAAAGCGATGAAGGGCTGAACGCCTACGGCGCCTCCACCTGGGGCCAGTTCTTCGTCTACCAGGGCTTCAACGAAACGGCCGGCTGGATGCATACCTCTAGCGCCGTGGACAACATCGACGAGTTCGAAGAAACCATCGTTCGTACGGAAGACGGCCTGTTTTACCGCTATGGCGATGCGCTTCGCCCCGTGGCGCAGAAGACCGTCACCGTGCGCCTGCGCCAGGACGACGGCACCTTCACGGAAGAACGCTACCCCACCTATCGGACGCACCATGGTCCCATCGTGCGCGCGGAAGGGGATCGCTGGATTGCCGTGGCCCTCATGGAGGAACCGCGGAAGGCCCTGATCCAGAGCTACGCCCGAACCAAAGCCAAGAACCTCGACGAATTCCTCGAGATCATGGAATCGCATACCAACTCTTCGAACAACACGGTGTTCGCCGATGCGGCGGGGAACATCGCCTATCTCCATTCGAACTTCGTGCCTAAGCGCCGAAGCGACTTGGACTACCTAAATCCCGTGGACGGCAGCGATCCGAGCACGGACTGGCAAGGCCTGCATACCATCGAGGAAAGCCCGAACAGCATTAACCCGCCCACGGGCTGGGTGCAGAACACGAACAACTGGCCCTACTCCGCTGCCGGCGCCGACCATAGCCCGCGGCAACAGGACTATCCGCCCTATATGGATAGCGGTAGCGAAAACGCCCGGGGTATCCACGCCCTCGCCCTCCTCGAGCCCATGAGTGCCGTGGACCTCGATGGCCTGGTCACCCTTGCCTATGACGAAGCCCTACCAGCCTTCGATGAGCTTCTGCCGCCCCTCTTTGCCGCCTATGCGAGCCTTCCCGGGGACGCCCCGTCCCGGGCTCGCCTGGCCCCCGCCATCGCGCAGCTCGAAGCTTGGGATCGGCGCTACGCCATTGATTCCGTGGCCACGGCCGTGGCCATCTTCTGGGGCGATACGCTCCGCGCCGCCGTGCGCGACGAGGCTCGGGCCAACCGCTGGAACATGCTGACGGTGATGGCTGAAGCGGCCCCGGCAGTTCAGCTAAAGGCCTTGGAAGACGCCCTGGCCCGCCTCGAGACGGGCTTCGGCACCTGGGAAACCCCCTGGGGCGAGATCAACCGCTTCCAGCGCTTGAGTGGCGCCATCGACCTTCGCTATGACGACGGCGCCCCGAGCCTCCCCGTGGCCTTTACCTCCTCCTTTTGGGGTTCGCTGGCGGCCTTTGGCGCCGCCCCGCGCAATGGCACGCAGCGCTGGTACGGCAATCGGGGCAACAGCTTCGTCGCCGTGGTGGAATTTGGGGAGAAGGTTCGGGCTCGAGCCATTACCGCCGGGGGCCTAAGCCGCATCCCCGGCAATCGCCATTTCGATGACCAGGCCGAGCGCTATGCCGCGGGAGATCTCCGGGAGGTGTACTTCTATCCCGAGGCCATCGCGGCGCACAGCCTCGGCACCTACCGCCCCGGAGAGCCCCGGCCATGATGCGCCGGCGAACGCTGCTAAAGGCCCTGGCCCTCCTGCCCGGGCTGGGCGCCCTGCGCGCCCTCGGGGAGACGGCGGCGCCGGAACGCTGGCGCCCCCTGGTGAGCGCCGCCGCCTACCGGGTGCTCTTTGAAGAGGCGACGGAGCGCCCCTACTCTAGCCCCCTAAACGATGAGAAACGGCGAGGGACCTACCACTGCGCCGCCTGCTACGCCCCGCTTTTCGCGAGCGAAGCAAAGTACGACAGCGGCACAGGATGGCCCAGCTTCACCGAGGCGCTGCCCGAGGCCATGGGCACGAAGCGGGATTTCAAGCTGATCGTGCCCCGCACCGAATATCACTGCGCCCGCTGCGGCGGCCATCAGGGTCACGTTTTCAACGATGGGCCGAGGCCCACGGGGCAACGCTGGTGCAATAACGGCCTCGCCCTGCGCTTTTTGCCCGAAGGCGAGGCGGCGCCGACCCTACGCTGGCCTGAAAGCGCCTAGGGCCCGGCTAGAAAAGCGCGCTGGCGAGAAGGAAGGCCACCCAGGCCGCCCCGTAGGCGAGCACGAGGTACGCTGCGACCATGGAAAGGGGCAGGCGCCAACCGCCGCTCTCCCGCGCCAGCACGGCCACGGTGGATACACACTGCAGCGCCAAGGCGAAGAAGACCAGCAGGGCCAGGCCCGACGGCAGGGCCATACCCGAGGCCTGGATTTGGTCGGCCAGGGGCAGGAAGTTTTCCTCTGCCCCTTCGATGCCAAAGATCGCCCCGAGGGTGCCGACGAAGACTTCCCGGGCGAGGAAGGACGTGAGTATGGCCACGCCGTAGCGCCAATCGAGGCCC
>JAUILI010000114.1 GCA_030433075.1 Gammaproteobacteria bacterium | reverse complement strand
TGCCATAGCTGAAGAACGCGTCCCCCGGACGCCACTGGCTGTCGTTGTCGACGACGAGAGCGCCGTCGACCTCAAGCACCGCGGGCCCAGCGCTGATGAGGGAGAAACGGTGCGTTCCCGTCTCCCAGGCGTTGAAGCGGCTTTCCAGGGTCACCCAGCTTTCCTGGGGCAGCTCCGGATCGGCGCCGAAGAGCATCAGTTCGCTGCGCCGCAGGGATCGGGTTTTCACCGGCGCGCCCGTCACCGAGGCCGCAAAGGCCAGCGCCCAGGGCCCCCCTTCCGGCGCCACGCCCGTCAGGGCCTGCGCGGGCACCAGGGGCGCGTAGCGGGGCGTGCGCAGCCCAGGCGCCACGGTGATCTCCGCTTCCGGGAAGGCGGCGCGCAGCCCCGCCTCCGGGCTGCTCGCGCGATGGCCCTTTAGGGCGCTCGACCCCCCACCCTGGTATTGAGGGGTTTCTCCGTTAGGACCGAGCAGCGCAATGCTTCTCGGGGCGCGGGCACCCTCCCGAGGAAGGAAGCCACCCTCGTTCTTCAAGAGCACCATGCCTGCGAGCGCAAGCTGCTCGGCCAGCGCATCGTGCTCCGCCCCACCCCCCGGTGCCTCCGGTGCTTCGGCGTCGGGGGCATCCGAAGTGCGCTCGGCCAAGCGCTTGATGCGCTGAAGACTGGCATCCAGGTGCCGCGCCTCCACGGCGCCCTCCGCGAGGGCCGCCGCCAGCTTCTCGCCGCGGAGCTTCGGAGGCCCGGGCATCTCGATATCGAGCCCCGCGAGCACGGGCCCCACGGTTTCGTAGGTGCCTCCCCAATCGGAGACCACGACGCCGTCAAAGCCCCAGCGGTCCCGGAGGATTTCCGTGAGCAGGCCTCGATGGGCTGCGCAGTAGGTTCCCCCGAGGCGGTGATAGGCGGCCATGATGGCCCAGGCCCCGCCCACCCGGACCGCGCGCTCGAAGGGATAGAGGTAGCATTCGGCAAGGGTTTGGGGATCGACCTCCACGGACACGCTGTGCCGCTCCGTTTCGCAATCGTTGGTCACGAAGTGCTTGGGGCAGGCGGCCACGCCTTCCCTCTGCACCCCGCGGACGAAGGCCTCGCCCAGGGCTGCGGTCAGCTCCGGGTCCTCGCTGTAAGCCTCAAAGTTACGCCCCCCCAAGAGGGTGCGCTGCAGATTGATGGTGGGGCCGAGCAGGATGGACACAGCCTTAGCCCTCGCCTCTCGACCCAGGGCGGCCCCAAGGGCCTCAAGAAGGGCCGGATCCCAGGTCGAACCCAGCACGGAACCGCAGGGGAATCGCGTGCCTCCTACGGCCCCATCACCGCGCACGCCATGAGGTCCATCGGACATCTTCAGGGCCCGAAAGCCCTTGCTATCCATTGCCGGCGTTCTCCAGAGGCTCGCGCCGGAGAGCAACGCGATTTTGTCCTCGAGGCTGAGCCCCGCCAGATTGTGATCCCGATCCTCGGCCATAACGCCCCCCATTCCCTGTCGTCCCACCACTCTAGCCCTAATCGCAGCGACCGTCTTTTTTTGCGCCCCTTGCGACGGCCCCGGCGCTGCTGACGCGTATACAGATTTGAACCGCTCGGCTAAGTCGCTTGGGGAATCTATTTGCAAATGATAATCTTTCCTATCTAACCCAAGGAAGAACCCCCGTTGAAACGACCCCTGCGTACAATGCTGTTTTGGCTTCACCTGACTGGCGGGGTGATCGCTGGCCTCGCCATCCTTTCCCTGGCGATCAGCGGTGCGCTGCTGGGCTTTGAACGACAGCTTCTCCTATCGGCCTCGGCGCTTCCCGCCAACGGAAGCCAGCGCCCGCCCCTCGAACACGGGCTCTCCGAGCTGGTCAAAGCCCATACACCGGCGGAAACCCTCCGCATCACCCTGGCTCGGGACGGCGCCCAGCCCGCGACGGTGCGGGAGGGGCGCGGCCCCATCACCTTTATCGATGCGCGATCGGGGAGGGCCCTTGAGGACCCCGCGCCGACGATGCGGGCAGCCCTAGCAACCGTCCGCACCTACCATCGGTGGCTTACCCTGTCCGGGGTAGGGCGCGATCAGGCTCGGGCCATCCTTGGCGCGGCCAATCTCGTCTTCCTCGGGCTGATCCTCAGCGGCGCCGTACTCTGGTGGCCACGCATGCTGCGCTGGCCCTGGCTGCGCCAGCAGCTCACCTGGCGGCCGGCGCCCCCCACGGCCAAGGCCCGGGACCTCCGCCTTCACCACATGATCGGCGCCTGGGCCTTCCTCCCCTTGCTGATTATTTGCGCCTCGGGAACGGTCTTTTACTACCGCTGGGCCAATGACGCGGTTTATGCCCTGGCGGGGGAGCCGCCCCCCGTTCGCGCGCCTGCCCCGGCCCGTTCCGATGTCGCGCTCACTCCAGCAGCCGTCGCGGAACGCTTTGCCGCGTTGCCCCTGGAGGCCCTCATCGAGGCTGCGGTGCCGGACTGGACCCAGCTCACCGTGACCCTTGGGGGTGAGGCGAACGAACCCCTCCGCTTTTCCGTGGACGAAAGTGCCGGGGGGCAGCCCCAGGCGGTGACTACGGTGACAGTGTTTGCAGACGGAACGGTGGAAACGGCGGCCTTTGAGACCTTAAGCGCAGGGCAGCGCGCCCGGCGCCTGCTGCGCTTTCTTCACACCGGGGAAGCCCTTGGGATCGGTGGGCAGATCATCGCCACCGTTGCCTCTTTGGGCGCAGCCATCATGGTGTGGTCCGGCTTCGCCTTGAGTACGCGGCGGCTCATCCTTACGCCCTGGCGACGGCGCCGGCAGGGCGTAAGGAACGGGAGGTAGAAAGCGTCAGGCGATGGTTTGCGTACTCAGGCGCGCCACGGCAGCGGCGTATTCACGACGCAGCCGCGCCACCACCTCCGCCGCAGGCACCACGCCCTTCACCGAGCCGATGCCCTGACCGCAGCCCCAGATATCCCGCCAGGCCTTAGATTTGCTGCTGCCTCCGGAGCCAAAGCTCATGGCCGAAGGGTCGCTTTCCGGCAGGTTGTCGGGGTCGAGGCCCGCGGCAATGATGGAGGGCTTCAGGTAGTTCCCGTGCACCCCGGTAAACAGGTTGGTGTAAACAATATCGCTCGAGGCATAGTCCACCAGCATCTGCTTGTAGGCCGGGTCGGCGTCCGCTTCTTCCGTTGCAATGAACGCAGACCCGATATAGGCGAGGTCCGCCCCCATGGCCTGGGCGGCGAGCACCGCATCCCCCGTGGCGATGGAGCCGGAGAGCAGCAAGGGTCCGTCGAACCACTCCCGAATTTCGGAGATCAGCGCGAAGGGCGAGGTGGAGCCAGCGTGACCGCCTGCGCCCGCGGCGACGGCGATCAGACCATCCGCACCCTTTTCAATAGCCTTTTTCGCAAAGCGGTTGTTAATGATGTCGTGGAGCACGATCCCGCCATAGCTGTGAATGGCCTCATTCACCTCGGGGTTAGCCCCAAGGGAGGTAATGATGAGGGGCACTTCGTGCTTCACGCAGAGGGCGAGGTCTTCCATGAGGCGATCGTTCGACTTGTGAACGATCAGATTCACCGCGAAGGGCGCCGAGGGCTGCTCCGGGTGCGCGGCGTCATGCTCTGCCAGCGCGGCCTTAATCTCCGTCAGCCACTGGTCAAACATCTCCAGCGGGCGCGCGTTAAGCGACGGAAAGGACCCCACAATGCCGGCCTTGCACTGGGCAATGATCAGCTTGGGATTCGAAATAATGAACAGGGGCGATGCCACGGCGGGCAGGGACAGGCGCCCTTGCAGAACGGGGGGTAAGCTCATGAAAAAACACTCCCTAGCGGTAAACGGTTAGGACCCATCCCCTTCGTCCTGGAGACGAACGGGACCGAAATCGTCGGGGTAGCGGCCTTGCCGCCCCGCGTAGAAAGCCCGCACCTGATCCATAAAGGCCGAGGGCGACGCCGAGGCATCCAGCAGCGGGCCAAAGGTGCCTGCTTTCGTGGTGTAGTCAAGCGCCGTAAGCTGGACCGGCACCTCGGCCTCCCGAACAATCCAGTAAAACCCGGACTTCCAGTAAGCGGTGCGGCTTCGCGTCCCCTCCGGGGGAATCACGAGATAAAGCCGATCAAGGGCGCCGAAAAGGGCCGCAGTGGCGCTGACGCGCTGCTCCGGGCGGTGCCGAACCACGGGGACACCGCCGAGGGCGCGAAGGACCCAACCGAGAGGCGGCCAGAACAAGCTGTGCTTGGCCAGCCAGGAGATTTTTAGCCCCTTGGACCAGGCCATAAGAAGCAGGTACAGAAGATCCCAGTTGGAGGTATGGGGCGCCGCGACCACCACGCAGCGGGCCACCGAGGGCACCGCCCCCTCCACGGTCCACCCAAGGCGCCGCAGGAGAAACCCTGCCAACGTTTTCAGCATGCCAATGCCCCCTCCCAGCGCCCGCCGGCCCTGAGCATAGAGAAGTCCGAGCCGTTCTGGCAGGCTCTTTCCCGGATTTTTACGGAGAGACCCCATGGCTTCACGTTTGACTGCCCTGCTCTTGCTGGCCGCTACGGCAGCGCCGACCCTCGCCGCCGTTGATTTCAACCGCGACGCCTACGCCTGGCGGGAGAGCGCCTTGTGCTACGCCGTCACCGGCGAGGCCTACTGGTGGACTCGGGGGCGGACCCTTCGTAATCACCTGGAGGAGCTGGATCGGGAGACCGCCGGAAAGGCGACCCCGGCCGCTGAAGCCGCGGTGCAAGGGGAGCTCGATGCCCTAAGCACCCGGGATTACAGCGAACTCAAGGCCCAGTGCGCCGCCCGCCGGGCCGTGCTGGGGGACGGCACACACTAAGGGGGCGCCCGGCTAGGGGCGCCCGGCTAGGGCGCCCGCGCCTCCACTAGGTGGCAGGCCGCCCCCAGCACGAGGCCCTCGGCCGTGAAGTGGGGAGCCAGCGCCTCCCGAGCCGCAGCGAGCGCCGCCTCCCGCGCCGAGTCCTCGAGCTCCCGGAGCACCCGCGCGAGGGGCCCCACCTGGCTCTGAAGGGCCAAGGCCTCCTCCATGGTATTCGCCAGATGCAGGGGACGCTCCACCGGGGACAGGGAGATCGCCTCCCAGCCCGCCGCTTCCAGAACGTCCGTGACGTAAGCCGGATCGGCAAAGGCGAAGGGGCCCGGGGCCCGGGGGTCCGGTGCTCCGCCCGCGGGCGGGGGTAGGAAGGGCGCGACGGCCTGCCCCACCACGCTCATCCACGGATTCTGCTTCGGCGCCTGCCACACCAGCATGGTCAAGCGACCGCCGGATAGGAGGTCGCCGCGGAGCTTCCCGTAGGCCGCCACGGGGTCCGCGAAGAACATGCCCCCGAAGCGGGAAATCAGGTGATCAAAGGGGGTTGGGAAGGCGGCCTTCGTCGCATCTTCATAGACAAAGCGCAGGGCCAGCGTTGGCGTCGCCTGCGCGCGCCGCTCGGCGAGGGCAATCATGGGGGCGGAGAAGTCGAGGCCCACCACCTCCGCCCCGCTTTCCGCTGCCGCTAGGCTACTGGCACCACAACCGCAACCAAGGTCCAAAACCCGCTCCCCAGGCTTAGGCGCCGCCGCGGCCAGCAGAGCCTCAAGCAAGGGCGCCAGCATGTGATCAAGCTGGGCCTGGGCGCGCACCCAGGTCTCGCCCCCAGCCCCATTCCAAAAGGCCCGTTCCTTTTCGTTATCCACGACGGTCATAGCCCCTCCTCCGCATGCTTAAGCAGGAAAGTGCGGAGGGCCGTCACTGCCGCCTCCCGCTCTCCCTCGCCCTTCCAGGCCTCGATCAGCTCCCCCCGGGGCGCCAGCTCAGCGACGCGGCGGCTGGTGCTTTCCGGGTGAAAAAGATCGTTACCCAGCATGATCTGGAGGGGCACCGGGCAGCGGCGCACGTCCTCCTCGGAAACCGCGAATAAAAAGTCGTTCGAGAACATGCGGTCCCGCAGCCCCGCAAGGGTCTCAGGAGACAAATCGGGGCGATCGGGCAGGAGCGCTTCCGCCCAGCTATCCACCATGCCCAGAAAGGCATCGCGATTGTTATCGAGCCCAATGGGCTGCAGAAGCACGCCCGCATAAAAACGCTCCGGTTGGGCCCGCAGCAAATTCATCACATAGGGCCCACCGATGCACATGCCGAGGGCTGCGCACCGATCAATGCCCAGGTGATCCAGAAGTGCCAGCTGGTCCCCAAGAAAGCTGCCCCAGCCGTCCTCCTCCCGCACGGGCCCTCGGGAGGCCCCGGCGTTGCGCTGGTCCATGGAAATCACGGTGAAGCGATCGCTCAGCACCGAAAGGGGGTTAAAGGGCGCGTTATCCCAGAGCGCCGTTGCCGAGCGCATGCCCCCGGGGGCTAGCGCCAGCACCGCGGGCCCAGACCCTCGCACCTCATAGGCCAAGGTGCTGCCTTCGTGTTCAAAGCTCGCCATAGCCCTCTCCCCTGCTTGGATGTTGAAGAATGTCGTTGCTGGCGCCCCGCCCCCCGGAACCGGTAGGCTGGGCCCTTAACGCCCAGGGCACGCGGGCCCAGCCTCCCCTGAAAGGATTTGCCATGACCGATCATTCCGGTGCCTCTCGGCGCCCCGGGTCCCTTGCGACCATCGAGATCGCCAAAGACTACCTGA
>JAUILI010000018.1 GCA_030433075.1 Gammaproteobacteria bacterium | reverse complement strand
CAAGCCTTAGAGCCGGGGCAGTAGGCCCGGAGAGCGAGGAGGTTCCATGAGCGACGAGGTGCAAGAAGCGATGGACGGGGAAACCCTGAATATCAATCCTGATGTGCTAGGCAATATCCCCGTTCACCTCTCGGTGGAAGTGGGACGGGCCGTGCTGCGGATTAAGGATCTCATGCGCCTAACCCAGGGCAGCGTGGTGGAGCTTGACCGCATCGCCGGCGAGCCCATCGATCTTTTGGTGAATAACACCGTGGTGGCCCAGGGCGAGGTGGTGCTGGTGAATGAGCGCTACGGCATTCGCCTGACCCAGGTGGTCCCCGCCGCGGATCGCATGAAGCCGCTCTAGTGCCCGCGCCCGAGGCCTTTGACTGGCTGCGCTATGCCTTAAGCGTTGCCCTGGTGCTGGGGCTCCTGGCGCTGACCCTTTGGGGCCTGCGGCGCAGTGCCGCCGCGGGAAATGCCCTGCTTGGGCAGGGCGATAAAATGGTGGTGCTCGATCGCCTGCGCCTCTCGCCGCGCCAGCAGCTGCTGCGCGTTCGGGCTTTAGATGAAGAGATCTTGCTGGCTGTCTCCCCTCAGGAGATTCGCCGCGTCGGGGGCCGTCCCGTGGCTTTGGGTGTGGAAGAGGAGGGGACCTCCGATGCTTAAGCGCTGGGGGAGGGTAAGCGCCTTACTGCCCTTGCTGCTGCTGGCGGGGAGCGCCATGGCCCAGCCGGGGCTTCCGGCGGTGACCTTAAGCGAAGGGGCCGAGGGGACGGAATACACCCTGACCCTCCAACTTTTGGCGCTCATGAGCGTGCTGACGCTGTTGCCGTCCCTGCTCCTCATGATGACGTCCTTCGTTCGCATCATTATTACCCTGTCGCTCCTTCGCCAGGCCCTGGGGACGGCGCAAACGCCGCCCAATCAGGTCCTCGTGGGGCTCGCGCTCTTCCTGACCCTTTTCGTCATGGCGCCGGTTTTTGAAACGATCTATACGGAAGCGGCGGTGCCCTATCTTGAGGAGCGGGCCACTTTTGATGAAGCCCTAGCCGCCGCGGAGGCGCCCCTGCGCACCTTCATGCTGAATCAGACCCGGGAAACGGACATTGCCATGTTTATGGAAGTGTCCGAGGCGGAACCGGTGGCGACGCCGGAGGCCGTGCCCTTCACCGTGCTCGTGCCGGCCTTCGTGACCAGCGAGCTGAAGAGCGCCTTTGTTATCGGATTTATTCTCTACATCCCCTTCGTGGTGATTGACCTCGTTGTGGCCTCGGTCCTCATGTCCATGGGCATGATGATGCTGTCCCCCATGATGATTTCCCTTCCCTTCAAGCTCATGCTCTTTGTTCTGGTGGATGGATGGTCCCTCATGATGGGTTCCCTCACCGCAAGCTTCGTCACCTAGGAGGCGAGCCATGGAAGCCGCACAGGTTGTGGAATTGGGGCGCGATGCCCTTTGGCTGGCGGTGCTGCTCGGGGCGCCGCTCCTGGGCGTCGCACTGATCGTCGGGGTGCTTATCGGGGTGATCCAGGCGGCCACCTCGGTGAACGAGATGACCCTAAGCTTCATTCCCAAGCTGGCGGCTCTAGCCCTGGTACTGGCGCTCGTGGGGAATTGGCAGCTCGAGCTCCTGGTGGACTTCACGCGGGGGCTCTTCGAACAGCTGCCCAGCTACTTTAGCTAGGCCCGGCGCCGTGGATCTCCTAGTGGCTGAAGTGGTGGAGCGCTTTCTGGCGTTCCTCTGGCCCATGATCCGCATTTCCGCTCTGCTGCTGGCGGCCCCCATCTTCTCCGTATCGGCCTTTAATATTCGGCTGCGCATTCTTTTAGCATTGGTGCTGACCTTCCTGATCTACCCCCTGCACGACTGGCCCTTCGTCGATCCCTTCAGTGCCGCGGGGCTTCGCGAGGTGTTCGTGCAGGTCAGCATTGGAGCGGTGATGGGGCTCGTGCTTCAGATCGTGACCGCCGCCGTGGTGGTGGCGGGGCAGGCCATCTCCGCGGCCATGGGCCTTGCCATGGCCAACATGATTGATCCGAACTTGGGTAACGTTCCCGTGATGGCGCAATTTCTCTTGGTGATTGCGACGCTGCTGTTCCTGGGCCTCGGGGGGCACCTGGTGCTCATCTCCATCCTGCTCGAGAGCTTCCGAAGCCTGCCCATCGGGGTGGTGCCCAACCTGTCGGCGTTTTTCCCCTTCGTGCTTGAGTGGTCCTCCATGATTTTCCTTGGGGGCGTCACGCTTGCGCTGCCGATTCTGGCGGTGATGCTATGCGTCAATGTGGGCATGGGCATCATCACCCGAGCCGCGCCGTCCCTGAACATCTTCGCCGTGGGTTTTCCCGCCTTGCTCCTCGTAGGCCTTGGCATTCTCGTCGTGGCGCTACCGACCCTCGTCTTTCGCATTGAGGGGCTTTGGCTTCAGGGCTTTCAGCAGCTTCGGACCTTGGTGGGGCTTAGCTGATGTCTGAGGATGCGAGCGACGACGACAAAACCGAAGAGCCCACCGCGCGGCGCCTAGAAAAGGCGCGGGAGGACGGGCAGATTCCCCGGTCCACGGAGGCCACGGCAGCAGCCGTCACCATTTCTGCGCTGGCCTTGCTCTATCTCCTAGGGCCCTGGATTGGCGCTGGGCTGGCCGACTTCGCCACCGACGCGCTCACCTTCGACCGCCGCCTGCTCTTCTCCGAACGTCTCCTTCCTGGGGTCTTTCTCAGCCGCCTGGGGGAGGCGCTTTTGCCCGTAGTGCCCCTGCTGGCTTTGACCCTGGTAATGGCGCTCCTTGGGGGCTCCATGACGGGGGGGGTCCTCTTCGCACCCAAGGCCGCGCTGCCGAAATTCAGCAAACTGAATCCCTTAAACGGCTTTAAGCGCATGTTCGGACTCAAAGCCCTAGTGGAGCTGGGGAAGGCCCTGGCGAAGTTCTCCCTGGTGGCCGGGGTGGTCTATCTCATGCTCGATGCCCACATCGTGGAGCTCGTGGGCCTGGGGCTCATGCCCTACGAGACGGCGCTCGGGCGCGCGGGCGCCATCATCGCCCTGTCGGCCCTGGTGGCTTCCCTCGCCTTGGCGCTCATTGCCGCCGTAGATATTCCCTACCAGCGCTATGACTTCTTCAAGCGCATGCGCATGACCCGGCAGGAAGTGCGCGATGAAATGAAGGATATGGAAGGGCGCCCGGAAGTTCGCGCTGCCATTCGGCGCAAGCAGCGGGAGCTGGCCTCGGCGCGCATGCTGGGCAACGTGAAGGACGCCGATGTGGTGATTACGAACCCGAGCCACTTCGCCGTTGCCCTAAGCTACGACCTCGACGGGGATAGGCCCCCGGTGGTGGTGGCGAAGGGCACGGACGAGCTCGCGCTCCAGATCCGTCAGCTGGCGCTCCACCATGGGGTCGCTCAGTTTGAAGCGCCGCCCCTGGCCCGAGCGGTGTACTACACTACGGAGCTGGAAGAGACGATTCCGGAAGCGCTGTTCTTCCCCGTGGCCCAGGTCATTGCCTACGTCTTCAAGCTGGAGGCGTCGATGCGCGATGGGAAGGTTCGGCGACCCCGGCCCAAGGTCCCCGAGGGGTACCGCTTCTCCGTAGACGGCGAGCAAGAGGATTAGCATCGTGAGTGATGTGCGCTTTGATGCGGAAGGGTTCTTCCTGTCGGCGGTGGATCAGGCACGCTACCAGCGCATGGTGGATTCTTTAGTGCTTCATCGGCGGAGCGTTGCGCTGCTTTCGAGCTCCGGAGCGCTGGTGGAGCATTACGGTCAACGTTTGCTGCGCAGTCTGCGGTCTCGCCCCGATGTGGTCCTGGAAACCTATGCGCCGGGCAGCCCAGAAGCGCTCATGGGGCGCTTAAATCAGCTGTTGGAGCCCTTGAGCGTTGATCAAGCGCGGGCGGGAGATGATGCTGCAGGGCCTCTTCGGGTGTTCGCGATCCATGAGCTTGAGAGCTTAGATGCCGATGAGGCCGCACTGCTAGCTAGGATGGTCCAGGATTTACCAGGTGCACGGATCGCGCTGCTTATCCTTGGTTACCGGCGGCGTAGGCTTCCGGAGGTCCTTGAGGAGAGTTTTCGGCGGGGGCTCCGCAGTTGGAGCATCCCCGTTCCCAGGGAGGATGCGCTGGAAGCCTTTGAGGCTGACGCTGATGCTCAAGGGTTTGGCGATGACGTGGCATCGCTGGTTGCTCAGCTGCGCCGGGAGCGGGTCGTCGAGTCCGTCGCCCCCCCGGAGGTTAGCGAACAACGGGTCGAAGCACCCGTGACCGAACATTTGGCGCATACGCCTAGCGCGTCGACCCGAGCTAGCCCCCCGGCGCTCGTGCGCTGGCCGTTTCTGCTCGCTGCGGGGCTCACCGTGCTCGCGCTTAGCTGGTGGTACGGCGCGGGCCAGCGGTCGCTTACGGTTCCGGTCAACGCCTCAAGCCCTTCGGGCGAGCTGTCGACTAGATAGGGGACAGGCAGCGGAGATTCTCATGGCGGACTTGCCCACCAGCTTCGGATCGGGGAAGCCAACCCTTAGCCGAGTTCCGGAAGGGGGCGGGGGCGCGTTCAGGCCTCGTCCCGTTCCTGGGGTAGCGAAGGGGCCGGCGGTTGTTGTGCCATCGTCGGTCAGGCAACCGCCTGCGGACGCGCAACCCAAGGCCGTGGCGGAGCCCGTGCCCCAGGATTCTGTTAGCGATGATTCCGCACTTTGGGCGCGCCTAGCGGGCGTTAATGCCCGCCGACAAGCATTGAAAGACCGCGCTGCTAAGTGGTCGAAAGAGGGGGTAGGCACCGATGGTTGATCGGGACGATAAGGATCCGGAAGCGGTTCTCGCGGCGGCGACCGGTCCCGGCGCTCCGGAGGAGGAGCGGAGCGAAGCCACGGCCTCCGAAGGTGATGGCGTCCCCAGTAGCACCCCGGACACCTCGGAGAGCGCTGATTCCTCCGAGGCACCTGGCGATGAAAGCGAAGTCGCCCCGAAGGGGGCTGAAGGTGCGGAAAGCCTGTCCGCCGCGGCTGTAAGTTTGCTCCTTGATGCAGCGGAGACGGCCAACGACGTCGCCCAGGCGGCGGAGCGGGTGGGGCAAAGCTTTCATGGGGGTATGACCGAGCTCAATACCCACCTGGGTGGAATCCAGAAGCTCAACAAAACCATCGTATACGCGATGGGCGGGATCCTTTTTCTCGGGCTCCTGGTCTTTGTCTACATGGCAACAACCCTAACCGTTCGCCTATCGCGCCTCGATGCCACCCTTGAGGCAGTGGGTACGCGGGTAGTGAGGCAGGCTGCGGGCCTCCGGGAACTCGAAAGCATCCGGGAAGCCATGGGCGTGGTCGCGGAGACGCAGCGCGATCTTTTGATGGCCCAGGACCGGCTGACCATTGCGCTTCAGGATACGCAGCAGCGCCTAGAAGCCCTGCCGTCGACGGTGCCCTCGGCGCTTGAGCCGCGCATCGATTCCGCCTTCGCGGAGGGCATGAATGCGCTCAACAGCCGGGTCGATATCCTGGGAAGTACCCTTGGTACGCAGGAGGCAGTCCTGAAGGGCACCACAGAGGCCTTAGACAGCATGGCTAAGCGGCTGCAAGCAGTGGATGGGCGGACCCGATCTCTCCTTCGCCTTGAGGACGACGTAGAGGCGCTTGTCACCCTCACTCGGGAACGGTACCTCGAAGCGCTTGAAGCCCAGTTGGAAATTGGGGATACGGGGCCCCGCCTCCGTTACCCGCCGCCGCGCCCCGTCGTGGGTGATACCCCCAGGGAGAACAAACCGCTGACCGGGGAGGATTCAACGCCATGAACACGCGCTACCTGAAGGGTCTAGTCCTGTCCCTTGCGATGCTAGCGACGGCAGGCCCTGCCGGCGCCGCGGATGTGAGCCGCGTACTTCCCGCACGCTTACCGACCGGCTCTGGCTCCACGGAGGCTGCCCTGGCCCAGCTGCTCCAGGGGTTCCGCACCCTCGAAGGCGAGCTCAGCCGTAAGCCCCTCGCTGGGGGGCACTATCGCGTGCAGCCCGGGGATACGCTCGACGAAATAATCTTCTCGACCCTGGGCGACTTGCCGGTGCGCCACGCGGTGGTCCGGGACGCCTTCATTCAAGCCAACCCCCGGGCCTTTCGCCGGAGGAATCCGAACTACCTCCTGGCTGGCGTTGAGCTGCGCGTTCCCGGGGCCGAGGACTTCCGCGCCGTGGTCTTCGATGATCCCCAGGTGGGTCAAACCATCGATCGCCGGCGCATGATTCGCTACCCCTAGCATGGCCCTGGGCCCAGAGCAGATTGGGGCCATTCCCCGGGCGCTGCCCATCTTTCTGGAGGGGCGGGCCCTCGTACTTGCGCCTCCCGTGGCCCAGGAGCTGGGGCTACGCGCGGGGCAGGTCATTGAGCTGGTCAGCGCCCTGGTCGACGGACGGGCCCGGCTGCTGTACGGGGATCGCGCCCTCCAGCTCTCTGGCCAGGCGCCCTTTCCCCCGGGGGATCGGCGAAGCTTTCGCCTTCGAAGCACGCCCCGGGGGCTCGCCCTCGATCCCGTTTCGGCGCCCTCCCGGAGGGCCCCCGGGCCAGCGCCCAGCACGATCCCCGGGGCACCGCGCTTCAGTGGGCTTTTTCGCCAGCTTGCAGCGCCCAGCTTAAGCCTGGCGCAGCAAGCGCAGCGCATGGATGGGCTCTTTGCGCTCTCGGAGAAGGCGCCTCCGGAGCACCAGCTGACCCTTCCGCGGCCCAATTCTGGAGATCTGGATGGGGCGGCGCTGCGGGCGAGCCTGGTGCAGTCCGGGCTATTCCTCGAAGGGCAGCTGGCAGCGCGTCGCCCGGTCTCCCCCATGGATTTGAAGCGGGCGCTCCTGCGCGTGGGGCAGCTCGCGCCGGCGAATTCGGAGTTGGCTCGGGTGACCGGGGAGGTCCTTTCGGGGCTTGAGCGGGCGCAGGCTGAGGGGGTGGTGGCGGCCCAGCGCCAGGACGTGCATTTGGCTTGGGTCTTAACGTTACGAGACGGGCCCGCGGTGGCTCTGGAGCTCCAGAAAGAGCAGGCGGAGGACCGGAGCGCGGCACCCCTTTGGGTGGTTCACGCGGCGACCACCTTGGATAGCCTTGGGCCCCTCTGGATGCGCACGCGCTTTTCCTTAGACGGAAAGGTGGGCTTCACGCTTTGGGCCCCTAAGCCAGGAACGGCGGAGCTGGCCCGGCGGGAGGAGGCGGGGCTCCAGGGCGAGCTCGCGGCCCTTCAGCTGCGGCTCGAAAGCTTTGCGGTGCATGCCCACGCCCGCCAGGATCGCCCATGAGCGAGGAAGTCCCGAAGGGGTCCGAGCGCCGAAGCGCTATCGCACTGACCTACGAAGGGGTTTCGGCCCCTCGGGTATCCGCCACGGGGGACGGAGAGCTCGCCGAGGCGATTATTCAGGAAGCCAAGCTTCAGGGGGTTTTCGTGACCCGGGATCCTGCCCTCGCCTCGGCCCTTTCCCAGCTTCGCCTTGACGAGGAAATTCCCGACGAGCTCTTTACGGCCGTGGCCATTGTCCTGTCCTGGGCCTACTGGCTTAGGGGCCTTGCGCCGCCAGACGGTTAGCGCTCCGCGGTACCCTCCGGCGCATCGCCGGCGGCTTCTTCGCTGGGGGAGGCTTCCTCGCCGGTATAGCCAAGAAGCTTTTCCGAGTAGGGTCGACGAAGGTCGAGCCCCGTACGGCCATAGAGAATTTCCGTCACATCATCCAGGGCGTCCGCAAGCTCTGCTGCCGCCTCGCTATTGCTGCGCGCCCCAAGACCGTGGAGCGTCTGAGCGTGGTTCGCGGGAATG
The DNA here is from genome assembly GCA_030433075.1 of Gammaproteobacteria bacterium. Taxonomy (GTDB): domain Bacteria; phylum Pseudomonadota; class Gammaproteobacteria; order Pseudomonadales; family Azotimanducaceae; genus Salivita. The sequence goes on along the minus strand of JAUILI010000018.1, from coordinate 31,461 downwards.
AAGGAGGCGACCGAACCTCGAAGGGTTTCGATGGTGGCCGGGCTTGGGGGGAGGAGCTTGCCGCTTTTCCCCGCCTGGAAAAGCTGTTCGATGTGTTTGCCGAGCACCACCTCGTAGCGGGGACGGAGCGCGTGGAAGGTATCGGCGGTCCAGCCTTCTACGGGCTTTCCATTCATGCCGTCCCAGAGCTGCTGCCCCGTCAGAGTTCCAAAGTGCTTATCCCCATTGTCCGCCGGGGCCTCCTGTTCCGTGCCAAAGGAAGGGAGGTTCAGGGTCATCTTTTCGAGGGCCATGAGCCGATCAACGACATAAACCAGGAGGACGAGGATCAGCGCCAGGGCGATCAGGATGATCAAGAGGAGCGTTGTTTCCATAGCTTAACGATCTCCCGGTGGCCCGATCGAAAGGCCTTGTCCCCTAGGGGCTAGGCTGATCCTCTTGGCTGACCTCTTCTCCGTCCGCCTCGCCTTCTTCTGCGGCGATTTCATCGCGGAGGAAGCGGAGGGCCTCGAAGGGTGGGTCCACCTGCAGCGTGGCACAGACCTCATCAGCGAGGGCCTGCATGTAATCGATGGCTTGCTTGGCGTCGATTTCAACGCGTTGGTAGCGGCGCCCGAGGTCAAAGGCACGATCGGCGAATTCCTGCGGAAGGAAGGCCATGACTTCATGGTCGAAGGCTGGGACCGTCCCAAAGGATTTAGCTTTCGGCGCCTCGGGCTGGGGTTTCCCGTTATTGATGGCCACAATCACGGCTTGTTCGTGCCGTTCCGTACGCTGGGCGCCGTCTACGAAGGTCTTATCGAGGAGCGCCTTGCAGCGTAGGGCCACGCGGCTACGGATACGCCGCACCGATCCCGGTGCGTCCGGGTCCGAGGCGATTTCAAAATCGCGTTTGGCGGCGACCATCGCCTCCTTCTGCGTATCCTTGGATCGTCCGAACAATGCCATCTGAAGCTGTTCCTAACCGTTAGGCCCTTAAGTTTAGCACGCAATGATTTTGCGAAGCTTCGCGGCGCTGGCCGTTAGCAGCTGGCTAACCCGAGATTCGGAAACGCCAATGACGGCCCCCACTTCCTTCAAATTGAGTTCTTCGACGTAGTAGAGCTGAAGGATGAGCTGATCGCGCTCTGGAAGCGATGCAACGGCCTCCTGCAGCGCATCAAGCCCCTCCTGATCGGCAACGAGCATGGAGGGATCGAGTTCCGGCGCGGCCGTCACCCCTTCCACCTCTTGTTCGACGTCGTCGTAGGCGAGGGTTTGGAAGCGGTGCGCGTGGGTTCGTTCGTTCTGAAAGTCTTCGTCCGAGAGCCCCAGTTCGGCGGCGACCTCGGCCTGGGTGGGTTCGCGCCCTAGGGTCGCGGCCAGGCGCTTACTGGCCTCCCCATGGGCCTTGAGGTTTGCCACGGCGCTTCGGGGAATATCGGACATGCGCCGAATTTCATCGATCATGGCGCCGCGAATGCGTTGCCGTACGAAGGCGTCAAAGGGGATGCCCTTGCTGGCATCGAAGGCTTTTTCCGCTTCAAGCAGGCCGATGATGCCGTATTGCACGAGGTCGTCTACTTCGACGAAATCGGGCACCCGGGCCTTCAGGTGAACCGCGACCTTGCGCACGAGGCGCAGCTGAGCCAAGCGGTTCTCGTCGCTCGTACCCTGCTGAATGCTTTCGTATTCGGAAGCGTCTCGCATTAGGCCAGCACCGTCCCTGAAAGCTGTCGCTCGAAGAAAAATTGCGTGTCGCCGCTTAGGGGGCCCAGCTTCGTCGCGTAGAGATGTTCCGCCAGGTGACGAATGTCCGTCAGGGCCTGGGAGGAGGGGGCGAGGGCAATGAGCGGCTGCTGCCGCCGCTGGGCCTCGCCCATCCAGCTGTCCTGCCGAACAACGCCCCCGAGGCGAATGCCCTGGCCAAAGAAGCGCTCGCACACGCTAGAAAAATGCGCGTGGAGCCGCTCCCCTTCGCTGTGGCTCGCGACCCCATTGGGTACCAGCGCCATGCTGTTTAGGGAGAGGTCCTCGGCGAGCACCTTCACCAGGCCATAGGCGTCGGCAATGCTGCTGAATTCGTCCTTCATGACAATCACCTGCTGTTGGCAGGCCTTGAGGAAGGTCAGTACGGAAGGAGAGATCCCCGCGGCAATGTCCACAATCATGACATCCACGGGGCGTTCGAGAGCGGAAAAGGCTCGAATGATGTGGTGGGTCATCGCCTCATCAAGGGCGCCGAGGGTCTTCACTCCGGAGGCGCCGGGAACCAGATGCAAATGGGGCCGCACCTGGACCAGGATATCTTCAAGGGATGCTCTCCCCTCGAGCACGTGACCCATGTGCTTCGGCACGCTGCACCCAAGGAGAATTTGGCTATTGGCGAGGCCCATGTCGGCATCTAGGAGTAGGGTGCGTAGGCCTTCCTCGGCGAACAGCGTCGCCAAGGTGACTGCTATGGACGTCTTACCAACGCCGCCCTTGCCGCTGGCCACCCCGATCACCCGTGGCTGGGCACTGCCTTTGCCCATGAGACCCATGAATCCCCCGTTCCTAACCGTGGAGGGCGAGGGGCCAGGCGTTGGCGGCCCCCGCTTCCGGCTGTTGTGGCGCTTGGTCCTTTGCCGCCCAGGCGGCCATGAGGGTAAGGGATGCGGTGAGTCCCTCGCTCACGTCGCCCCCATCTTCATGGAGCACAGACACCCCCTTACCCGTTTTCAACATCGTAGCGACAAAGTGGTCTAAGGGCACGCTCTTGTGAAACCGGTGAATCATGACCGTGTCTGTTTCTGAGCCGCCTACGAGTGTCCCGAGAAAGGGGGAAGTCAATCGATCGGAGGGAAGCACCTGGTGTCTTGGAACCCCCTGCAACGCTGATACCCGGCGGAGGGCGTCCGCTTCCTCGCCTGACGCGGGAAGAAGCAAGCAGAGTTGGCTTCCGAGGCCTTGGTTCGCTAGAAGGCTCTCCAGTTGAGCGCTGCTTCGCGCGCGAAGCACTTGAACCCCTTCCGCAAGAGCCGCTTGGGTCACCTGACGCCAATGAGCATCGTCTTGGCCAACGGCTACCAGAAGCGTAGAGCCGCACCCATGGCGTTGCTCTCCTTGGGCAGCAAGTGCTGCGGCGATCTCAGCCTGGACTCTTGAATCTTCAGCTCGAAGAATATGCGTCCCGTTAAAGGAAGTGTGGGCTTCAGGGTGGCAAAGGAGTTGCGCCAGCCACTGAGCCTGAGCACTCGCTCCATCGCTGAGCTTAGGTAGGGGCGGAAGCGCGCCACTTGCAAGGCGCGCTTGTACCGCCCCGAGTGCGTCCTCCGGGAGACCCAACGCCACGAGGCGGTCCCGGTCCTGGGACTGCATTAGGTCATGACGCTGCGCCTTCAAGGCACCGACCTCTGAACGCAAACGCGCGAGCTCTTCGTGGATCGCATTTAAGAGGACTAGACCTTCGTCCCTCGGAGGAGGAGCGGTACCTGCGCCGTCCACCGCCGCGCGTAAATACTCCGCCTTGGCTTCTCCGAGGGATGAGGCGTTAGGGGAAAGGCTCTCGGCACGGGTCGTCGGCTCACCCAACTGGGCTTCGAAGGCCGCCTTGAAGGCCTTGCCGCCCTTGGTTTCTCCGATCGGCTCCTCGGCCCGGGGTGCCTCCGTCTCCGCAAGGGCCACGGTGGCCTCCGATGCGTTGACGGCGGCAGCATCGGCAGCATCGGCCGCTTCCGTAGCGACGATGATCTCCGTGCGGTCGTTCTTTAGGCGACGGGTTGAGATCACGAGGGCATCGGGTCCGTAGAGGCGCAGGGCCTCGGCGGTGGCCTTACTGGCATCGGGGGCGACGATACGATGGAGTTCCATAGCTTATTCCGTCCGTTGCGCATCGACGGTACCGACCACCTTGATGGCCGTATCGTCAGGAATTTCGGAGTAGGCCAGCACCGGCAGGTCCGGGAGGCGATGACGAAGCACCCGCGCAAGCCAGGGGCGCACGGGGGGAGAAACGACCAGGGCGGGGGCAATGTTCTGTGCCTCCGCTTCCGCAAAGGCTGACCGCAGGGAGCGGAAGAGCCCCTCGGCAAGCTTTGGATCAATGGCCAGCGTTTGCAGATCGTTGCTTTGCTGCAAGATTGAGTGGAGCAGCTGTTCGAACTCCGGCTCCAGGGTGAGCACGTTGAGCTGGGTCTGCTCGTCCAGCAGGGGCTGCATGATCATGCGACCAATGCGAGGCCGAACGAGGGCCGTAAGCTGATCGGGGTCCTGCGTGCGATCCACGGCTTCCGATAGCGCCTCAACGATGGTGCGCATGTCCTTCACGGGCACCCCTTCCGCCAACAGCTGCTGTAGCACGCGGGTGATGGCGCCGAGGGGAAGGCGATCGGGCACCAGGTCTTCCACCAGCTTCGGGGCGCGCTCGGCGAGCTTGTCGAGGAGCTGCTGGGACTCATCGTGGGAAAGCAGCTCCGAGGCGTTCTGCCGGAGCAGGGCGTTCAAATGGGTGGCGATGGCCGTGCTGGCATCGACGACCGTGTAACCAAGGGTTCGGGCGTAGTCCCGCTGGGAAGGTTCTATCCAGAGCGCGTCGAGGCCGAAGGCCGGCTCCCGGGTGGCGATGCCCTCAATTTGCCCGTGGGTGTGGCCGGGATCGATGGCGAGCTCCCGATTCGGTCGCACTTCGCCCCGGGCCCGAACCACGCCCTTCAATATGATGTGATATTCGTTCGGCCCCAGATCCAGGTTGTCCCGAATGCGCACGGGGTGGATGAGGAAGCCCAGCTCCGCAGACAGCTTTTTCCGCACGCCCCGGACCCGGGTCATGAGCTGGCCTCCAGCGTCGCTGTCCACCAGGGGCACGAGGCCATAGCCGACCTCGAGACCAATGAGATCCACCGTATCCAGATCGTCCCAGTCCAGCTCCTTGCTGCTAGGGAGAGCTTGCCGCTCCTGTTCCGCCTCCGTGGCCTCGAAGGCCACCGTTTGCGCCTTGCGCTGGAGGGAGAAGGCGAGCCCTGCGGCGCCGCCGGCCAGCATCAAGAACACCAGATGGGGCATGCCCGGGACCATGCCCAGGATGGTCAGAATGGCCGCGCCCACGTAGAGCGCCGTAGGGTTAGCCAGCTGCACGGCGGCCTGTTCACTCATGCTCTGGGAGGTGGTGACGCGGGTCACCACGATGGCCGTGGCCAGGGAGAGCAGGAGGGAGGGGATCTGGGCCACGAGGCCATCACCGATGGTGAGGAGCACGTAGATGCGTCCGGCGTCGGCAAAGCTCAGATCATGTTGGAACATGCCGATGGCGAGGCCGCCGATGATGTTGATGATCAAAATCAAAAGGCCCGCGACGGCGTCCCCGCGCACGAACTTGGAAGCACCGTCCATGGATCCGAAGAAGTCCGATTCCTGGGAGATTTCCTCCCGCCGGGCCTTCGCCGTTTCCTGATCGATAATGCCCGCGGAAAGATCGGCGTCGATGGCCATCTGCTTACCGGGGAGGGCGTCGAGGGTGAAGCGCGCAATCACCTCGGAAACCCGGCCCGCGCCCTTCGTGACCACGATGAAGTTAATGATCATCAAGATCCCGAAGACGATGAAACCGACGAGGTAGTTGCCGCTGATCACAAACTCGCCGAAGGCCGCGATCACCTTGCCCGCGGCGTCCGTACCCTCATGGCCGTTGACGAGCACCACTCGGGTGGAGGCGACGTTGAGGCCGAGGCGGAGCATGGTCGCTAGCAGTAGGGTGGCGGGGAAAGCGGAAAACTCAAGGGGCTTAAAGGTGTTGATGGCCACCACTAGGATGACCAGGCCCAAAATGATGTTAAAGGTGAAGAGCAGATCGAGCAGGAAGGGCGGGAAGGGGAGGATCAGCATGCTCAGGATCAAAAGCACCAGGGCAGGAATGCCCAGGGCGCTTGGATCGAAACGCATGAAGATTTGTCGATAATCCGACAGATTCGCCGCCGCCATTGTCGTCCTTTCCGTCATAAACCCCGGGAAAAGGCCCGAGGTTTAGCTTTCAAGGAGACGCAGCAAGCTCTGTGCCAGCTGCCCTAGCTGGGTTCGACAATGATCTCGATACGCCGGTTCTGAGCCCGCCCCTGGGGCGTGCCGTTATCGGCGATGGGCTTGCTATCGGCGAAGCCGCTGATGGTCATGGAGGCCGGGTTCGCCGGGAATTCGTCGAGGAGGAAATCCGCCACGGCCGCCGCCCGCGCGGCGGAGAGATCCCAGTTCGAGTTGAAGCGATCGTTGAAGAGAATGGGGACGTTATCCGTATGCCCATTCACGCTGATCTTTCCGTCCCCCTGGGTGAGCGCCTGGCCCGTGCGCCGGAGAAGGGGGAGGAAGGCGGGCTGAAGATCGGCGCTGCCGGATGCAAAGGAGCCCTGGTCCGCGAGGCGAACAATGACCGCATCGCCGTCTCGTTCAACCTCGGCTAAGCCTTCTTCGATTTCCTCGGAAAGGTCGGCGCGGAGCCGGGCATAGAGGTCGTCGGCGCTCTTGCCGTCGCCGCCGGTGCCTGGCTGGCCTCCCGCGTTTTGCCCCTCGGCGGGGCCCCCGCTGGCGTCCCCCTGGCTTTGGCTGCTCGCCACCGTGGGTTCGGGCGCCAGCACCGTAAGGTCCCGATCCATTTGGCTTTGCGCTTCAGCGATCTTGGCGTAGGTGTTCAGGGCCTCTCGGCTGATGGGGGCACCGGCCATGCGCCCGGAGTCGCCCGCTTCCCGCCCGCCGGTGACGTTGGGCGATTTCATCTCGACGATGAGTTCCTGATCCTCGATGCGCACTTCCACCTGACCCTTGGCGATCTCTTCCGCAAGCATTTGCTCCAGCTGGGCCTTTTCCTCCGGGGTGGGGAAGTCCTCCGTTTTCGTTTCCAGCTTCTTCTCAAGGTCGGGCTGGGTTTCGTCCGTGGTCTGCTGACGAATGGTTTCGATGGGCGTCGGCTGGGCCACAGAGGGGGTGAAGGCCTTCGCGATTAGGCTTTGGGCCTTCGGGGGCTCCACCACGGGCACAATGCGCTGGATCCCGAAGGCGCTCTGAAGCGATCCGCTAATTTGCTTGTACTTTGGGACGTTCATCTCCGCAAAGGACAGGATGAGTACGAAGAAGCATAGGAGCAGGGACATCATGTCCGCGAAGGTGGCCATCCAAAGGGGGGCTCCTGCGGGGGGGCAGCTCGGGCATTCCTCCGGAGGGTCCTCCTCGCCGCCATCCCCGCCAGCGGCCGCCGCGGCCTCTTCGGCCTCTGCGTCTTCGCCGGGAATCGGCTCTTCGATGGGCTCTGCCTGCGCCTCGGCCATGGCGGCTTAGCCTGCGGCCAGGGACGCCCGAGCCTTGGGCGCGATAAAGGAAGCGAGGAGGTCACCCATCAGTCGGGGGTTACCGCCGGACTGGATGAACATGATGCCCTCGATGATTAGGGCGCAGTTGTTGGATTCCTTTGCGGAGTAGTCCTTCACCTTTTCCGCCATGGGCCCAAAAACCATGTTGGCCAAGATGGCTCCATACATGGTCGTGAGGAGGGCCACGGCCATGGCGGGCCCGATGGACTTCGGGTCCGACATGTTCGAAAGCATCTGCACGAGACCCACGAGGGTCCCGATCATGCCCATGGCCGGGGCGTATTTTTCCCCGGCGTCGAGGATGGCCGCTCCCAGTTCGTGGCGCAGCTTCATGCCCCCAAGATCGTTGTGCAGGGAGCTCTTGATCATGCCCGGATCGGTGCCATCGACCAGCATGCCAATGCCCTTGGCCAGGAAGGGGTTGGAGATTTCCTGCCCCTCGAGCGCAATCATTCCGTCCTTCCGGGCCAGCGTGCCGAGCTCCACCAGCTGATTGATGAGGTCCACGGGGTCGTCGACCTTCGCGCCGAAGGCCTTGCCGAGGATGCCGCCGAGCTTCAGGAAGTCTGCGAGGGAGGAACGCATCATCATGACGAAGATCGAGCCGCCCACCACAATCAGCAGACTCACGGGATCGATGAACATCCCAAGGGAGCCGCCCAGAAGGATGGCCATCAGCACCATGGCGAAGGCGCCCACTAGGCCAATGACGGTTGCGATATCCATGCTGCCTCACCCTTTAGCTGTTGTTGGCCCGGCTGTTGCATTGCCCTTTGCATCGAGCAGGGGTTTGCCACCGCGCCACTCCTCTCGCACTATACAACGATCCTGGAGGGACGCTGATGACCAAAACTTCGAAGGGGCCATCAACTGATTCAATCGGTCGCAGGGCGTTTTTCTTGATGCTTTTCGCCCTTGCGGGCTGCCACGATCCCACGGAGCTGCCGGCCTGCGGCGATATCTTCGAAATTGGGGAGCGCGGCGCCTTTCGCGAGGTCGACGGCGGCCTGGTCGCCCATCCCGCCGTCGATGTGCTCTTTTACCGCTGTCCCGCGGGGCAACGCTATGTGAACCGGAGCTGCCGCGGTGAGGCCCAGTCCCTCAATTTCGCTGACGCCCAGGCCTATGCGGTGGAGGTAAGCGAGCGCTCCGGTGGCAACTGGCGCCTCCCGTCACCCAAGGAAATGCGCGCCATTCAGGAGATGTCCTGCGTTTCTCCGGCCTACAACCCCAACATTTTTCCAGAGCTGCCCGTAGAAAACTTCTGGACCAACAGCGAGCTTGAGCTCAGCCAATACTATGGCTGTGTGGTCTACACCTATCAGGGGTCCCGGTCTTGCCGGGCGCTGCTCTCCGCCGAGCACCCCTTCATGTTGGTGCGTGAGCCCTAGGGCCTAAAGGGGGATGGCCACTAGCTGGGCGGCGCTTTTCGGCGCCGCGCCAGAGAGCAGGGTCAGCCCCGCTTCCTCTTCTTCGATCCAGCGGACCTCGGCTAGGGCCATGCTTCTGTCGACGCCTTGGGAAAGCACATCCTCGGGGGTTCGGAGCCCATCGGCGAGGATGAGCTTGTCGCCGGGCTTGAGCCCAGCCTGCCGGCCGCCGCTGACCACATACTGTCCGCGAACCACGCCGCTGACCGCATAGCGCGGCGCTTCGCAGCTTTGCCGTTCCTCAAGGGCGTCGAACCACTGATTGAGTCGGGCGTAAATTTTGCCGATGTCCCGGGGTTGCACGGCCGGAGACCACTGGCTCGAACGGGCCCCGAGGCGAAGGCTGTCATAGCCCACCCACAGATAGGTCGGATCCCCTGGGGCGGAAAGCCTAAGCTCTAGGTCAAGCTCGAGAGCGGGGGTGCTCTGCCGGAAGGGGCCAAAGTTCTCCTTCAGAGGGGTGATCGCCTTGGCGGGAAGATTCCACCAACGTGGCTTTTGGCTCCCCTGGCGCACGGAAAGGGCTAGGGTCAGCTGGAGGGGGCGGCGGTTTCGTGGGCCGGTATACACGGCACGCTCGTAGTCGCTGTTCAGCGAGGCAGCTTCATGGCGCGGGGCGAGGCGCCAGCCGGGCGCCCCTTCAAAACGGCGAAGCAGGAGACGCCGGGTTTCGGCTTCAAGCTGGCGAGCGTAGCCGGTGGCCGCGCTCCCTCGCGGCGTGAGGTCTTCAAGCTGGAGCACCGCCATGTGCGCAAGGCCGGGGAGACTCGGGCAGGGCTCGGCATCCCCTAGGGCCTGGAGCCCTTGCAGCGTTTCCGGAGCTTCCGTCGAGGTGTCCTCGGGGGCTTCCTCGCCCTCATCCTGAGGGGCCGGGGGCAGGTAGCTGGGCATGCGGATGCCGCGAATCTGGCCCGTGGCTTGAAACCGGTTTTGCTCGTGGAGCACGCCATTTTCATCCACCCAGGCGGCGCTGTGAACGCGCGTCGGTTGGCTGAGGGCGTGATCCACCATGGCGTTCTTCGCCGCCTCCAAGCGCGCTTCGGCGCTAGCGCCCGTTTCGGTTTCCGCAAGGGAAGGGGCAACGGCTAGGGCGAGGGCAAGGGCGAGGGCAGAGCGCTTCATGGAAAGACTCCCTAGCCCGGGTTGCCGGTGTGAGCGAAATAGCCGAGGTAAAGGGCCCGGAGGTCCTGCACCACGTGCTGATCCAGGGATAGGGTCGTCTGGTAGCTGTCGTCTCCCACGGGCTCGATGGATACGAGGCGCGCGCCATAGATGACCCCTTCCACCCGGGCCCGGAAGCGGTCGTCTTCGATCATCATCTCCCCGATGGTGGTATCCGCATCGAGGTACTGGCCGAACACCTGCTCTGCCAAGGCGCGATAGGCATCGAGCTTGGAGGAGCGTATGGCCAGGAGGCGCCTCTGCTCTGGATTGCCGTGGTTTTGCACGCTAACGACGGCGTAGCCAATGCCCACCAGCTGCGTTCCCCGCTCGCTCAGGCGGATGGCCTCGCCGGCCGCGGCACGGGCGCCCCCGAGGTTAAGGGCCGGGCTAGCGGCGAAGGCGCAGCCCCCGAGGGCGATGACGAGGGCGATTAAGCCGAGGAATGAGAAGCTGCGGGGAGCCATGGGGCGTATCTCCTTGCCGAAAGCCGAAGCGGCGTCATGGGAGATAATCGACCCCGCGGCGGAGAGCTTTAGGCGTCGTCGGTGAAGAGCCGAGCCCGGCGGCGGGCGAGCTGCCCCAGGCGATCGTAGAGGTCTTCGTCATCACTGCTTTTCTGGAGCGCCCCGAGGGTGCGACGAATACCATCGAGTTGCCGGGCCAGGAGGAGTTCATTGCGCTTGTGCAGGTTTTGGCAATCCGCCACCAGGATGCGAGCGGCTTCGAAGCTGGGGCCCTTCCAAAGGGACTCTTGGGTCTGGCGAAAATAGAGGAGCTGGGAGAGGAGGGCTTCCCGGGTCTCCGTCAGCTTTTCAAGCTGGGTCAGATCGCGGTTTTTGAGGGCCTCGAACTCTTGCTCAAGTAAGCGCTGAAGGCGGCGTGCGGTGTCGAGGACCTGGGAGGCAACTTCGGACACGGTTTGTCCCTTGGCGGAAAGTGCCTGACTTTAAAGCAGGCGCTCGATGCTTGCGAAGCTTTCCGCGATTCGCTTGGCATCCAGGGGGTATTGGCCGTCGGCGATGGCTTGCCGAAGCTCAGCCACTCGATCGGCGTCAAAAACCGCCTCCGTGCTTGCGCTCTTTACGCCGTCGCTCAGCTCGACGCGGTCCTGCGCCGCTGCCGGGGCGCTATCGTCCCCGGATTTCCGAGGTGCTTCCGCGGACTTTTTGTTCTCCGCTTCCGTCAGGCGCAGCGCTTGTGGGCCGCGGCCTCCGACTCCAGAGATGGGATCTGCCATGGGATTTCCTCGCCCAAAAATTGGCTCTTAGGTGCCTAATCGACAGCAGCTTGGCAACCTTTAGCACCTTTAGCAAAAAAAGTTTCTAAGAGCTTTCAAATACTTAATCGTCACGACGGCAAAAAACTGTAAACAACTTAGCGGCGTCGGACTAGGGCGCGTGTTCCGCCTGCCCGGGCCCCGTGACAAGGGCGCGAAGGCGCCGCCCCGTTTCCGGATTAAGCACGATCACCACCTCCCCAAGCGCGCCGTCTTCCTCGGCGATGAGGTCCGCTTCGAGCACGAAGGCGCCCTGGGAAAGGACCACTCGGACCGCTTGCCCCTTCTCCACCAGGGTTGCGCTAGACAAGTCGCTGGCTCGAAGAATGCTGCCCGCGCGGAGGGGCCGATTGAGAGCCACGAGCGGGGGCACGGCGTTGGGGCTGAGCACATCTCCGGGGAGCCCTTCGGCGGGCACCCAGGCCTCCGTAAGCTGGGGGTGGGGTAAGCGAAGCTTTGCCGAAAGGGTTGCCTGTGCCCGAAGCACTTTGCGCTCAAGGCGAACACTGTCCTGGAGGAGGAGGGCGCCCGCTTCCAGGGGTTTTAGCACCTTAAGGCGCGTCGCGCTGTCGGGGGCCGGGCCTCGGTAGGGCTGACGGCCGGAGAGGGCCCCTTCCGCCACCGTAAGGTCCTCCTGCTCGAGCACGTCCCCGGCCCGATGGGGTTCAACGACCTGCCAGCCTTGAAAGGCCGTTCCCGCCGCGCCGGGCCCCTCCGGTGATCGCGCATAGGTCACTCGTAGGAACAGTCGTTCCTGGGTGCTCGCGCAATAGGCTTCCACCGTGGCCTTGCTAGGAAAGGGCCAGCGAAAGCTCAGGGGCCCATCGCAAGCGGGTACCCGGGCGCGCCGATCGAGGGGGGGAATGTGGATCACGTCCTTCGAACGCTCGAGGTCCTGAGCGACAAACGATCGTGCCGCCGCCCGTAGGGCCTCCAGGGGGTTTTCTTCCTCCGCTGCGCAAAGGGGCGCGATGGCAAGGAACCCGAGGAGGGCCCCTAGACGGCAGATTGTCGCGATGCTCAAAGGGGCCCGCCCATGATTCGTCCTCGCTTTGGAGGGTCAGTGTGCCGCCCCGGGGAAGCCCGGTCTAGCGTTGCGCGGCGGGGCAGTTTTGTCGGCAAGGCCTTGCCCTGCCGGCGGCAAAGCTTTGCCGCTGGGGAAGCCGGTCCGCTGCCGGTTCGGTTCCCTGCTATGGAAAAAACCATATGGAATCAGAGATTTGGGGGGAGATTAGGCCCATTGGCATGGCCCCTGCACCTTCAGCGGTGAGCCCTTTTACGCCCTAAGCGGTAATCGGCGAAGGGCAAAGAAACTTGAGGTGGCCATGGCGCGTTTCGACAACATTCTCGGCATCCATGAGCAGGCGCTGGCGCTGCGCAGCCAGCGTATTGATTTGCTGTCCCAGAACATTGCCAACGCCCAAACCCCCGGCTTTAAGGCTCGGGACCTCGATTTTAAGGCGGTGCTGGCTTCGGCCAGCGGTGATGCGCTGCAAACGACCCACCACCAGCACTTCGCCGTGGGTGAGGACCAGAATCGCGATGGGATGGTCTATCGCATTCCCCTCAATGCCTCGGCCGATGGGAACACGGTGGAATCTTCCGTGGAGCAGGCCCAGTTCGGTGCCGCGGCGGCGCAATACCAAGCCACCCTCGACTTCCTAAACAACCGCGTGTCCGGCCTCCGCCGGGCCCTGCGAGGAGAATAGGCATGGCCGGTCTAGACCTTCAGCGGGTGTTCGACATTGCGGGGACGGCGCTTAACGCCCAGTCCGTTCGCATGAACACCATCGCCTCTAACCTTGCCAACGTGGGATCTGAGGCCTCTTCCGAGGCAGAGGCCTTCCGGGCGAAGCGCACGGTCTTTGAGGCCCTTCTTCGTAAAGAGCAGCTCCATCAAGGCGCTCCCGTAGTGGGTGGGGTGAAGCTCGCCGGTATCACTGATGACCCGACGCCAGTCATCAGTCGGTTTGATCCGCGAAATCCTAAGGCTGATGAAAATGGCTACGTTTACCTGTCCAACGTCAATCCTGTGGCCGAAATGGTCGACATGCTGGATGCGTCCCGGGGCTTTGAGAACAACGTGGAGGTGGTCAACACCACGCGTCAGCTCATGCTGAAAACCCTTGAAGTGATTCGGAGCTAAGCCATGGTTGCTCAGGTCACCCAAAGTCTTCCCACGGGCCTTGCCAGCTATGAAGAACGCAAGGCCGCGGCGTCTGCGCCGAAGAGCGATGAGCTTGGGCGCCAGGAGTTCCTCAAGCTTTTGACGACCCAGCTGCAAAACCAGAATCCGCTCGATCCCATGAAAAACGAGCAGTTCGTTGCCCAGCTGGCCCAGTTCTCAACCCTCGAAGCGACCCTTTCCATGTCTGGCTCCCTCGACAACTTCGTGAGTAGCCGAAAGGAGAACGACGTTCTGGAAGCGTCGAATTTGATTGGGCGCTCCGTCGCCGTGGCCAATGGTCAGGGCTTCCGGCAGAGCAGCGCCGATCTCCCAGGCTATCTCTCCTTGCCTTCCGGGGCCGACGCAGTATTTGTCAACGTGGTCGGCGCTGCCGGAGACACGGTGCGCACCATCGAGTTTGGGCAGCAGGGCCCGGGCACCTTCGAATTTGCCTGGGACGGGCTGGATAACGCGGGAGGAGAAGCGGCTCCCGGCGCCTATCGTCTCGAGGCCATGGTGGCCCTGGGTGGCCAGGTGTCCCGGGAGCCCGTGAAGGTCTTTTCCGAAGTCAGCGGCATTCGTCGGGATGCCGCTGGAACCATTGAACTCGAGCTACTTGGCGGGGCCGTTCTGGGCCTTGGCGAAGTGGAGCGTATTGGAAACTAAGTAGGGAGTGGGCCATGTCCTTCTATACCGCACTAACGGGTTTGAATGCCGCCAGCGCTCAGCTCGGGGTATCGAGTAACAACATCGCCAACGTGGGCACCATCGGGTTTAAGAAGTCCCGGGCCCAGTTCGGTGACATCTTTGCTACTTCGCCGCTGCAGAAGAACTCCAGCGTGGTGGGGCAGGGCGTTAACCTGAAGGAGATCTCCCAGGTCTTCACCCAGGGGAACATCGTGAACTCGGCGAACTCCCTCGATCTCGCCGTATCGGGCCAGGGTTTCTTTGCCTTAAAGCCGAACCTGACCTCAAACCAGACGGTGTACACCCGAAACGGCGGCTTCTCCGTCAACAACGACCGCTACGTGGTCGATTCCGTCGGTCAGTTCCTCCAAGTCTTCCCGGTAAACGAGGACGGATCGGTAACCAGCACCAGCATCGATGCGGCCGGATCCCTCCAGCTGCCGGAAACCAGCGGTGAGCCGAAGGCCTCCAGCCAGCTGCTCCTCGGGGTGAATCTCCCGGCGGACGCGGAGATCATTCCCAAGCGGGATATCTTCACGAGTGGTCAGGCGAACTATGAGTTCGACCGGAACGATCCGGATACCTACAACAAGTCAACGTCGATCACGGTGTTTGACTCCCTGGGTAATGCCTCCATCGCCACGATCTATTACTACAAAACGCAGAACGCGACGGTGGATGATCCCACGAACAAGTGGCAAACGCGGATCTTCATTGGCGACCGGGAAATTGAACCGGCGCTGCTGAAGGCTAAGAACGACAAGAACGAAGTGCTGTACATCAATAAGTTTGGCCAGCTGTCGGCGGACCCCGCGGCGGTGGATCCGACCTTTAACCCGAACGCGGCGCACCCGAAGTATTCCCTCGATGACCAAAAGACCCAGGTGCCTTCGCAAACCGGCTCCTGGACCGGGGGCTTCATGCAGAACGGGGCCGATTTCGGAAGCACGGACCTTGTGCCCCTGACCATTACGGGCAATGCCCCGGACAACACGGCGACGGCGGCTACGGATCCCCTTAGCGGGCAAGATCTCTTCCGGGTCAGCATCGATGGCAGCAATTACGTCAACGTGTCCCTTCCCATCAGCGCGGGGGAGACCACGACCCTAAACGGCTCCGGGCTCGCCAATGCGATTTCCCTGGCCCTGAACGATCAATTCGGTGACGAGCGCTTCTTTGACTTCTCAAGCACCACGGATAAGTCCTTCCGCGTTACCACCGTCGACGACAATCTCACGGAATCGTCCTACGTCATCACCATCGATCCCGCCGATGTGGGCAAGACGGATACGACCATGCTCCCCGCGGACATTGTTGCCGCGGTCAGCGCACAGCTGGCGCAAACGCCAGTGGATGCCGCCGACCCCGATGGGGAAAAGCTTGGGGACCGGCTCTCCGTGTCCTACAACATTCGTGAGCGGGCGATTCAATTCAAGCCGGCGAGCAGCGCTAACGACAAGGACGTTTCCCAAATCCGGATCACGGGCTGGGATACGACTTTGAACAACGGGAACGGTGGGGCGACGGAAAACCTCATCCTAGGCTTTGGGGCAACGTCCGAAACCATCGCCGTGGGCGCTTCCGTCACCCTCGGGGCCTACCTGAGCGACGCGCTGGTGCCCAATGGCGACTTCCGCCTTGACCCGGACCAGCAGCGCAGCGGCATTGATGTTGAGTATCTCCGGGATGAGCGCCGCTTTGTGTTCTACAGCGGTACCACAGGAGAAGCATCGACCATTGAAATCGAGCCCCTTTATCGATTCCTCGTTGATGGCGAACCCACGGGAGAAGTCGTTCCCCTCGAGCAGGTGGAGGAGGCCATAGCCGCGGGTACGGCTGGCCTGGCCAACGTCCGCGCCGGCCAGGTGCTGGGCTTTGCGGAAGAGGTGGCCGATGAAATTTTGGTGAAGTCCGGAACGGGCCTCGCCGGGATTCCGGCCATCACCACGGGGTCGCGCACCGGTGTGGATACCTCGGGCACCTTCCCCGTGACCTTTCAGGACAACGTGATCTCCGTCACCGTGGATGGAGTGGATGGGAAAATCACCATTCCCCCGGGCGCCTACACCGGCGACACCTTCGCTGCGGAGGTGGAGAAGCGCGTCAACCTGATTGAGACGGAAGACGGTCGGAAGGTATCAGGGGTAAAGGTGCGCTTCGATATTGACGCGCAGCGCTTCTCCTTCACCTCGGGAACGGCGTCCCGCGATTCCTTCATCAACGTGAACGGCCACCCCAATTTTGGCCTCTCGGCGACGACCCAGAGCCGGGGTGACGTCCCGGATGTGACGATTCTTCAGCAGGCCCGGGACGAGGATGGCAACCCGATTTTCGTAGATGGCGATGGTAACGAGACCATCGTTCCCATCGACGGCACGCCCAATTGGGTGCCTGTCTATCTGGATAAGGGCGAGCTGACCTTCGACACCAGCGGTCGCCTGATCTCTCCGAAGGAGGGTGCCGCCTATACCCCCTTCGATCCCCAGAACGGTTCCGATCCCATCGTTCTAAACGTGGACTACGGGACGAACTCTACCCAGTTCTCCCAGCCCTTCTCCGTACTGTCCCTGTCCCAGGACGGTTTCCCCTCCGGGAAGCTGGATGGCCTGGACATCGATAGCTCCGGGGTGGTGCGCGCGAACTACACGAACGGGCAGCAGGTGGCCCTCGGGAAGATCATCCTGACCAACTTCGCGAACCCTAACGGTTTGAAGCAGATCGGGGATGCGAACTATCTCGAGACCACGAACTCCGGTCAGCCGACCCTAGGGGAGGCCGGCGGCGATGGCTTTGGATCGATTCAGGCCGGTGCGCTGGAGCGGGCAAACGTCGATCTGACGGAGGAGCTCGTGGAGCTCATCACCGCTCAGCGGAACTTCCAGGCCAACGCCAAAGCCATTGAGACGAGCTCCACCCTGACCCAGACGATCATCAATATCCGAAGCTAAGGCGAAGGGTAGGGAGGCTTAGGCCATGGACAAGCTGGTTTTCACCGCATTAAACACCCTCTCGGCGCAACGCTTCGAGCGGCAGTCCATTGCCAATGAACTGGCCAACCTCTCCACCGTGGGGTTTAAGAAAAGCTACGAGACCGCGCTGGAGACCGTGAAAGTTTCTGGGGAAGGCTTTGATAGCCGGTTTTTCTCACGAATCGTTGAGGCAGACATTATCAATATGAGTCCGGGAACGCCGATGGCGACGGGGCGTTCTCTGGACATCATGATGAATAATGCTGCCGTTCTGGGCGTCCAGAGTGAGGATGGTTCTCTAGCCTTCACGCGTCGTGGGGACCTCTCCATAAACGATGCGGGCTTTGTAGAGAATGGCGCCGGAGACCTAGTCCTCGAAGCTGCCGGTGCGCCGCTTTCCGTTCCTCCGGGAAGCACGGTCACCTTCGGCCCCGACGGGTCCGTGTACGCAAGTGATGCTCTCGCCCCCGAAGCCCCGCCGGTCCGGGTGGGCCAGCTCTACCTTCGTGACGGTAACGAGGCAAGGCTTGTAAGGCGCAGCGATGGGCTCTTTACCCCAGTTTCTGAGGATGCGGTGGGGGATGGGGATATAGCTCTCGGCGCCGGCGTACTTTCGATCACTTCGGGGGCCCTTGAAAGCTCTAATGCCTCCGCGACCGAGGCCATGGTGCGCATGATCGATCTTTCGCGCGCTTTTGAAACCAACGTCCGCATCATGCGGGAAACCCGTGATCTCGATCAGCAGGGCGCATCCATGATGCGCCTCGCCTAGACACTTTTGCCTTAAGGGGCGAGGAGGACAGCCATGGACGCGTCCATGTGGGTAGCCAAAACCGGTCTCGATGCGCAGCAGACGCGCATGGCCGTGATCTCGAACAACCTGGCGAACGTGAACACCGCGGGTTTCAAGCGGGATCGGGCGCTCTTTGAGGATCTGCTCTATCAGAACATCCGCCAGGCCGGGGGGCAGACCGGGGTCGATACGCAGGCCCCCACGGGCATGATGCTCGGGACCGGTACGCGCATCGTGGCTACGGAAAAGCTTCACTCCCAGGGCAGCCTCATCAACACGGAAAATGCCCTTGATCTGGCTATTCAGGGGGAGGGCTTCTTTCAGATTCTTCAACCCGATGGAACGCTCGCCTACACCCGGGATGGGAGCTTCAAGCTGTCGAACATCGGGGAGGTGGTGACCTCTACCGGGGCGCGGCTGCAGCCGCCGCTTACCGTGCCGCAGAACGTTTCTAGCCTGACCATCGGCGCCGACGGAACGGTTTCCGCGAGCCTCTTTGGCGGCGGCGCGCAGCAGCTGGGCAACTTTCAGACGACTCGATTTCTAAATCCCGCGGGCCTTGAGCCCCTGGGTCGCAATCTCTTCCGAGAGACCGCCGCGAGCGGTCCGCCCCAGGTGCTAACGCCAGGGCAGAACGGCGCGGGGCAGCTTGTGCAGGGGGCCCTAGAGGCGTCCAACGTGAACGTCGTGGAAGAGATGGTGAACATGATCGAAACGCAGCGGGCCTACGAGGTGAACTCGAAGGCAATCTCTTCTGCGGACGGCATGCTTCGCTTCCTGAACCAGAACCTCTAAGGCGGGCTTGCCATGCGTCTTTCTAGCGCCCTTGCACTGATCGCCCTAGCTCTTACTGGGTGCGCGAGTAACCCCCAGGATTTTGAGCCTGACTTCCGACCCGCGCCTCCCGCGGCAGAGCCCGTAGAGAGCGCGCCGAGTGGGTCTCTCTTTATGTCCAGCCGAACGGCGTGGTTCGGGGAAAGCCGGGCCAGCCGGGTCGGGGATACGGTGACCATCCTTCTACAGGAGTCTACCCAGTCCACGCGCAGTGCGAGCGTTTCCACGAGCCGGGAGACGACCAACGATTTTCTGAGCGCAGGGCAGGTGGACATCCTCTCCGCGGGAAGCAACTTCGTGAACGTTCCAGGGATGTTTGACGGGTCCACGAGTGAGAGCACGGGCTCGGGCAACTCGGGACAGAGCGCAAGCCTTTCCGGCTCCATCACGGCCACTGTGGTGGAGGTGCTGCCAAACGGAAATATGGTGGTGCAGGGCGAGAAGATCCTCGCCCTGACGGAAGGGAGCGAGCGGGTTCGGGTCCGGGGCGTGATCCGTCCCCGGGATATCTCTCAGATGAACACGGTGCTGTCCTACCGCCTGGCGAATGCCCAGATCCGCTACGAAGGGCGGGGTGATCTTGCTCGGGCGGCCCGGCCGGGCTGGGGCACCCGTTTCTTCAATGCGGCTTGGCCGTTCTAGGAGGACATGATGCGAACCCTAGCGTTTCTGTTCCTTGCCCTGCTAAGCGCCTCCAGCTGGGCCGATCGCATTAAGGATCTGACCTCCGTTGCTGGCGTGCGGAGCAACCAGCTGGTGGGCTACGGCCTCGTGGTGGGCCTGCAGGGGACCGGGGACGGCGCCGACATCGACTTCACGGCGCAGACCATGAAGTCCCTCCTGGATCGCTTGGGGGCCTCCCTGGCCACGGAAGGACGCCGCTCCGATTTTGATATCAGCCAGCAGCAGCCCCGGCAGCTCGATGTGGCGAACGCCGCCGCAGTGCTGGTCACGGCAGAACTTCCCCCCTTTGCGAAGCCCGGTCAGCGCCTCGACGTCAACGTTTCCACCATTGGTAAGGCCGAGAGCCTCCGGGGTGGCAATCTCGTGATGACCCGGCTCTTTGGGGTCGATGGCGAGGTTTATGCCCTGGCCCAGGGACCGCTCACGGTGACCGGGATTGGCGCCGAAGCCGCGGGTTCCTCGGTTTCCATCGGCGTGCCGACGGCGGGCCGCATTCCCGGCGGGGCGCTGGTGGAGCGCGCCGTGGAAACTCCCTTTGGCTACGCCGATAACATCGTGCTGAACGTCGGGTCGCCGGACTTCGCAACGGCGGCTGCGATTGTGGACGGCATTAATCGAGAGTTTGGCGAGGGCACGGCCCGGGCCATCGACGGCGCGTCCATTGCCGTGCGCGCCCCCCGGGATCTCGATCAGCGCGTGAGCTTCATGGGGATGGTTGGCGATTTGGCGGTCACTCCGGCGGAGGGGCCGGCGCGCGTGGTGGTGAACTCTCGGACCGGGACGGTTGTTATCTCCCGAAATGTTCGGGTGACCGCGGCCGCGGTGAACCATGGCTCCATTTCCGTGCGTATCTCGGCGGTGAATCAGGTTAGCCAGCCCAATGCCTTTGGCGGCGGCGATACCGCGGTGATCCAAAACGCCGATATTGAAGTCGAGGAACCCACGGTTCCTATGTTCCTCTTCGAGCCCGGGGTTGAGCTTCGAGACATTGTGGATGCGGTAAACACCGTAGGCGCCAAGCCCTCGTCCCTGATCGCCATTCTTGAAGCCCTGAAGAGCTCCGGGAGCCTTCGTGCCGAGCTGGTGGTGATCTGATGAGCGGCGCCCCCGATCTCTCCGTAGCCCGGTCCTCCCTGGACTTTGGGGCCTATGGCGCGCTTCGGGCGAAGGCTCAGCGCGATCAGGGGGCAGCGCTTCAGGAAACGGCGCAGCAGTTCGAAGCGATGTTTCTCCAAATGGTTATGAAGTCCATGCGGGCCACGGTGATGAAGAGTGATCTCTTCAATTCCCAAAGCATGGAAACCTACGAGGCCATGTACGACCGGGAGCTGGCGACGGTGATGGCGCGGCGAGGCGGTATTGGCCTCTCTCAGGTGCTCACCCAACAGCTCGATCCCAGCGCGCGCTACGTGCCCCGAAGCACGGAGGACGCCCTTTCCCTTCATCCGGGTTTTGAGCCTAAGCTTCTCAAGCCAACGCAGGCGCCCAAGGCGTTACCCCAGCGCGAGCCGGTGGCCTATCCTCTTTCAGGGCGGAGGGCGCCGTGAGTGATCTCCTTTCCCTAGGCAGTAGCGCCATTGGGGTCTATAAGCAGGCCCTGGCGACCGTTTCGAACAACATTGCGAACGTCAACAGCGACGGTTACTCCCGGCAAACGCTAGCGATTAACCAAAACCAGCCGGTACAGGCTGGGACCGCCTTCCTCGGCACCGGCGCCCGGGTGGTGGCGGTGGAGCGGCAGTTTGATGGCTTCGTCGAAAACCAGCTTCGAGTGAGTACGAGCGATCTAGCGGCGCAGAAGCCCTTGGTCGAGTATACGGGTCGAATTCTGGACCGCTTCGCGTCGAAGGACAGCGCTCTAAGCGGCGCCCTCGATAACTTCTTCAGTGCCCTGGGGGGCCTCGGAGCCGACGCAAGCTCCCTGGCCCTTCGGGAGATTGCCCTGAGTGATGCTGCCCTCCTGGCGGATCGCTTTGGCGCCCTGGACACCTTTTTGACCAGCCAGGGGGAGGCTTCGGAGACGGACCTTTCCAATACTGTCAGCGAAATTAATGCGCTGGCCGTGGAGCTTGGGGGGGTGAATCTCAAGCTCGGGCGGAAGGATGCCCTGAGTAAGCAGGCCCCGGGGCTTCTCGATGAGCGCGATCGGCTGCTGCGGGAGCTCGCGGAGAAGGTCCGCTTGGATGTCACGGAAGCGCCCAGCGGCGTGGTGACGGTGCGCCTGGGGGCCAGCGCTGGTGCCGGGGCCCTGATCGCGGGGGGCGAAGTGCGGACCTTTGGGGTGCAGTTTGACCCCCTCGCCGAAGATCGCATGGCCTTCTTCCTGGAGCCTGCCCAGCCCTCCCAGGGGCGCATGGTGCTTTCGGGGGTTGGCGGCGGGGCCCTTGGAGGGTTGGTGACCTTCCGGGAGCAGGTTCTGGAGCCCACGCGAAGCACGCTCGATAGCCTCGCTCAGGGCCTAGTGGACGAGGTGAATCGCCTGCACCGTGCGGGCATGGGGCTTGATGGGGCAACGGGGAGGGACCTCTTCGCCCTGAAGCCGGACTACCGCCTCGCTGGCCTGGATGCGGAGCGGGGGTTCTCCCTAGAGACCTCCCTTGCCGGGGGCGATGCTGCTGTCGTCGGGAGCTTCGAACTACGCTTCAACCCCCTAAGCAATCGCTGGGCGGCGCATATTCCCGGCGCCCCGGGGGAAGGCGAACGGGTGGTCCCTGCCGATGACGCCGGGTTGATTACCCTCGACGGCACGGTGCTGCGCGTCAGCGGGACCCCCAGCGGTGCCGAGACCCTCAAGGTGGAGGGACGCCGCGGCGGAGCGGGGGAGGTGGTCTTGGCCCTCGCTCGCGCGGAGCATCTCGCCGGGGCCGATCCGCTCCGGCTGCGCAGCGGCGAGCTCAATAGCTCTGGCGCTCAGGGCACGATGTCCTTTTCCCCCTTGCCCGGCGCCAGCTCCGGTCCGGGCGCGCTGTCGACGGTGCTCGTGAATAATCCGGCTCCCGCCAGCGGTCGGGCGTTCTCCAGCCTCGATGGCACCCTGTTCGCTGTCCCCGCGGGCAGTGAGGGGACGGAGCTCGTGCTGTCGGGCGCGACCGACGACGCCACGGACCTTCGCGTGTTTACCCGGGAGGGCATCCTCCTATCGGGCCCGGCGCTAAGCGCCGCGGAGCAAGACAGTCTGATCACCGGAGAGCAGGGATTTACGCCCCGGGCGAGCTATGGAGCGCTCGCGGCTGAGGAGGCCTATCGAGACCTCACCGTGAGCCGCGGGGCCTTTGCCGACCTCGACCTTGAGGGGGTCGCGTCCCTGACCGGGGATCGGGCTTTCTCCGTTGACGCTACCGGTGGCATCAGCGCCGCGGTGCGCGGTGCTTTGGAGGGTGGGGCCCTCAGCCTAAATGGCGTGGCCCTCACCGGTGCCATCGCCGACGATGCGCAGGGGGTCGCCTCGGCGGCGTCCGTCGCCGCTTGGCTGGCAGGACAGGACGCGCTGACCGCAGCGGGTATCACGGCAACGGCAGATACGTCCCTGAGCTTCAGTACCCTCGATTTCTCTGATCACGCAGGGCTGACGCTGAACGGCGTCACCATCGTGAATGCGTCCGGATCCACCTCCGTCACCAACCTTTCCGAACTGGTCGGGGCGGTGAACGATCAGACCGGGGCTACGGGCGTGATCGCCCGGGCTGGCCTTTCCGGTGAGTTGATTCTCCGAAATGCGGAAGGGCGGGAGGGCGAGTCGATCCTCATTGGCGCTCAAGCCCCCCTCGCTTCTGACGACAATATTTTAGGTACGCCTACGGGCGCCTATGGCGGTCAGCTCACCCTGTCCGGCCCCGCAGCCTTTGCGCTGACGCTGAGCGCGCAGGGCACTCCGGCCACGTTTAGTGCCTTGGGTCTTGATACCCGGGTGCGTATTGGCGGCGTGCAGCGGGACGATCTGCTGGTATCGCTCAGTGGCGCAGAGACCGTGTCCGTGGCTGCGCGCTATGAAGCGCCGGCCTTCGACGCGCTGGCGAGCCTCCGGGAGGAGGCGCTCGCGGTTCGTTTTGAAAGCGGCGGGGCGAGCTATGTGATTGAAGAGCTGTCCTCTGGCACCGAACTCGCCCGAGGGAGCTACCTCCCTGGCGCATCGATCCGCTACGGCGGGGCCGTGCTCGCCTTTCAAGGGCAGCCGGGGGAAGGCGACGTGTTCTTTCTCGAGGACAACGCCCTTGGCGTTGACGACAACCGGAATGTGCAGCGCCTGGCGGCCCTGGCGAGCAATGGCATTGAGGCCTTAGGCAGCAAGAGTGCCGGGGATTACTACGCCAGCTTAGCGAGTCGTCTCGGGACCCTGTCGCGGCAAGCGGTCATCGGGGAGCAAGCGTTGGAGGTGGTGAAGGCTCAGGCCGAGGAAGCCAAGGATCGGGTGTCCGGGGTGAGTCTCGATGAAGAGGCGGCGGACCTGATTCGTTATCAGCAGGCCTACCAGGCCGCCGCAAAGATTATTCAGACGTCCCAGGACCTATTCGACGCCGTCTTGGCCATTTGAGGTCGCTATGAAGATTTCTACCGTACTGCAATTTGATCGCGCCGCCGGGCAGATGGGTAAGCTCACCGGTGAGCTTGCTCAGCAGCAGGCGCGGATCAGCAGCGGGGAAGCCTTTTTGGCGCCCCGGGAGGCTCCGAAGGACGCCACGGCGCTTCTTCGGCTGGATGCGCTTCGGTCGAACCAGGACGTGCGCCTTAACCTTCTCGACCGTGCCGAGGCCCGGGCCGACCTTCAGGAGAGCGCCCTCCGGTCCGTTTCTGACGTGCTGATTCGCCTTAAGGAACTTGGCATTCAGGCGGCAAACGACACCTACAGCGACTCGGACAAGAAGGTCTTTGCCCTTGAAGTACGGGCCCTTGGGGAGGAGCTTCTGTCCCTGGCCAATACCCGGGACGCGGAGGGCAACGCCATCTTCGCCGGGGCAGCCACCCGGGGCGCTGCCTTCGCGCGCGGAGAGGATGGTGCTGTCAGCTACCTAGGCGACAGCACGCGCATTGCCGTCCCCGTGGGGGAAAGCCGTTCCTTGCTTCTGGCGCGCCCGGGCACGGACTTTTTCACTCCCGTGGCCGTTCCCGGCGCCGCGGAGGGCACGCGGGAAAGCTTCTTCAGCGCCATCGACCGCTTCGCGGAAACCCTCGAAACCGGGGGCGATGTGAGTGCGACGACCCTGCCTCAGCTCGATAGCATGCTGGAGGGCTCGTCCCTCGCCCTCGCGCGGGTGGGTACGGATCTTTCGGCCGTGAATCAGCAGCGGGAGATCCTCTCGGAGGAGCGGCTTCAAACGGACGCCCTCATCTCTGATCTGCGCGATCTCGATTTTGCCGAAGCCATTACCAAGCTGCGGGCAGATCAGCTGGCTCTGGAGGCGGCGCAAAGCAGCTTTGCGCGCATCGCCGGGCAAAGCCTCTTCAATTTCCTCCGCTAGGGAGTAGGCCATGGCCATCGAACTGCTAAGCGCCCTGGGCGCCGGCTCCGGCCTCGATACCAAGGCCATCGTGGACGCCCTGGTGGAGGCCAAGCGGGCGCCCCAAGCGGAGCAGATCAATTCCCGCATCAGTTCGACGGAAGCCACCATCTCTGCCTACGGGCAGGTCTCCGCTGCCCTTGAAGGCGTGCGTTCAGCGTTCCAAAACTTAAATGATGCTGACGATCTCAGCGCGGTGGTGCTGAGGAACAGCAGCACGGCGGTTTCCGTGGATGCGGGCGCTGGGGCCGAGGCGGGGCAGTACGCCATGAGCATTACGCGGCTTGCGAGTGCCGAGTCCCGCAGCTCCACGGGCTTCTCCGATGCGTCGGCAGCGCTTACGGGCGGGGCGGGACTGAACCTAACGGTCACCCTGGGGGCCGCATCGCCGCAAACCCAAACGCTGGCTGTGGCCACCGATACTCCCGCGGGAATTGTGGCAGCGATTAACGATGCCGATCTTGGCCTCTCGGCTCGAATTGTGGATACGGGCGCTGCCTCTGACGGCCTTCGTATCGTTGTATCCGGAACCTCCGGTGCCGAAGGCGCTTTCACGATCACCACGGACGTGGCGGGTTTCGATTTTGCCACCCAGGACAGCGCCGCAGGGGACGCAAGCTTTGTGCTCAATGGCTTGACCTACCTGCGTTCGACGAACGAGGTCTCCGACGTCCTTCCCGGGGTAACGCTGTCGCTCCAGGCAGTGGCCTCGGATCAGAGCTTTAGTCTCGATTCCACCAGCATCGTGGCCGAGGCCGCGCTTCGGGAGCTGGTGGACGCCTACAACGCCGCGGAAAGCGTGCTTTCTGACCTCGTGGACCCGGATGGTGCCGGAGACGATGCTGGGGTGCTCCAGGGGGACAGCGTTATTGGCATGGTTCAGCGGACCCTTCGCAGCATGGTCAGTGACGAGAGCAATACCCCCTCCGGTGGCTACAGCCGGCTCCTGGACTTCGGGATCGAGACGGACCGTACGGGCCAGTTGGTTATTGATGAGGCGGTCTTTAGCCAGCGGGTGAGGGCAGGCCTTGGGGATCTATCGACCCTGCTCACGGCGGACACGAATGACCAATCGCTCTTTAGCAGCGATCCTGCGGGACTGGCTGGGGAGGCGCTTAAAAGCCTCGATGAGCTGCTGAAGAGCCGAGGCCCGCTGCTGGGGGCGACCAGCCGGCTTCAGGAGCGCATCGCCGATCAGGAAGAGGCCCTACTAGACCTTGAGGACCGTATGACTCGGGTCTATGACCGCTACCTCTCCCAATTCATCGCCATGGAGACCTTAATCGAGCAAATGAATGGGCTTTCCGATAGCTTGACCTCGACCTTCGACACCTTGCCTTTCTCTCCGAATCAGAAGTGACGGCTAAGGCCATGAAAAAATAGTAAAAAAACTGCGCCGGGGAAAAATCTTCAAAAACTTTTAAAGCGCTGTGCTTTGCTGTCGAATAACTGACACAGAGGCCCTGCCTGTGCGCCGGGGCGTGTAGAGGAGAGTGTCGACATGGCAGCGGAAGACAGCGTAAAGGCGCTGGGCTCGGCGCGGGTAGCGGAGCTGGCGCGGCCCGCCCCAGCGGAGGCGCGGCCCGTGGCTGCGGTGGAAAAGCCCGAAGTGTCGCCCACGGAGATGATCGACGCCGTGAAGGCGGCGGTGGAGATGCTCAACGCCCGCATGAAGGATTCAAGCCGATCCCTAGAGTTCGCCGTAGACGAGGTGGCGAAGCGGAACATCGTTAGGGTGATTGATAAGAATTCTGGGGATGTGGTTCGTCAGCTTCCTCATGAGGACGTGCTGCGCGCCGCGCGCAACATCGAAGTGCTCCGCGGCATCCTCTTCGAGGACAACGCCTAGGTCCTGCAAGAAGCCCCCCTGGGCGCCGCCCGGCGCCTGCGCTATAACGCTCCCACGGATGGGAGCTGCCATGTCAACACCACACACCTTGATTCGACCCTTTCGCGATGGCGACGGGGTAGCCTTTCGCGATTTAAACCTTGCCTGGATTCGCCAGCACTGGACCCCGGAGGCCGGGGACTGGGCGAGCCTGGGGAATCCCGAGGAAAAGATCCTGGCCCCGGGCGGGGCGATCTTCATGGCCGAAGTTGAGGGGGAAGTGAAGGGCTGCTGCGCCCTCATGCACCACGGGGGCGGGCGCTTCGAGCTAGCCAAGATGGCGGTCGACCCCAGTGCGCAGGGGCTGGGCCTCGGCGCGGCCCTCGGCGAAGCGATCATCGCAGAGGCCCAGGCGCGAGGCGGGCAGATGCTGTTTCTGGAGAGCAACACGGTGCTGAAGCCTGCCATGGGCCTGTACGCCCGGCTGGGCTTTCAGGAAGTGCCGATCGAGCACGCCGCCTATGACCGTTGCAACATCATGATGGAACGCCCGCTCTAGCCCCTCGTCGCGCTAAACTGTTTGCATTAACTGACCAGGGGAGGGGTGCGGTGCTCAAGCAGGCGATTGATCAGGCAAAGGCGGACAGTTTTCACGGCCAGGATGTTCCCTGGCTTCTGACCCAGTGGGCCGAGCGCGCCCCGGACAAGGTGGCCATGGTTTGGGCGCCCTTCGAAGGACCGGAGCGCAGCCTCACCTACCGGGCGCTGCTGCAGGAGGCCCGAGCCCACGCTGCGGGGCTCGCGGAGCGGGGCGTGAAGCCCGGGGATTTCATCCTCATCCATTTGGATAACAGCTACGAGTTCGTCATCGCCTGGCTGGCCTGCGCCTGCGTGGGTGCCGTGGCCGTCTCCACCAATACGCGAAGCGTGGCCCGGGATCTCAGCTATTTTCAGGAGGTCACGGAGGCCGTGGGGGCCATCACGCAACCGGCCTTTGGGGCTTTGCTGCGCGAGGCCTGCCCGGACCTGCCCTGGCTCCTCATCACGGATAATGATGCGGGGACGCCGGCGTCCCTAGACCTCGCTAGCCTCGGCGCGGAGCCCTTCACGGCCCTGCGGAGCGAGGCCGAACCCCCGGCCCTTCCCGTCGATCCCCAGCGCAACCTGAGTGTTCAGTTCACCTCCGGGACCACCTCCCGGCCGAAGGCCGTGCTCTGGACCCATGCCAATGGGCTGTGGGCCGGCAAGATCTCCGCCGTGCACATGCGCCTGCGTCGGGATGACGTCACCCTCATCTACATGCCCCTGTTCCACACCAACGCCCAGGGCTATTCCATGCTTGCAACGCTCTGGGCCGGGGGCACCTTCGTCATCCATCCGAAGTTTTCCGCGTCGCGCTTCTGGGACACCTGCTTGCGTCACGGTGTGACCTGGATGTCCATGATTCCCTTTGCTTACAAGGCGCTCATGAAGTTTCCCGTGCCCGACCACGGCCAACGGTTCTGGGGCGGGCCCGCCAGCCTCCCCGCCGTGGGCGCGCATTTTGGGGTGGAGACCATCGGCTGGTGGGGCATGACGGAAACCCTCACCCACGGGATCGTCACCGATGTGGACCATCCCGGGCCCCATGGCACCCTGGGGCGCGTCGCTCCGGAATACGACATCCAGATCCGTCGGGACGACGGGTCCCTGGCCGGCCCCGGGGAGCGCGGTGTGCTGTTCATCCGCGGCGTGCGAGGGGTATCGCTATTCAAAGCTTATTATCGGAATGACGAGGCCAACGAGAAGGCCTTCGACGCCGAGGGCTGGTTCGATACGGGGGATATCGTCCGTAGCGATGAGAACGGTTGGCTTTACTTCTCCGATCGGGACAAGGACATGCTGAAGGTCGGGGCGGAGAACGTCGCGGCTTCGGAGATCGAATCGGTGATCATGCAAACGGGGCTGGCGGAGGAGTGCGCCGTGGTGGGGCAGAAGCACGCCATGCTCGATGAGGTCCCGGTGGTTTTCGTGATCCCCAGCGAGGCGGGAAAGGCCGCCGGGGCGGGGCTCGAGGCCGCGATTAAAGCGCACTGCGAGACGAATCTCGCGGACTTCAAGGTGCCGCGCTCCGTGTTTCCGGTGGAGCGCCTACCGCGCTCGACCCTAGAGAAAATTGCCAAGGCCGAGCTGCGGGCGGGCTTGCCCACCCTGGAGGCCTAGGCGCTCATCCCTTCTTCCGTGAGGCTAACTTTCCCATCCGGGGCCGGGGGCGCGTAAACCCCCACCACCGGGTGGGGCTGGTAGAGGGCTTCCAGCGCACCCACTTCCTCAGGGCTTAGGCTGAGGCCCAGCGCGGCGATGGCGTCGCTCAGCTGCTCGGGCTTGGTCGCCCCAATGATCGGGGCGGTAATCCCGGGCTTCTGCAGCAGCCAGGCCAGCGAAATCTGCGCCATGGAAACCCCTCGGGCCTCCGCCACTTCCCGTACCCGTTCCACGATGGCGCGGTCGTTCGCTTCCATAGCCTTATAGAGCTGCTGGCCGAAGAGGTCGTTTTCCGATCGGTGGGTCTGGGTTTCCCAGGGGCGGGTGAGCTTGCCTCGGGCCAGGGGGCTCCAGGGGATTACGCCGACGCCCTGATCCTGGCACAGGGGCAGCATCTCCCGTTCTTCTTCCCGGTAGATGAGGTTGACCTGGGGTTGCATGGCAATAAAGCGCGTCCAGCTATAACGCTCTGCCACTTGCTGCATTTTGGCGAACTGCCACGCCGCCATGGAGGAGGCGCCGAGGTAGCGGGTTTTCCCGGCTTTCACCAAGTCATGGAGCGCCTCCATGGTTTCTTCCACCGGCGTTTCCGTATCGAAGCGGTGAATTTGGTAGAGATCCACGTAATCCATGCCGAGGCGCTGAAGGCTGTCGTCCATGGCTTGGAAGAGGGCTTTGCGAGACAGGCCCCGGGCGTTGGGGGCCCGGCGCCAGGGCCCAAAGGCCTTGGTGGCCACGACGATCTCGTCTCGTCGCGCGAGGCGGCGCAGGGCGCGCCCCGTGATTTCCTCCGAGCTGCCCGCGGAATAGACGTTCGCCGTATCGAAGAAGTTGATGCCCGCCTCTAAAGCCTGGCGGAAGAAGGGCAGGCTGTCTGCCTCCGTGAGGGTCCAGGCGTGGGTGCCCGCGCCGGCCTCGCCGTAGCTCATGCAGCCGAGGCAGAGGGGGGAAACTTTAAGGCCGCTTCGGCCGAGGGTTCGATAGTCCATGGGGTGCGCCTCCTCGTTGGGTAATCCCGAGTCTACTGCTGATAGAGCGCCCGCATAATGATTTCCATGGACTCCCGATCGCTGGTTTGCACGAGAAGGCCCTTCAGGGTGCCTTCTACTTCGGGGTGGGCCTTCTTCTGGGCGGCCAGCGCCGCGATGGCGGAGCGGCGCACCGTGAGGGGCTCCTCGGGCGCCGTAAAGCGGGTGAGGGCAGCGACTTCGCCCGCGTCCAGGGTTTGCTTTCCCAGGCCCTTTAAGGCCGCGGCCCGCACCGCCGGCGGATTACCATCCTGGAGCTGGCCTTGGAGAAGGGCGCGGGCCTGGGGCGTGGGAATGCCGCCCAGGGCATCGGCAGCCCGGGCGCGCACGGTGGCGCTCCCGGCGCTTAGATAATCCCCAAGGAGGGGGACGGTGGTGTCGTCCCCGGCATTGGCCAGGGCATTAAGGGCGATCAGGCGGCGCTGGTCGCTGGCGGCCGTGCTGAGCGCCTGGGTGAGGCGGCTCGTGACGGCCCCATCCTCCGTGTTTCGCGCGACCTCCCCGAGCACCATGAGCGCACTATCCGCGAGCTGCTGCCCATCCTCGGAGAGGTTGGACAGGTTTGAGAAGTCCATGAGGGCGTCCAGGCTTTCCGGTTCAAGCTTCGAGGGGGTATAGCGAAGGGCCATGAGGCTCCCGAAGCGCGCCGCCGGCGTGAGCGCTTCATCGGCAGCGAGGGTCACCAGCAGAGCCCGGGCCTGGGGCGCATCCGTTTGCCCGATGCGCAGGAGAAGATTCTCTTGGAAGGCCTTGGAGAAGGCGCCGGCGCGGAATTGGTCCTGGAGCGCCGCAAGGAAGCGGTCATTGTTGAAGAGGAGGGCTTTCAGGGCCTCGTCGTCGATTGGGTCCTGATCAAGAGCGCTCAAGGCGGCCAAAAAACGCGCAGCATCGGCCAGGGGCGTTTTCGGCGGGGGCGGATAGAGCCAGGCCAGCTCCACCGCAGGCCAGGCCAGCGGATCGTCCCCAAGCACCGCCAGGCGGAGCCCCGGCGGCGCGGCGAGCGTGCGATCCCAGGCGACGGCCAGGCGCTGAAGGGTTTTGACGGTCATGCCGCCGCGGAAGAAGGCCTCCGTAGAAGATCGCCCCTCGGCGCTTCGAAAGCCGCAGGAAAGCTCCGTGAGGGTGGTTTCATCCTGCTCCACCGCGACCCGCTCCGTCAGGGCCTGCCCCTCTTCTCCGGGCAGGAACGTTTCGTAGGCCAGCTTTCGTCGGGTGATGGTGCCCAGGGCTGGGGAGTCATAGCGAACGGTCGCGCTGCCGATGCTGTCCCGTTCGAGGCGCGTAAGGCCTTCGGGGGGAATGAGCGTGCTGTCGGGCCCCTGGAGCGTGCCGTAGAGGGCCAGCACCTGCTCCTGGTCCTCGAGCTTAAGAGGGCCATTGAAGTGGGTCTGGAGCCAGGCCCCGGTGGCGTTGTCGAGCTCCACCGCAAAGGGCACCTGGAAGAAGCGGGGGCTTAGGGGCTTGCCATCTACCTCCATGGTCAGGCCCTGGAACTGAAGGCCGAGCCAGCGGGTTTTTTCCGTCCGCTTTAGGGGCCGGGTGAAGAGCA
>JAUILI010000017.1 GCA_030433075.1 Gammaproteobacteria bacterium | reverse complement strand
CTAAGCCCCGTAGCCCTCTTATAAGGAGGGATCGGCGACTCAATTCTCCGCCTGCCGCGTCACCACCTGCACGAGCTGCCAGTGTTCGCTACGAACCACGGAGGCCACCTCGCTCAAAGCAGTCTCCGCAGCCTCCAGGCTGTCCCCGGCGGCGGCAAAGGCCGCTTCCGCAGGGGCGCTCGAGCCCAGGGCCTTGAAGGTCGGGTACTGGAGCACCAGCACCCGGTCATGATCCCCGCCGGCGCTGGGCATGCGGCGCCGATACTGGGAATAGGCCGCGGGGCCTGCCTCGTCAGCGATCAGCGTCTTCAGGGCCGGTCCGAAGCGGTTTTCGAGAACCTCGCGGGTTCCCCCGTCATCGTCGCTAGCGAGGAAGATGGCCGTCAGAAAGGGACGATCCCGTAGGGACAAATTGGTATGAAACTGTTCGAGGGAATACACGAGGCGCCCCTCTTCTCGAGCTAGGCCCCGGAGCCGGCTGCCTAGATCGACCCCGAGGGCTTCTGCTGCGCTTGCCTGGGCGAGGGGGGACAGGCCTTCTCGCTGGATTGCCTGGCGAATCACCACGTGGCTGTAGGCACCATCGTGGTAGAGGACGCGGTAGAGCGCCCAGGCAAAGAGCCCTCGAGCATTGGCTTGGGCCTGCGCCACCACCGCGTCGTTCTCCAGCAGGGTAGCCTCCAGGGCGGCCTCCGCCCCCGGGGCTGCGCTCAAGTAAGTCAGCTCCGAGTAGATGGTCATTTCCTCCTCCGCCCAGGACAGGAGCGGAAGGAAAAGGGCGAGGATCAGTAGGCAGTATTTGCGCATGACAGGCCTCCCTAGGGGGTGACGATGGGAAACAGAGGATTCAAGGGATCGAGCATGGCGAGCCAGGCCCCGAGCAGAGCTTCCGCCCCCTCTGAGGCCTCTACATCGTCCCGAGCCAGCACCACCGCCGCAGGTAGCTGACCGAAGAGGCCGATGAGCAAACTTCGATAATTGAGGGACAGGGTCGGCGCGTCCGGAGCCACCTGTCCTTCTTCATGAATCAATACGCCATTTCGGACTTCAATGCGGTGAGTTTCGTCCCGATCCCGGATTTTAAGATTGAGCACAAAGGGCGCCGCCAGGGCCGGTTCAGGATTCAGGCGCACGGCCACAAAGTCCAAAAGCATGGCCGTCGGCGTTGCGGCCACAATGGCTTGATTGGCCACGCTTAGGCCGCCCTGGCGCACCCCGTCTCGAAGCTCCTGGGCACCGGTCAGGTAGATATTTCGCCAGGTTCCCGCTTCCGTGCGGAAGGCCAGCTGTTCGTAAACGGAGGCTAGCAGGGCCTTCGCTTCCTCCCCGCCCTCCCCGGCGAAGATGATCCGATTGAGCAAGGTTGCGGCCCAGCGCCAGTCTTCTCCCTCCACCGCTGCCCGCGCTTGGGCCAGGGCGGGCTCCGCCCCGCCAAGGGCCGCAATCCACCGTCGGCTTTCTGCTTCCGGCGGAAGGGGCCAAAGGTTGGCCGGGTTCCCGTCGTACCACCCCATGTAGCGCTGATACACGGCCTTCGCGTTGTGATTGAGCGTTCCGTAGTAGCCCCGGTTAAACCAGCGCTCGGCGAGCGGTGGTGGAAGCTCGAGGGCCTCAGCGAGTTCGATGCCCGTGAGCCCCGCATTCATGAGCCGCACGGATTGATCGTGGAGATACTTGTAAGCGTCCCGGTGATGGCTGAGAAAATCCTCGATGGCCGCGGCGCCCCGCCGCGGAACGCCGTGGGCGCCGAAGAGCAAATCAGAGCGATCCCCGTAGCGGCGCAGCGTTTCCGTTAGATAGTCGGCCCAGGCCTTGGCATCGCGCACCAGGGCGCCCCGGGCGGGGAGAAGGTTGTGGAGGGTTAGGTTGGCGTTCTCCGCCACAAACAGCGTTCGAAGCTCGGGGATGTAGAAATTCATCTCCGCCGGCGCTTCCGCCCCGGGGGTGAGCTGGAACTCCAGCGTCAGGTCCCCAAAGCGCCGCGTTTCTCCCGTGCGGGTGAGCACCTCCGTGGGCGGCAGCAGGCTCAGGGTCCCGGGGGGAAGGCCAGGCCCCAGGCCTGAGGTCACTTCCCCCTTCGGCCCCCGGGTCAGCGTATTGCCGAACTGGAAGCGGGCGCGGCGCCCCATGGCCGGGCCCGCAATCACGTTTTCCGCAATGGCGTGGTGAAGAAAACCCTCGGGCGCAAGCACGGCGACCTCCCCGCGGTCCACCGCGTCCTGGGAGACCATACCGAGGGCACCCCCAAAATGGTCCGCGTGGGAGTGGGAATAGATTAGGGCTCGGATGGGGCGCGGCCCCAGGGTGGCGTCGACCAGGGCCTTGGCCTTCTGCGCCGACTCCACCACGGTGAGGGGATCGACCACGATCCATCCGTCGCCGCTATCGATAAAGGTGACAATGGAAAGATCAAAGCCCCGCACCTGATAGATGCGGTCGCTCAGGCGGTAGAGCCCATGCTGTGTAAGAATCCGCGCATGGCGCCAGAGGCTCGGATTCACCGATTCGGGGGCCGCACCGGCAAGAAAATCGTAGCTGGTGAGGTCATAGATCACATCCCCCGCGCCATTGCGAATCAGGGGGTCGGCGCTGGTGGCCACGAAGCTTTCAGCCAGCTCTGCGAGCTCTGCGCCGTCGTCCTGGGCGGCCAAGGCGACGGCGGCCTCCCAGGCGGGGCCCTTACTGCCGCTCAGTTCCGTCTCAGCGGCGGCGGGAGGAAGGCTTGCCTTTGGTGCCAGGAGCATCGACAGGGGTCCGCGGAAGGGCATGGCAACGAGAACCGCCAGGCCCATGCCCAGTAGCACGCCAAGGATCACGTTCTTCATGGTGGTTTGCCCCTCCCCGGGCCTTGCGCCTGTTTTTACACGCAGAGCTTACCCGCCTTGGGCCTGGGAAGGCCAAGGGGCTAGACGGGAAATCAGGGAGAAATAAATGGAGGCCGGGGTCGGAATCGAACCGGCGTAGACGGATTTGCAGTCCGCTGCATGACCACTCTGCCACCCGGCCTCAGGGGGCGAGATGATACCGAAGCGCGCTTGAATTACCAGCCTTCTTGCGCGCTGCTAGCGCGGAGGACGGGCGGCCTCAAAGGCCTCCTGCAGCGTGGGCCAGGCCGCCCGCAGGTAGCTCACCATGGAGGCCAGGGTCAGCGCTGCCGCTAATAGCAGAAGCGCGAAGCCCAGCATCGGTTGCCAGCCCGTGGCGGTTTCCGGGGTGTACAGGAGCACGAGGATCGCAATCATCTGCGCTGTGGTTTTTGCCTTGCCCAGCCAGGCCACGGCCACCACGCCCCGGCGTTGCATCTCTGCCATCCACTCCCGCAGCGCAGAGATCATGATTTCCCGGCCGACGATCACCGCCGCAGCGAGGGAAAACCAAAGATCGCCATAGCGCCCCGTCAGCATGACCAGCACCGTGACGACGATGAGCTTGTCCGCCACCGGATCCAGAAAGGCGCCGAGGGTCGTCTGCAGCTTTAGGCGCCGTGCGAGATAGCCATCGAGCCAGTCCGTGAGGCTCGCCAGCAAAAACACCGCAGCGCTGGCCTCGTAGGTCCAGACCCCAGGGAGCATGATCAGCAGGACCAGCACGGGAATGAGCGCAATCCTCACGAGGGTGAGGAGGTTGGGCAAATTCATGGCGGCTCTCTTACGGTGTTGCGGTGTCGCCAGTGTACTCCCCCACACCTTCGGGGGCAGCCCCGGGGGCCCGCTTAGGCGCCGTGCAGCGCTTGGTAGAGGCTCTGGGCCAGGGCGGCATTGATGCCCGGCACGCGGCGCAGATCGTCTACGCTGGCGTTTCGCACCCCCTTCAAGCCCCCAAAATGGGCGAGGAGCGCCCGTCGGCGCTTCGGTCCGATTCCTTCGATGCCCTCCAGGGAGGATTGGGTGCGCTGCTTACCCCGCCGTTGCCGATGCCCCGTGATGGCGAAGCGATGCGCCTCGTCTCGAATATGCTGCAGCAGGTGAAGGGCCCGGTCGGAAGGGGCCAGGGGCAGGACGCGCCCCGTGGCCCCGTCGATAACCTGTTCGAGCCCGGCCTTCCGAGTGACCCCCTTGGCAATCCCCAGTAAGTTGATGCTGGTGAGTTCAAGGGCTTCAAGGACCTCCCGAGCCTGGGTGAGCTGCCCCGGGCCGCCATCGATGATCAGCAAATCAGGCACGGGGGCCTCCCCCCGCTTCACCCGAGCGTAACGGCGCTCCAGCGCCTGATGCATGGCGGCATAGTCGTCTCCCGGGGTAATGCCCTCGATATTAAAGCGTCGATAGTCGCTCTTCTTGGGCTGACCGCCCTCAAAGACCACGCAGGAGGCGACGGTCCCCTCCCCGCCCGTGTGGGAAATATCAAAGCACTCCATGCGCTCCGGCGCTGCGCTGCGCCCTAGGGCTTTCGTGAGGGCAGCCAGGCGATCGGCGCCGTGGCCCCGAGCCTCGAGGCGCTGGGTCAGCTGAGCCTGGCCGTTCACCTCCGCCAAGCGCAGCCAGCTCGCGCGCTGGCCCCGAACCTGGTGGGAGAGGCGGACCCGGTAGGTAAAGGCCTGGGAAAGAGCCTCGGCGAGGATCGTCGCGTCCGGGAGGGCGTGGGAGGTCAGCACTTCCCGGGGTCGATCCCCCGTGCCTGATCCCTCCTCGCCAAAGTAGTACTGGGC
Organism: Gammaproteobacteria bacterium; assembly: GCA_030433075.1. GTDB lineage: Bacteria > Pseudomonadota > Gammaproteobacteria > Pseudomonadales > Azotimanducaceae > Salivita. The sequence continues at coordinate 34,587 of JAUILI010000017.1, read as the reverse complement.
CAGGAATTCGCCGAAGAGGGCTTCCGGTACCAGCCCTAGGGCGTTGTCGGGCCACCAGTGCTCCGTGGCCAGTACCTGGCCTCGGCGCACCCCGAGGCGAACGATGCAGGTCAGCCCGCCCTCCTCGAGGAGGGAGAAAACGTCCGCATCCCCCCCTTCCGTGACCACATGCTGCTGCTGCTGAATGCGCCGAAGCTTGCTGATCTGGTCCCTAAGGCGGGCGGCTTCCTCGAAGGCCAGGGCCTCGGCAGCGCTCGCCATAGCCGCTTCAAGCTCGGCGGTAACCGCGTCGGAACGTCCCTCGAGAAATAGGAGCGCATGGCGGAGATCGGCCTGATAGCTCTCCTCATCGATGAGCCCCACGCAAGGGCCGCTACAGCGCCCGATTTGGTACTGGAGGCAGGGCCGGCTGCGATTCGCGAAGTTGCTGTCCGTGCAGCTGCGGAGGCGGAACAGCTTCTGAAGGACCGTGAGCGTTTCCCGCACGGCCCCGGCCGAGGGAAAGGGCCCGAAGAGCGTTTTCCCCTTCCCCTCTCGACGGCCCCGAAACACGCGCAAGCGAGGAAAGTCCCTGTGCTCCGTGAGGGCGATCATGGGATAGGACTTATCGTCCCGGAGCAGGATGTTAAAGGGCGGGCGCTCGGCCTTGATCAGGCTCTGCTCGAGCAGCAGGGCTTCGATCTCGCTGCCCGTGACCGTGGTTTCTACCCGGGCGATGCGCTGGACCATGGCGAGGGTTTTACTGGTCAGGCCCTGGCCCCGGAAGTAGCTAGAGACCCGAGCCTTGAGGTCCCGGGCCTTGCCTACATAAAGGACTGCCCCCTCCTCGTCGAGCATGCGATACACCCCGGGCCGGCGGGTCAGGGTTTTCAGGAAGGATTGATAGTCGAAGGCGTCCGCCACAGGTGCGCTCCTGGCTGAGCCCGCAGTGTAGCGCCCTGTGCTAACTTTGCTCCATGACGACGCCTGCTGCTTCCAGCCCCGCTCCTAGCTTTCTCCAGGCCACGGCCCCGGCGTGGGTGCTCCTGACCCTTCTGCTCTACGGGCTTGTGCTACGCCCCCTGGCCTTTGGGGAGGCGCCCCTGGCCCTCGAGGCGATCTTCGTCTTCTCCGCCGCCTTCGCCATGGCTGAGCTGTTCTGGCTGGGCTTCTCCTGGACCGAAATTCAGGGCGCTATTATCCATCGCTTAGGGCGGGCCCTCCCGGCGATCTTTATTCTCTTTGCTATTGGGCTTTTGGTGGGCGCGTGGATCATTTCGGGCACCATCCCCATGCTGGTGGCCTGGGGCGTCACCCTCGTGAGCCCAAGCTGGATCTATCCCCTCGCCTTTCTCATTCCCGTGCTCTTCTCCCTGTTAACAGGGACTTCCTGGGGGTCCGCGGGAACCATCGGGGTGGTACTCATGGGCATTGGGCTCTCCGTGGGGGCCGATCCCGCCGTGCTGGCCGGTGCCATCATTGGGGGTGCCTATTTTGGCGACAAGCTCTCCCCCCTATCGGACACCACGAACATCGCGGCCATAGCTACGGAAGTCCCGCTGTTCAGCCATATCCGGGCCATGCTCTGGACCACCCTTCCCGCTGCGGGCCTGGCCCTGGCGGTCTACACGGCCCTTGGTCTTCTGTACCCCCCGGCGCCGACGGGAGATCTAGCCGCGCCGGAGGCCTTTGCCGCGGCCCTGGGCAGCCTCTTTACCTTCCACCCTGCCCTCCTCCTACCACCCCTGATTGTGCTGGCCGGCGCCTGGCGCGGAGCCCCCACCCTGCCCCTGCTTTTGCTGTCCATTGTGGTGGCCACGGGGCTTGCCCTTCTGCTTCAGCCCTTCGATGCTGCCCAGGTCACCGCGGCGCTCAAAAACGGTTATCGTCTGAGTTTTAGCGAGATCTCCGGCCCCCTCCCGGAAGGCATTGCGGTACTGTTGGAACGGGGCGGGCTCTATTCCATGAGTGAAGCCATCTTCATCGCCATGCTGGTGTTCCTCTTCGTCGGCGCCATTGACCTTCTCGACACCATGCCCCGGCTCGTGAATCGGGCCTTTGCCTTTGCTAAGAAGCCTTCGGCCCTGGTGCTTTCGGCCCTGGGGGCCACCGCGGTGACCAACGCGATGACGTCGAATCAAAGCGCGACGTCCTTCATCGTAGGCGATGCCTTTTCCCGGCGCTTCGATGGCGCTGGCGTGCCCCGCCCGCTCCTGTCCCGCTCCATCGAGGACACCGGGACCATGCTCGAGAGCCTCGTGCCCTGGCATGCCACGGCCCTGTTTATGGTGGCGACCCTGGGTGTGCCCGTTTCCGCCTACGCCCCCTGGCAGCTCCTATCCCTTTTTAACTTCGCCTTCGCGATTCTTTTTGCCCTTTTTGGCCAGGGCGTGCTTCACCGCCCGGGCCCGTCTAAGGAAGCCTCTTCGTGAACGATGGCCTGAAACCCGAAACCCAGCTCATTCAGGATGGACCTTTCCGGGACGAACGCTATGGGGCGGTGATTCCTCCGCTCTACCAAAACAGTACCTTTTCCTTTGAGAGCTGGGACGCCCTCGATGCGGCCTTCGAGGACCGCACGGGCACCCCCACCTATTCCCGGATCCTGAACCCCACGGTGCAGGCCGCGGAGCGCCACCTCGCGGCGCTGGCCGGGGCAGAGAAGGCGCGCCTTTTTCCCAGCGGCATGGGTGCCATCAGCGCGGCCCTCCTGCACTGTCTCCAGCCCGGGGATCACCTGATCACGCTGAACAACGTCTATGGCCCCGCAGCCAATCTCATGGGCACCTACCTGCCGGAAAAGATGGGGATTCAAACCACCTTTGTGGATGGGAGAGATCTCGCAGAGGTGGAAGCGGCGCTCCGCCCGGAAACCCGCGTGCTTTACCTCGAGAGCCCTAATTCTGCGCGCTTTGGGCTCCAGGACATCGAGGCGCTATGCGCTCTGGTAAAGCCCCGGGGCATCCGCGTCCTCATCGACAACACCTGGGCCACGCCCCTGTTCCAGAAGCCCCTCGCCCTGGGCGTGGACCTCGAGCTCCATAGCGTTTCGAAATATCTGTCCGGCCACAGCGACCTCGTCGCCGGCGTGGTGCTGGGCAAGGCTGAACTGGTGGACGCCATCGCAACACGGGAGGCAGAACTCCTCGGAGGCAAGATGGCCCCCTTCGAGGCCTGGCTTTTGCTCCGGAGCCTCCGCACCCTCCCCGCCCGCATGGCGCTGCATCAGGCCAACGGCCTTGCGGTGGGGCGTTTTCTTGAGGCCCATCCGGCCATTGCGGAGGTGCGGCATCCCGGCCTTCCCAGCCATCCGGACCATGCCCTGGCCAAGCGGCAAATGCAGGGTTTCTCGAGCCTCTTTAGTTTTACGCTTAAGACGGACCACCTGCCCGCCATCAAGACCTTCTTCGACAGCCTTAAGCTCTTTGGTCGTGGCGTCTCCTGGGGCGGCCACGAAAGCCTGATCTATTCGCCGGTGATCAGCGCCGTGAAGGAACAGCCGCCGGAACGCCTTCGGGCCATGGGCCTCGCCCCGGGGCTCATGCGCGTCGCCGTGGGGCTTGAGAACCCCGAGGACCTCACCGCCGATCTCGCCCAGGCCTTGGAGAAAAGCCAAGCCGCGATCCCCTAGGGCCTCCATCGCCCGTGGCCACCACCGGGAGGCTTCGGTAAGCTCCAAGGCGACGATCACGAACTTGGGGGAGTGGCATGGATCTGTCCTACGGGCCTCATTACGAGGCGTTTCGCGAGGAGGTGCGGAGCTTTTTGGCCCGCCACAGCAAGGACGCGCCGCGGGGGGAAGGCCTTCGTTCGGAGAAGGTCTTGGCGTGGCAGCGTCTGCTGATAGAGAACGGCTACGCCGCCCGAACCATTCCCAAGGCCTACGGCGGCTATGGCGCTGCCCCCGATATCCTTGAAAGCCGAATCATTGCCGAGGAATTTGCCGCAGCTCGGGTGAGCCCGGGGCTTGGGGGCCAGGGCATCTCCATGCTCGTGCCCACCCTGCTCGAGGTGGGTACGGAAGCGCAGAAGACCACCTTCATTCCACCGACCATTCGGGGCGAAATGCTCTGGTGTCAGGGGTACTCGGAGCCCGGGGCGGGAAGCGATCTGGCCGCCCTCCGCACGAGCGCCGTGGTGGACGGGGACGATTTCGTGGTGAATGGTCAGAAAATCTGGACTTCTACGGCTCACCTTGCGGATTGGATCTTTTGCCTCGTGCGTACGGAGCCCGAGGCGCCGAAGCACCAAGGGATCTCGTTCCTCCTCTTTCCCATGACGACGCCGGGGATAGAGGTGCGGCCCCTCGTCGACATGACGGGGGTAGCGAACTTCAACGAGGTTTTCTTCACCGACGTGCGCGTGCCCACGAGGCAGATCGTGGGGCAGCGGGGGGAAGGCTGGAAGGTGGCGAACACCATTCTCGGCCACGAGCGCGGCTCCCTGGGCGATCCTAACGCCACCATGACCCGCTTTAACGCCCTGTTAGAGCTGATGCGCCGGGAAACGGTCGATGGCCAGCGGCTGATCGATAACCCCCTCTTCCGGGATCGGATGGCTTCGCTTCAAAGCCGGGTGCTGGCGATGCGTCTTCACGACATGCGCCTCCTGTCCAATAAGGTCAATGACGAGCGCGCGCCCATGGCTAGCCTCATCACGAAGCTTCAGGGGACGGAGCTTCGCCACGAGCTGGAAGGCTTTGCCATTGATGTGCTCGGGGAGCTTGGCCTTGCCTACGGCGACAATCCCGATAAGCAGGACGGGGGCAGCTGGCAAACAAGCTACATGTACTTCCTCGGTCTGATCATTGGAGGGGGCACCTCCCAAATTCAGAAGAACATCATCAGTGAGCGGGGCCTCGGTATGCCGCGCGAACCGAAGCTTGCGAAATAAGGGGGCGTTATGCGATTCGGACTTTCGGAAGATCAAACGCTCCTCGATGCCACGGTGCGCCGGCTCCTCGCGGACCAGGCGCCCCTGGACGCGGTCCGGGCTTATGCCGACGGCGGCGATGATCACGCTCTGTGGAGCACCCTCTGCGAACTGGGCCTTGGCGGGCTGCTGGTGCCTGAGGCGGCCGGAGGCCTTGGGCTAGGGGTACTGGATGCCGCGGTAATTGCGGAGGCTCTGGGCTATCACGTGACCCCTGCCCCCTTCCTGGGAACGGCGGTGCTCTTCCCCCGCGCCGTCACGGCGGCGGGCTTAAACAACGATCCCGTCTGGCAAGAACGCCTAGGCGCCGTGGTGGAAGGCGGCCTTCGCATAGGGGTGGCCTTTCCCCAGGCAGGCGGTCAGCGCAGTCGCGATAGCGTCACCGCAGCTGGCGAAAACCTAAGCGGCACGGTGACCCTGGCCCTGGACGATGCCGCTGACGCCTATTTGGTGGCGAGCAACGATGGCGCTTTATGGTGGGTGGAGGCCAGCGCCTCGGGCTGCGCTCGGGAAGCCTTTGAAACGGTGGATCGTAGCCGTCGCTCCTGCCGCCTGACCTTAACGGACTGCGCCGCCACGCCCCTCACCCAAGATCCCGCGGTTCTGGCGGAGCTGCGGGCTGTGGCCTGGGTGATCCTCGCCGCCGATAGCCTGGGAGCCGGTCGCGCCATGCTCGACAAGGCCGTGGCCTATGCCGGGGAGCGGGAGCAGTTCAATCGCCCCATCGCGACCTTTCAGGCCGTAAAGCATATGTGCGCGGAGATGGCTGCGGAGCTGGAGCCCTGCACGGCCCTGGTGTGGTACGCGGCCCATTGTCAGGACCATATCCGGGACGAAGCCCTCACCACTGCGGGCCACGCGAAGGCCCTTCTCGGTGATGTGGGTCAGTTTGTGGCCAAGACCGCCACGGAGGTCCATGGCGGCATGGGCTTTACGGACTTGGTGGGGCTGCACTACTGGTTTAAGCGCATTGGCTTTAATCGCCAAGCCTTCGGCAATCCGCAGCGTGTTCGGGCGGAGCTTGCCGAGCTCCAGGGCTGGTAGCTAACTGGCGGGGCCCTAGAGGCCCCGCTGTCCCCGCGCGTCGAAGGACACCACCACTCCGTCCCCCCCGTCATGAAGCACGCTCATGGGGATGAGACCCTCCGGAAGGCGATGATCCCCGGAGAAGAAAAGCTGGCGTCGGGCCTCAAAGTTCTCTAGCAGCGCCGCTCGTTCGCTGTCCGGTACGCGATCACTTTCCCCGAGAATGGCCTTCACCGGAGCCCCGCGCATGAGCGTGAGGTTCATCTGCGGGAGTACCCCGGCGGCGCTGAACTCGGACAACACGGTGCGGCCACCATCGTGGTTCGCGATCCGGATATCCAGCCGAGTCCGGAGAATGGCGGGCACGGTGTCAATGGCGAGGGTTTCCGGATCACCCTCGGGAGAGGTGGCGATCAAAATGTCATCGATGCGGTCGGCGAGGCCGTGATCCGCGGCGCGAGCGCGAAGGCGTTCGGCGCCGGCTTCACTGGTTAGGATGTAGCTTTCCACGGGGCTGCCATCGGGGTGGGTTGCATGGAAGATGCGCGCCTCGAAGATGTCCTTGGCGCCTTCCCGCAGCTTTCCGCTTTGCGTCACCACGATCTGCGCCGGGTAGCGCCGGGAGGACAGCACTCCGATGTCCTGCCAAGCCGCTCGCTGAGCGGCAATTTTATCGCCGATGTCCCCGTCAAGGGCGGCCAGCTGGGGCCAGGCGGCGGGGCCGTAGGGTTGCCAGAGGTAGCCTTGTTCTTCCCCGTGATCAACGCCTTCCGTCACCACCGTGTTGCTTCCCACGATGACCGCGTCGGACAGGCCGTACTGTAGGGCCAAGCGATAGGCGTCGAGGGGATTGCCGGCGGCGATCAGCCAACCGCCATCGAAGCCCTTCACGTTGAAGCACCACTGCTGCCCTGCCCGAAGGGCCTCGGGTACGGCCTGCTCGAGAGAGGCATCCCAGGCCTCCGCTGCGGGACGCAGCACAAACATGCCGATGAGTAAGGCTCGATTGGTCTGCCGGGGATCTTCCATCAGGGGGAAGGTGGCGCCGGCACCGAGGGCGCCGAGGGCATCCCCAAGGGGGAGCTCCACCGCTGCCCGGCCGCTGTCCTTGTAGATCTCTTGATGACTGAGGGTGCTCATGAGGAAGCTCCTGTGTGCTCTCCGATCTGCCCATCGGAGACCGATGATCGGCGCGCCCGAAGCGTACTGAGGTTCGCTTCATGCCCGGCGCGGGAAATACGATAAAGGGCCAACATGACAATTGCGAATCCGTAGAGGCCCCACTCCACGGGAATATAGAAAGTAGCGAGGCCAAAGATGGTTTCCTCGCTGACGCTGCCGAGGGCGGCCCCCGTGGGGAACTCCACCCAGGCCAGAAGCTGCCCTGCGACCAATACCCCGAGGCCATTCACGGCCTTCTGCGCAAAGGTGTTCGCGGCAAAGAAGGTGCCCTCGGAGCGGCGTCCCGTATGCACCTCACTGTCCTCCACCACGTCCGCAATCATGGCCCCCACGAGTATCGAGGAGGTGATGATTAGGGCGACCTCGATGCCCCCGTGGGTGAGCACGATCCAAAAGAGCGCCTCCGTGCCGTTCACGGGAAGCAGCCCAAGCATGCGCAGGATGAATAGCGCTGGCGCGAGGGCCACCGCGACCGCGGTGATAGAGATGGCCGCGGGCTTCTTCCCTAGCGCTTGCGTCACCTTCGGCGCTAACCACAGCGCGACTAGGGCCGAGAAGAAGTAGGGAAACTGGAGATAGCCGATCTGCTCCGTGGTGAAGCCCCACATGTGACGAGTGAAATAGATCGACAGGGTCGTGGATACCCCCGCGGCCACGGCGGAAAAGAGCGCCGCGGCGAAGAGCACGAGGAAGGAGGGATTCCCCAGCGTTTCCCGAAGCTCGCGAGCCGTGCGGCGTACACTAAAGCCTTCATCGTTGGGCTGCGCACTCGGTGCCTTCAGGTAGGGAATGTGTCGGTGCGTACCCAGGCTCGAGACCATGATGGAGATGAACATAATGATGGACGCGGACAGGCCATAGTGGCGCCAGCCCTCGGTGTAAAGCAGCCCCCCTTTCGCCTCCGGAAGGAATACCAGATAGGCCAGCACGGCCATGGTGAGCCCGCCCCACCAGGCGAAGAAGTAGCGGTAGCCCACAATCCGGGAGCGCTCGACGTAATCATCCGTGAGCTCAGCCACCAGTGCCGTGGAGGGAATGTCATAGAGCGTGATGGTGGTGCGAATAAAGATCGCCAGCACCAGGAAATAGGCCAGGAGCGCTTCCTGAGACCACTCCGGAGGTGCCCAGAGGAAGTAGTAGGCCAGGGAAACGGGAAGCGCTGACGCGTACATAAAGGGGTGGCGCCGGCCCCAGGGGGAGCGGAGATTGTCGGAGAAATAGCCCACCAACGGATCGGAGACTGCGTCGAAGACGAGCGCAATGAGAATCGCAAAGGACACCCACTGGGCGGGCAGCCCTACCACCTGGCTATAAAAGAACAGTAGAAGATAGTTAAAACCGTTGGACTTAGCCCCCTGGGCTACGGCCCCGAAGCCGTAGGCTAGGCGGGTGCCAAACCCTAGATGCGGTTGATCGCTCACCGTGCGCTCCCTCCCCAAGCTCTCCTCAGGCTACTGGGTCCTTTCCGTCCTGTCCTCTTTTATTTCACTTTCGCAGGGGAGCGGCTATGGTCCGGGGAGCGTCAGCGCCCATTGGGGGAAACCGCATGGAACATTGCGTAGGAAAGCTCGGTTGTCGCCTTTGGCGCGGAGCGCTCCTGGGCATCCTCTGCACCCTTCTGCTGGGGTGCCAAGGACCGGAGCTGGCGCCCTTCCTTGCCAAGGCGCCGGCGTCGGACCTCCCTGGAACCCCGCGCCGTACCACGCCCTGGCCCAATGCCCTCGGCCCGGAGAACGCGCGCTTTGCCCCCCTTGAGGCCCTGAGCCCGGAAGCCGTCGGTGATCTAACCCTCGCCTGGGCCGTGCGCACCGGGGATGCGGGCACGGTCTTTCAGAACACGCCGATATTGGCCCAGGGTCGGCTCCTCGCCTGCACGCCTCACAATCAGGTGCTCGCCCTCGATCCTCTGACCGGGGCCACGCTCTGGCGCTTTGACCCTAAGGTGGGGCCGGGCCCCTACCCCAATCAGGCCAACTGCCGCGCCGTGGCGGCCTGGGAAACGGCGCCGGCGGAGACCACCGCGTGCGCAGCCCGGGTGCTCATGGCGACGAACGATGCGCGGCTTTTCGCCCTCGATTTGGCCACGGGGACGCCCTGCGCTGATTTCGGCATCGGTGGCCAGGTGGATTTGGCTGATGGCATTGGGGATCGGCTCTGGCCCCAGGAGGTGCAAGTCACCTCCGCCCCCGCCGTGGTGAAGGATCTGGTGGTGGTGGGTTCGGCCATCTCCGACAACATGCGCATCGATGCCCCCTCCGGCGTGGTGCGGGCCTTCGATGTACGTAGCGGGGTCCTGCGCTGGGCCTTCGATTTGGCGCCACCGGACTATCCGCAAGCGCCGGAGCGGCGCAGTAAGGATGGCTACCTTCTAGGAACCCCCAACGTCTGGGCGGGCTTCACGGTGGATGCGGACCGAGGGCTCATTTTCCTTCCCACGGGAAATCCTGCCCCGGATTATTTTCGTGATGACGGCCCCGATCGGTCCTACTACGGATCTTCGGTGGTGGCCCTAGACGGCGAAACGGGCGCCGTCCGTTGGCGCTTCCAGCTGGTGCATCAGGATTTTTGGGATTTCGACACCCCGGCGGCGCCCGTGCTCCTCACCCTTCGCCGCGAGGGTAAGGCAATTCCGGCCCTCGCTCAGAACAGCAAGATGGGCTTTGTTTACCTGCTCCATCGGGAAACGGGGGAGCCCTTAATGCCTGTGGAGGAGCGTCCCGTCCCTCAGGGTGGGCCCTTGGCTCCCTACCTGTCGCCCACCCAGCCCTTTCCGCCGCCGGCTTATCGCTTCGCTCGGCCTTTCGACCCAGCCCGGGTGCCCCTTGGTTGCGGAAAACTCATGGACGGGATGGTGCAAGGGCCGATCTTCAGTCCCATCACCACGGAGTGGACCCTCGGCTTTCCGAGCCATGCGGGGGCAAGCAACTGGGGCGGGCTGGCCGCCGATAGCCAACGCCAGACCCTGGCTTTCCACATTCAAAGCCTCGCGTCCCGAACCAAATTAATCCCTCGTACCACGGTGGCGGCGGCGCTGCCACAGCTCGCCAGCTGGGACCCGGCCTTCGACCTCGACGCGCTAGACCGGGGCGCCTATCAGCCGCCGCCGGAGGCTTGGGCGGAACTCAAGGCGGCGCTTGAGGTGCCCCCAGGGGCGGAGCTTGCCTGGCAGCGCGGCACCTCCCACTTCATGGCCCGGGAGTTTCCCATGGCGCCCCTGCCCTGCGCCGGCGGCCCCTTCAACGAGGTCCTTAGCTTCGACCTGACAGAGGAGCGCCCCCGCTTTCGCCAGCCCCACGGTCAGGATCCGCTCTCAAAGCGGCTGCCCCTCGAATTGGGTACGGGGATGATTGGGCAGGGAGGCCCCCTCCTGACCGCTGGAGGCGTCCTTTTCCTGGGCGCCTCCGCCGATGAGCGCTTCCGTGCTTACGATGCTGAGAGCGGCGCCCTGCTTTGGGAGCACGCCCTGCCCTACTCCGGGCTGGCCACGCCCATGGCCTATTCGGTACAGCGACCCAACGGCGACTGGCAAAGCTTTGTGGTTATTGCCGCGGGCGGCGATGCACGCCTCGGCGGCTTCGGGGGCGGCGGAGGCGACTTCCTCGTGGCCTTCGCCCTTCCCGCGACTCAGGAAAACTAGGAACGCCTATGGATCCCATCGAAGGTCTTGGGGCCCTCGCCCTCGTCCCCGCCTCCACCGCGATCGTGTTGGCCTTTCTCACGCGCAACACCCTCTTTGCCCTGGCCGTAGCCTGTCTGGCCGGGGTGCTTGTGGCGGGGCTTGGGCTTGCGGGCTTTCCCAAGCTGCTGGTCACGGCCCTGGGGAACGAAGGCTTTTCCTGGGTCATGCTCCTTGAGTTCTTCATCGGCATGCTCATCGCGTTCTTCCAGCGCACCGGGGCCATCGAGAACTTCTCCGCCTTTATCAGCCGGCAAGCCATGACCCGCCGGCGGGTGCAGCTCATGACCTGGCTCATGGGCACCTTCGTGTACTTCAGCGATTACTTCAGCCCCCTCTTCGTTGGCAGCACCATGCGCAAACTGTCCGATCAGTACCGCATCAGCCGAGAGAAGCTGGCCTATATCTGCGACTCCACCTCGGCGCCGGTGAGCATTCTCGTCCCCATCACGGGCTGGGCCGTCTTTGTGGCAGGGCTCACCATTGGCATGGGCCCCATTGGCACGGCGGACGATGCCATGGCGGTGTTCGTTGCTTCCGTGCCCTACAACCTCTACGCCTGGATGGCCGTGCTGCTAGTCGCGCTCATTGCCCTGGGGATCTTCCCGGACTGGGGGCCCATGGCGAAGGCCGAGCGCCGGGCTCAGGACTCGGGGCAGGTGCTGCGCCCGGGCAGCCAGCCCATGCTCGCGGAAGAACTCACAGGGCTCGAGCCCTATGAAGGGATAAAAACGAGCCTCTTCTGGAACTTCTTTTTTCCCGTGCTGGTGGTGATCGGCTTTGCCCTTACGGCGGTGGCCCTCGTGGGTAGCGCAAAGCCCATGGAAGCGTTCCTGCTGGCCGTGGTCGTGTCTGCGGTGATCATGCGGCTCCAGGGTTTTCCCCTTGAGGAAATCACCCGCACGGCCGTTACCGGGGTGAAGGGCATCATGCCGGCGGTGATTATCCTCGCCCTCGCCTACGCCCTAAACGCGCTGTCCGAGGCCATGCAGACGGCGGAGGTCATTTTGGCGATGACCGAAGGCTGGCTCAGCCCCGCCCTTCTCCCGGCCCTCGCCTTTCTCCTGACCGGCGCCGTGGCCTTTTCCACGGGCACCTCCTGGGGCACCTACGCCATCATGATTCCTCTGGCCCTCCCCCTAGCCCTGGGATTCTCTGGAGAGACCCTCGGGCCCCTGGTCTACGCCACCCTCGCAGCGGTAGCCGGTGGAGGGGTTTTTGGGGATCACTGCTCACCCCTCTCCGATACCTCAATTTTGGCGTCCACGGGCGCCGCCTCGGACCACATGGACCACGTCAAGACCCAGCTGCCCTACGCCTTTGCGGTGGCGGGCCTGAGCCTTGGGGCCTACCTGCTGCTGGGGTTGACGCTCTAGGTGCTGGAAAGCGCTCAGCGCTTACAGCAGGGGGAAGGGGCGATCAATCCGGTACGGCGCAAGGTTCAGGGGAGGCGCCTCCCCCTCCGCCAAGGCCGCGAGGCAGGCCGCGGAGACCGCAGCCTGGGTAAGCCCTAGATGCCCATGGCCGAAGGCAAAGAAGATCCCCTGGGGCGCGTCGGGCGCCGCCCCAAGTACGGGCAGGCTATCGGGAAGGCTCGGCCTAAAGCCCAGCCAGGGTTTGACCCCCGGGCCCCTTAGGGCGGGGAGCATCTTCAGCGCATTACGGCTCAACACCTCGGCCCGGTCCCAGGCCGGCGGCGCCTCGAGGGACGCCAGCTCTACCGTTCCGGCCAGCCTTAGCCCCTCCGCCATGGGCGTCGCCGCAAAACCGAGCTCGGGGAACAGCACCGTTCGCGTGAGCTCAAGGCCCGGCTCCGGATGCAGGATGTGGTAGCCCCGCTCCGTGGCTAGGGGCACGGCCCAGCCCAGCTGCTTCGCTAGTGTCGCGCTGTAGGCGCCAGCACAGAGGAATAGCTGGTCCGCAAGGGGCTGAGCGCCGAGCCCATGCACACGCACCTGCCTACCTTCCCGAGCCAAGGCGCTTACTGTCCCCTGGACAAAATGGCCGCCCCGTGCCCTGAAGCGCTCAAAGAGCTGATCGGACAGGGTTTGGGGCCAGGGATGGTGCGCTGCCTCCGGCGCGTAAATCGCCCCGGCGAGGCTCGGCGCGAGGGCCGGCTCGAGGGCGCGGGCCGCATCGCCGTCAAGGATCTCAAAGGGGATGCCCCGGCGCGCTCGGTAGGCATTGTCTTTGAGCGCTGCGGCAAAGCCGCGAGGAGAGCCGTAGGCGTAGAGCAGCCCCTTCCGCGTGAAGGGGGACGGCAGGCCCACCTGCTGGAGCAGCCCATCCCAGAAGCGAAGAGCAGGCTTAGCGAGGGCGCTCGTGGCCACGGACGCCGCCTCCGCGCGTCGAGGTCGTGCTTGCGCGAGAAAGCGAAGCAGCCAGGGAAATTGCTGAATAAGAAAGCTCGGGCGAAGGCGCACGGGGCCCTGGGGGCTCAGCAGCATGGCCGGGAGACTGGCGAGTAGCCCCGGCATGGCCTCTGGATGCACCGAACTGGTGGCGATGATGCCCGCGTTGCCGCTGCTCGTTCCCGAGCCCGGCGGCAGGCGGTCGATGAGGGTGACGGTCACCCCGGGGCGCTGCAGCGCGAGGGCCGTAGTGAGGCCTACGACCCCCGCACCGATGACGACCCGCTGGGTCAAGGTCTTAGGCGACGACGCCCTGGAGCCGCTCGCTGATGAGCTTCTCCGCGTCGGCGATGATGCCGTCGATGAGTTCCTTCACCGTAGGGATGTCGTTGATCAGGCCCTGCACCATGCCTGCGGACCAGATCCCGCCATCGGTATCCCCTTCCGCCATGGCCTGCCGACCCCGGGCCCCGGCGACCAGATGCTGGATGTCTTCGAACTTTGCTCCGCCCTTCCGCTCGATGCCCACCACCTCGTCGCTCACGGCGTTCTTCATCACCCGCGCGGTGTTGTGCAGGGTGCGGAAGATCAGGTTCGTTTGCCGCTCGTCGTTCTCGACCATGCGCTGCTTGAAGGCTTCGTTGATGGGCGCTTCCTTGGTGACGCAGAAGCGCGTCCCCATGTTCACCCCATCGGCGCCCAGGGCAAGGGCTGCCACAAGGCCCCGGGCATCGGCAAAGCCACCGGACGCCAGCATGGGGATCTTCACCTTATTGGCGGCCGCGGGGATGAGGATGAGCCCCGGAATGTCGTCCTCTCCGGGGTGCCCAGCGCACTCAAAGCCATCGATGGAGATCGCATCCACGCCCATGCGCTCAGCGGACAGAGCATGACGCACGGCGGTGCACTTATGGATGACCTTGATGCCGTGCTGCTTGAAGTGATCCACGTGTTCCTGGGGCTTATAGCCGGCCGTTTCGACGATCTTCACCCCACCCTGGATGATCGCGTCCCGGTATTCCGCATAGGGCGGCGGGTTGATGGCCGGAAGGATCGTCAGGTTCACGCCGAAGGGCTTGTCGGTCATTTCCCGGGTGCGAGCGATTTCCTTGGCCAGATCTTCCGGCGTCGGTTGGGTCAGCGCCGTCAAAAAGCCCAGGCCCCCGGCATTGGCCACGGGCGCCACCATTTCTGCGTAGCCCACCCACTGCATCCCGCCTTGAACGATGGGGTGCTCTACACCAAATGCTTCCGTGAAGCGGGTCTTAATCGCCATGGTTCTCTCCTTGTTGGTTCCGCCGTGGGGGCGTCATTAATGTGATCAGCTTAGGAGTGTGCCCGAGGAAAAGGGTTTTGGCGCGATTGACTTTTCTCTTAGACAGCACTCTTTCCCGCCACCGCGCTCGGGGCAGGCGGAAGATGCAGTAGGTTTCCGGAGGGAAGCGAGGGTCGGGCTCCGGCAAGGTGAGCAATTCCACCCCAAGCTTGGCCAGGGCCCTTTGGGAGCGAAGGTTGTCCCGTCCCACATGAAAGCGGACCTCCTCAACGCTTTTAAAGGCGTGGTCCAGCATGAGCGCCTTCACCTGCGCGTTTGTGCCTCCGCCCCAATGGCTGCGACGCAGAAAGGTATAGCCAATGGCAACGGAACGCGAGCCGTCGTCGTCGTAATAACGCGAAGTCCCCAGGGCCAATCCTGCTCCGTCTTGGATCAGCAGTGCGCCACGGGATGCTAGGGCGGCGTCAAAAAACGCTTCAAAGGGCTCGGGCTGCCAGCGGTCCTTCGCGGGATGCTGCGCCCAGATCAAGGGATCGCTCGCCGCCTCAAAGAGCGCGGCCCGATCCGCCACCTCAAGGGGGCGAAGAACGAGCCCTTCGCCAGAAAGGGTGGGCTGCCGATCCATCTAAGCCGCGGCTTGAACGGCGGCTTCGCCAGCCTTCAGCGTTTCAAAGGCCAGCACCCCATCGCCCTCCAGAGGCTCGGCCGCCAGACGCTTGTCCGTTGCGAAATCCTGCGTATTGCGCCAGGGCCCCGTGCCCTGCTTCGGGAAGCGGTGCATCTCCCGCTGCATGTACCCTGGGGAGAAATCATCGATCCAGGGGCGGGCCGGCATGTTCGCGTCTTCGGGCCGAAGGGTCGGGGTCACGGAGGCGAAGCCCCGGTCCTTCATGTGACGCAGGAGGCGTGCGACGCAATCCGAGGTGAGGTCGGCGCGGAGCGTCCAGGAGGCGTTGATATAGCCGAAGGTCTGCACAAGATTGGGCACCCCGGAAAACATCATGCCCTTGTAGCTATAGGTCTCGGGAAGGTCGATGGCGTTTCCGTCCCGGCTAAGGGCGATGTCCGATAGAACCGCAAGCTTTAGCCCCGTAGCGGTGACCAAAATATCCGCCTCCACCGAGGTGCCGTCCTTGAGCCGGATTCCCTCCGGGGTCACCGTCTCGATCTCCCCGGTCACCACGCTCGCTTTCCCAGACCGAAGCGCCTTGAAGAGGTCCCCATCGGGGACGAGGCACACCCGCTCATCCCAGGGGTTGTACCGTGGCGTGAAGTGGGCTTCGACCATCTCCGCGGGCAAGGCCTTCTTCAGCATGGCCAGCATGCGGCGTTTCGTATCCGCGGGCTTGGTGCGCGTGCGCTGATAGAAAAAGCGCTGGAAGGCGATGTTCTTCCAGCGAGTGAGGGCGTACGCCCAAGCATTGGGAAGGAAGGACCTTAGCGCGTTGGCGAGGCGGTCCTGGGCGGGTCGGGACACTACGTAGGTGGGCGAGCGTTGCACCATGGTCACCTGGGCGCCCCGCTCCGCCATGGCGGGCACAAGGGTCATGGCTGTAGCGCCGCTGCCGATGACCGCCACGCGCTTGCCCGCGTAGTCCAGATCTTCCGGCCAAAACTGCGGATGTACCCGCTGCCCCGCAAAGGTCTCAAGCCCGGGGATGGGCGCCTCATAGGCTTGGTCGTAGCGGTAGTAGCCGCCGCACATAAAGAGAAACTGGGTCGTGATCACAGATTCGCCCTGGGGCGTGTCCACCCGCAGCGCCCAACGCTGGGCCCCGCTATCCCAGTCGGCGCCGAGGACCTTGTGGTGAAAGCGCACCAAACCGCCGAGGGCGTATTCATCCATGGTCTCGTGCAGATAGCTGCGAATGGAGGGCCCATCAGCAATGGCCTTCGCAGCGGTCCAGGGCTTAAAGGCAAAGCCTAGGGTGTGCATGTCCGAATCGGAGCGAACCCCAGGGTAGCGGAATAGATCCCAGGTGCCGCCTACGGACCCCCGCGCCTCGAGCATGACCACCTTGAGCTCCGGGCACTGCTTGCGAAGGTGCACCGCTGCGCTAATGCCCGAGATACCTGCGCCCACGATGACAACATCTACCGGATCCATGGAGTCCTCCCTAAGCGATTAAATCGATCAACGGCGAAGCCTACCACGGCCCCTGGCCTCCCCTGGAGAGACAAGCTAGCCTCTCATGGTCCCCGGTACGCCGGGTCAATAAGGGAGGAGTGCGTAATGATCCACGCTGCGCGCATGACCGCTGCGGTGGAGGGGGACGTCGTCCTTTTCCTCATTGGTATGCGGCTCAACAAGCCCTGGGCCATCCATAAATGGCTACCCGTGGCTCGGGCCATGCCACGCATGTTGCGGGAGCTCTATCAAAACCCTGCGCTGGGCTTCATGAGCCACGAGATGTGGTTTTCCCGAACGCTTATTCTGGTGCAATACTGGCGCTCCCTCGATCAGCTCATGGCCTACGCCAGCGCACGAGAAGCCGAGCACCTGCCGGCCTGGCAGGCCTTCAATCACGCCGTGGGCACCGATGGTTCCGTAGGTATCTGGCACGAAACCTACCTCTCCAAGGCCGGAGCCTTTGAATCGGTCTATGCCAACATGCCGCCCTTTGGCCTCGGTAAGGTGGGCCCCCTGGTGGAGGCGAAGGGCCCCTATCGGTCGGCGGCGCAGCGCCTCGCTTCCGGAGAAGGGGCAAACTAACCTTCGGAAAATTCACGGGGCCTCTGGCCGCCGCCGCCGCGGAGTTCATGGATGAAAACCGGCGTAGGATCCCTCGGGCGTTTGGCCCTCGTGCTGCTGTTGATGGGCACGCTCAGCAGTTGCACCACCCCCCCATCCCGGGCCCTGGTGGAAGCCGTGCTCACGGGTAATGAGCAACGCATCGCGCGAGTTGCAGCGGAGGAAGCCCTTCGTACCCAGCTTCCTCCGGAGCTGCAAAACCTTCCGGAGCTCGTCCAAGCGCTAGAAACCCTGCTCCGTGCCCTCTGGCCGGAGGCGCAACCAGAGGTGGCGTCAGAGCATCGCTATGTGAAGTACACCAACGCCTACGAGGCTCGGGCCATTGTGGATTTCGACGAAGGCTGGCTTCGGGTGGAAACGGTAGCCCAGGAGGCCCCTCTGGATAAGCTAAGGGAGGCCATCGTCACGACCGTCCTCACACCCCAGGACCTGCGCATCGAAGCGATTTTTGACGATACAGCCCCAACCCTCGGCGCCGAACCCTTTCTTTTAGGGCAGATCGTCGACGGGGAAGGACAAGCCCTTCGCTGGCGCTGGCGCGCCGAGCGCTTTGCCGAAGCTCTGGTGGCCTCGGAGCTGACAAGCCGCACCATCACCCTTCCCAGCGGGGAGCGCCGCACGCTGCGACAGGTACAAGTCGCCCTGGTGAGCAATCACCTAAAGCTCAGGGAAAAGGCCTACGCGGAAGCGGTCCTGGCCACGGCCCGGCGCTACGACGTCCGCCCTTCCCTGATCTACGCAGTGATCGAGGTGGAAAGCGCCTTCAACCCCTATGCCGTTAGCCCGGCCAAGGCCTATGGACTGATGCAGATTGTGCCGGCTACCGCAGGCCGGGACGTTTACAAGCAGATCAAAAAGCAGCCTGGCGAACCCACGAAGGAAGCCCTCTTCAACCCGGAGTTCAATATCGATATCGGAGGCGCTTACCTCCATTTGGTCGACGATCGTTATCTGAATGAGATCAAGGACGGCAACAGCCGGAGCTTCGCCACCATCGCCGCTTACAACGGAGGGGTTTCCGCGGCTTTACGGACCTTTGACCGAGACCCGAAGCGCGCGGTGGCACAGATTAATCGCCTAGCCAGCGATGCAGTCTACGAGCGTCTTCGGCGGCATCATCCCTATGCGGAAACCCGGCGCTATCTGGAAAAGGTGCGGAGCGCTGAGGCGAACTATCGCTAGACCTTGAAGCCTGGGCCGCATTCGATAAGAAGCTGTCCTTCCAGCGCGGCCTCGCGATGAATTTGCACCGCCTGATAATCGGGGTCGCGGAACATATCGAGCATGACTTGGGTAGAGGGATACTCGATAAGCATGACGGCGTCCCAGGTACCCTCTCCCTCGCCAATCAGGAACCCCCGGGCATCACCGGAGTAGACTACGCGGCACCCCTTGGGCTCCATAACGCGGCGAAAGCCGGCGGCGTAGCGGTGGTAGGCTTCAACGCCAGAGACTGGGGCTTCAGGTGAGCCTTCGTACGCTGCGATCGAGCGGAATTTCAGGAGGTTGAGCATTTGAATGGGCTGCCCGGTAGCCCGGTCGCGGAAGGCGCGAACCTGGTCGCCGGTGGGCTGAAGTACGTTACGAACCATCGGGCTCCTCCCCTAACCCTGAGCGTGGCGGAGAGGGTGGGATTCGAACCCACGGTGGGCTATTAACCCACGCCGGTTTTCAAGACCGGTGCTTTCAACCGCTCAGCCACCTCTCCGGAGCCCCTAGTATAGGGAAAGGTGAGCCCGGGCGCCCCTGGCAGGGAACTTTTCTCCCCTTGCAAGGGTCCTAGCTTCGCCGTATACAGGCCTTTGGAGCGCGGTTGCGCCCACCCCTTTTGGCAAATGAAGAGGATCACCATGGATCAGCACCGACCGAACTCCCGCATCGCCCAAGCGAGCGCCGTGGCTACCGGTCAATCAACGGCCCTAGACCCCAGCGCCCTCAAGGTTCTGCGGAATACCTACGCACTGCTCGCCATGACCGTGGCCTTCAGCGCCGTAACGGCTGTGGCGTCCATGGCGCTTAAGGTGCCCTACCTGGGCCTCTGGATGCTTCTCCCCTACTTCGGGCTGCTTTGGGGCATCGAGAAGACCAAAAACAGCAGCATGGGCATTGTGCTGACCTTCGCCCTGACGGGCTTCATGGGTCTTACACTTGGCCCCATTCTGAACGCCTACCTGCAGTTCCGGGGCACCGGTCCCATTGTGATGGCCCTCGGCGGCACGGCGGCAATCTTCTTTGCCATGAGCGCCTATACGCTGGTGACGAAGAAAGATCTCAGCGGCATGGGTCGCTTTCTGATGATTGGCATGATCATCGCCTTCGTGGCGTCCATCGCGAATCTCTTCATGGAGATCAGCGCCCTGGCCATGACCGTTTCCGCTATGTTCCTGGGCATCTGCTCCCTCATGATCGCGTTCCAAACCAGCGCCATCATCCACGGCGGCGAGCGCAACTACATCAGCGCGACGGTGACGCTCTACGTCATGCTCTACAACGTGTTCCTGTCCCTCCTGTCCTTCGCGGGCATCGGCGGCGACGAGTAAGCCCTTCGGCCCTGGCTGGGCACGCTCAGCCAGGGCCAACGCTCCTACCGCTACGCCAGCCTACCTCTAGCTCCTAATGCGCTTCGCCCTCCTCGTTCAAGCCGACCCAGCCCATAGCCCCAGTGCTATAAGCGCCCTGCGCTTTGCCGAGGCAGTGGCTGCGTCCGAGCACACCCTGGCGGGCGTGTTCTTTCAAGGCGATGGGGTCCAGGTAGCGCAGCGTTTTCGACGCCCGCCGCGGGACGAAAGTGATCTTCAAGCGCGGTGGGCGAAGGTTTCCGAAGTCTGCACCCTGTCCCTTCAGCTGTGCGTCGCCTCGGCGCTGCGTCGGGGCCTGGTGGATGTGCCTGAGGCTGCGCGCGCGGGGTTTGAAGCGGCCACCCTAGCGCCCCCCTTCGAACTGGCGGGGCTGGCCACGTTCCTGGCCCAAATGCAGACGGCCGATCGGATTCTCACCTTTGGGGTGGCCTCGTGAAGTCCCTGCTCATCATTTCCCAGGGCACCCCCTACGGGCGCAGCAGCGCGGCGGAAGCCCTTGATACGGCCATGGCGGCGGCAGCGCTGGACGTGCCCGTCACCCTACTTTTTGACGGG
This sequence comes from Gammaproteobacteria bacterium, assembly GCA_030433075.1. GTDB lineage: Bacteria > Pseudomonadota > Gammaproteobacteria > Pseudomonadales > Azotimanducaceae > Salivita. The sequence goes on along the minus strand of JAUILI010000017.1, from coordinate 14,279 downwards.
GATGGCGTCCTTCAATTGCTGCCATCACAAGCGGGTAACGAGCTGGGGGTGCGCAACTTGAGCCAGCTGTTAGAAGCCCTGCCGGCCTTCGAAGTTGAGCGATGCTTTGTGGCCGCTGAGGCCCTGGCCCAGCGGTCCCTAGCGCCGGACACCCTTGCCCTGCCGGGCCCACTTCTCGACGCTGAAGCGGTGACGGCCCTGCTTCGCTCCGCCGATGTGGTACTGACCTACTGATGGCCTCTTCGACGCTCTTTTTGCTGCCCCTGCGCTTACCCGCTCCACCGCGGCGCCTTGAGGCGTGGCTCCGGCCCGGCGACCAGCTCCTGCTGCTTGAGGATGGGGTGTACAACCTTGCCCTTTCTCTTCCGGAGGGAGTGAAAGGCTTTGCCCTCGCAGCGGACTGCACCGCCCGCGGCGTGGAAAGCCCCTGGCCCACGGTCAATGACGCCGCTTTCGTGGAACTCGCGGCCAGCGCGGATCGGGTGGTGACCCTCACCCCCAGCCTTTTGGCCTAGGCGCATCATGACGGCGCTCCCGCCCCAGGATCCGGAAGGCTTTCTCCTAAACCGAGCGGATTGGACGCGGGAAATCGCTGGGGCGCTGGCTGCGGCGGAGGGTCGAACGCTGACGGAAGACCACCGGGCGGTGATTTCGTTGGTCCAGGATTTCTACGACCGCTATGGCATTGCGCCCAATAACCGGGCGCTCGTGCGGGCCGTTAAGACCGCGCTCGGGCCCGCCTTGGGGTCCAGCATGGCCCTCATGAAGCTTTTCGGAGGCGCGCCGGCGAAAACCGTCGCGAAATATGCGGGGCTCGCGAAGCCCCCGCATTGCCTTTAACCCTGGGGCGCCAGCACCGTTTGACCGCCCAGATAGGGCTGAAGCGCTTCGGGAACACGGATGCTGCCGTCGGCCTCTTGATAGTTCTCCAGCACCGCCACCAGGGTGCGACCCACGGCCAGCCCCGAGCCATTGAGCGTATGCACCAGGGTGGTCTGCTTCGCCCCCGCAGCCTTGTACCGCGTGCCCATGCGCCGAGCCTGGAAGTCTAGGAAGTTCGAACAGGAAGAGATTTCCCGGTAGCAGTCCTGCGCCGGTAGCCACACCTCAAGGTCGATGGTTTGGGCGGAGGAAAAGCCGAGGTCGCCGCCGCAGAGCAGCACCTTACGGTAGGGCAAGGCCAGCTTTTGCAGCACCGCCTCCGCATGGCCCACGAGCGCGTCGAAGGTGGCCCAGGAATCCTCAGGCCGAGTGATGTGCACCAGCTCCACCTTCTCGAACTGGTGCTGGCGAATCATGCCCCGCGTATCCCGGCCATAGCTGCCGGCTTCGCTGCGAAAGCACAGCGTATGGGCCACGTAGGCCCGAGGCAGGGACTCTTCGTCCAGAAGCTCGCCCCGCACGAGATTAGTCACCGGCACCTCGGCCGTGGGGGCCAGCCAATAGGCGCTCTCCCCGGCCAGCTGGAAGGAGTCTTCCGCGAATTTCGGCAGCTGCCCCGTCCCCTGCATGGAATCGCTGTTCACGAGGACAGGGACGTTGACCTCCTCATAGCCGTGGGCCTCGGTGTGGAGATCAAGCATGAACTGGGCAAGGGCCCGGTGCAGCCGGGCCAGGGGCCCCTTGAGCACCACAAAGCGGCTCCCGGTTAGGCGCGTGGCCACCTCAAAATCCATGCCCCCAAGGCCCTGGCCAAGGTCAACGTGATCCTTTGGGGTGAAGGAAAAGGCCCGCGGCGCACCCCAGCGCTCAAGCTCGACGTTGTCCGCTTCCTCTTTCCCCTCGGGAACGGGCTCCGCAGGCAGGTTCGGCATGGCCAGCAGCTGGGCCTCGAAGGCCTTGGCCACGGCGCTGTGCTGGGCTTCCACGGACTCAAGCTCGGCCTTCAGGCGCCCTACCTCAGCCTTGGCAGCCTCCGCGGCGGCTTGATCGCCCTGCTTCATGAGGGCGCCGATTTCCTTGGACCGGCTGTTGCGCTCGGCCTGCAGCGTCTCCAGCGCAGCCTGGAGGCTCCGGCGCTGCACCTCAAGCTCGGACAGTGCCGCCTCATCCACCACATAGCCCCGACGGCTCAGGGCCGCCACCACGGCCTCAAGATCACTGCGAATGAGTTTCGGATCGAGCATGGGGTCTCCGCGGTCCGATCAACAAGTAAAGGGCGCTATGGTACAGGAGCGGCGCCCTAGATCGCGCCCTCTTCCTCCTCCGGGCCCCGCTGCCAGGGACTCGCGGCATTCTGCGCATCTAGATAAGCGAGCTTTTTGCCGAGGCGCTGCTCCAGGCCCCGGTCCGAGGGGGCGTAATAGCGGCGATCTGCCAGCGCGCCCGGTAGATAGCGCTCCCCAGGAACGAAGGCGTCGTCATAGTCATGGGCATAGCGATAGTCCGCCCCGTGCCCCTCGGCCTTCATGAGCGCCGTGGGGGCGTTCCGTAAATGCAGGGGCACGGGCAGGGAGCCCGTTTCCCGCACGTCCGCGAGGACCGTGTTGAAGGCCTGGTAAACCGCAGCGCTCTTGGGAGCTAAAGCCAGGTAGGCGACGGCCTGAGCCAACGCGAGCGTGCCCTCCGGCGCCCCAAGCCGTTCCTGTACCTGCCAAGCCTCCAGGGTCAGGGAAAGGGCCTTAGGGTCGGCGTTGCCGATATCCTCACTGGCCATGCGCACGAGGCGTCGAGCGATATACAAGGGGTCCGCGCCGCCGTCGATCATGCGCGCCAGCCAGTACAGGGCACCATCGGCAGATGAGCCTCGCACCGCCTTGTGGAGCGCTGAGATCTGGTCGTAAAACGCATCCCCGCCCTTATCGAAACGACGCGTACTGTCCTCGAGAAGCTCCTTGACCGTTTCGAGGGATAGGCTTTCCGCGCCCGAGGGCAAGAGATCAAAGGCGATTTCCAGCAGGTTAAGATAGCGCCGCGCATCACCGTCAGCGACCTGTACCAAGGCGGCCTGAGCGCCGTCCTCGACGGTCACCGCGCCATGGCCAAGGTGCGGCAAAGCCCGGGCCAAAAGCGCATCGAAGGCCGGGGCGTCGAAGGGTCGAAGCTTGTAGACCCGGGTCCGGGAGAGCAGCGCAGAGCGCACCTCGAAGGACGGGTTCTCCGTGGTCGCCCCCACAAAGATCACCGTGCCGTCTTCTACATAGGGCAAAAAGGCATCCTGCTGCGCCTTGTTGAATCGGTGGACCTCATCAATAAACAGCACGGTCCGCCGGCCCTGGGCGCGAAACTGCGCGGCCTGCTCCACGGCGGCGCGTACGTCCTTCACCCCGGCCATGACCGCAGAGAGGGCCAATAGCTCCGCCCCCGTGGCTTCAGCCAGGAGCCGGGCCAGCGTGGTTTTGCCCACTCCCGGTGGGCCCCAGAAAATCATGGAATGGAGCCGCCCCTGGTCGAGCACCCGGCGCAGAGGCCGCTCGGGTCCCAGGAGGTGATCCTGCCCCACCACCTCCTCGAGCCGCTGGGGCCTAAGGCGCGCAGCGAGGGGCGCGCCTCCCGCATCGGGCGCAGGGAAGAGATCGTTCACTCTGCCGCGCCTTCGTCGATCACCTCGGCGCCTTCTGGAGGGTCGAAGGCGAAAGCCTCGGGGCCAAGAACGGCGGGCGCTAGCGCTCGCAGGCGAAGAACGAGGCGCTGGCCCGTCCCCTCCTCTACGGAGATGAGGCTCAGCGTGCCTTCGATCCAGACCAGTTCCAGTTGCACCGGTGCCCCGGGGCGAAGTTCAGCCTCCGCATCCCTTTGCAAACGAAAACGCTCAAGGGCGTCCGAGGCCTGGGTTTCAACGGTGTAATCCTCGAGCCAGGCCTCTCCAAGGCCCACGAGAAGCGTAGCCGGGGTGCCGGCTAGGGCGAAAAGGGGACGGCGAAAGGCCTGTTGCAAGGCGGGGTCCCAGAGCCAAGCGCCCTCGCCGTTCAGCACCAGCTGTTCTTCAAAGGGGGATTCGGTCACCCACTTCAAACCCAGGCCCGGCGCCAGGGCAAAGCGCCCCGCTCGCTGGTCGAAGCGCTGGCCGTAACCGTCCTCCACATGCTGCTCAAACTGCCCCGTGAGGGGTTCAAGGGTGCGCAGGCGATCAAGAAAGCGATCTTCTACGGCTGGGCCCGAGGCCCAGGGCCGGGGGGCTTCCGTTAGGCTCTCAGGAGCCGCGGGCGGGGCTGCCAGGGCGATCAAAGCTGCGAGGCCCAGCAGCGCGCCCAGCAGCGCGCCCAGAAGCGCGCCCAGAAGCACGCTCCGGAGGGTGCTCCTGGAGGCGCTCCGGGGGGCATTACCCGTCATCCATCCCCCTGGGGACCGGGCGCCAGTACCTCCCTGCCCCCGGCCGCATCCATGGCGCTGACCACGCCCGCGGCCTCCATGGCTTCGATGAGCCGGGCCGCTCGGTTGTAGCCGATGCGCAGCTTGCGCTGTACGGACGAAATGGACGCCCGGCGGGTTTCTAGGACGTAGGCGCAGGCCTCATCGTAGAGGGGGTCGTCCTGTTCCGTATCTCCAGATGTGGTCTGGCCACCGCTTGCGGCCAGGGTGTCGATATCAGCGGTGACCGTGAGGACCTCTTCAAGGTAGTTCGGCGTCCCCCGCTGCTTCCAATCCGCAACCACGCGATGCACTTCGTCGTCCCCCACAAAAGCGCCGTGTACCCGCTCCGGCACCGCCGTACCCGGCGGAAGATAAAGCATGTCCCCGTGCCCCAGGAGCTGCTCTGCGCCGCCCTGATCGAGGATGGTGCGGGAGTCCACCTTGGAGGACACCTGGAAGCTGATCCGGGTGGGAATGTTGGCCTTGATCAAGCCGGTAATGACGTCCACGGAGGGTCGCTGGGTCGCAAGAAGGAGGTGAATCCCCGCGGCCCGGGCCTTCTGGGCGATGCGGGCGATAAGCTCCTCCACCTTTTTGCCCACGATCATCATCATGTCGGCGAATTCGTCGATCACCACGACGATCGCCGGGAGCGTTTCGAGCGCCGGGGCTTCGGGGACGTCCCCCTCGAGCACCACCTCCGGCGCTTTCCAGAGCGGGTCCTTTAGGGGCTCCCCGGCCTTTTCTGCGTCCTGCACCTTGCGATTGAAGCCGGCCATGTTGCGCACGCCCAGGGCGGCCATAAGGCGGTAGCGACGCTCCATCTCTGCAACGCACCAGCGCAGCGCCGCCGCGGCATCCTTCATATCCGTCACCACGGGGGTCAGGAGATGGGGAATGCCCTCGTAAACGGAGAGCTCGAGCATCTTGGGATCCACCAGGATCAGGCGGACCTCCTCCGGCGTCGCCTTGTACAAGAGGGACAGCAGCATGGCGTTGACGCCTACGGACTTCCCCGACCCCGTGGTGCCCGCCACCAGCAGGTGGGGCATGCGCGCCAGATCCGCCACGATGGGCTGGCCCGAAATATCCTTCCCGAGGCACAGGGACAGCTTCGACGGGGCGCGCTCGTAGGCGCTGCTTGCCAGCACTTCCCGCAGGCGGACCACGGCCCGGTCCTCGTTGGGTACCTCGATGCCCATGGTGGATTTGCCGGGAATGACCTCGACCACCCGTACGCTAATTACCGCCAGGGCCCGGGCCAAATCCTTGGCGAGGCCCGAGATGCGGGAGACCTTCACCCCCGCCGCGGGCTCAATTTCAAAGCGCGTGATCACCGGGCCGGGATGGACCTTCACCACCGCGGCTTCCACGCCAAACTCCCGAAGCTTCAGCTCCAGGCGATCGGCCATGCGCTTTAGCGCCTCCTCCGACAGCGCGCGGTGATCCGCGGGATCGGTTTCGTCCATGAGGGACAGGGGCGGCAGCTCGCCGCTGACGGGCAGGGAGAAAAGCTTTTGCTGCTTTTCCTTCTCGGCCCGGGGGCTCGGTTCGATCTTTGCCTTCGGCGCCTCAATTTCCACGGGGCGGCGCTTTTGCCGACGCTCCACTTCCTGGTCAATGCGGGCTCGGCGCACCGCTGCCTGAGCCTGGGCGGCCTTTCGATCGCGAAGCTCATCCATTCGCCGCTGCGCATAGGCCCGGGTGCGGCGAAGGGTTTCGCTCACCGCGGCGCCAAGGCGCGCTACCAGCACGAACCAGGAGAGGCCTGTGAACAGGGTGATTCCCAGCAGAAACAGCGCAGAGCCCAGCAGGGAGAGGCCCGGGGTACCCAGGGCGCTGCTCATCTGCAAAAGAAGGAAACGCCCAAGAATGCCGCCGCCTCCGCTGGGCAGAACGGAGCCCTCATTCGCCAGCAGCGCCCCCAGGAGGCTCCCGGCGATCAAGGTGACGAAAAAGCCTAGGGCCCGGAGCCCAAAGACGGCCCGAGACACCGCAAGAATGAGCGTGGGGCTTCGGAATTGAAGCACCGCGAGCACCAAAAAGGTCAGGGGAAGCAGGCCCGCAAGCCAGCCAAAAAGGGAAAAGAGCAAATCCGCGGCGAAAGCCCCCGTCACCCCGGCGAGGTTGTGCAGGCCTTCCGCCGTTGCGCTGTGGGACCAGCCCGGGTCCGCGGCGTCGTAACTCATGAGGGCAAGCAGAAACCACCCGCCCGCGGCGAGGGCGAAGATCAGCGCCGCCTCCCGAAGGCCTCGGTGCGCGGAGGTCAAAAGCCCCGCTTTCTCTGGCTCGGCGGTGATCACCCGCCCTGAGGGTCGTTGGGCCACGCTCGGCTCCTTTAATAACGAGGCCCCAGTATACGAAAGGCCGGCTGGGCACGCGCCCCCCCTGCGCCCGGGGGCGGATTCGCGGTATCCTCCGCGCCGTTGTCCTTTGCATCCCCTTGACCCTAAGGAGCCCCCCGTGACCGAAGCGCTTCATCGTCGACTGATCATCCTTGGCTCCGGGCCGGCGGGCTGGACCGCTGCCGTCTATGCGGCCCGGGCGGGGCTTCAGCCGACGGTGCTGACGGGCCTAGAGGCGGGAGGCCAGCTCACCACGACCACGGACGTGGATAACTGGCCCGGCGGCCCCGAGGGCCTCCAGGGCCCCGGTCTCATGATGGACATGCAGGCCCACGCGGAGCGCTTTGGCACGGAGGTGATCTTCGATCACATCACAGCTGTGGACTTCAGCGAGCGCCCCTTCCGCCTCACCGGGGATAGCCAGGGCTACAGCTGCGACGCCCTCATCATCGCCACCGGCGCCTCGGCGCGCTATCTGGGCCTGCCTTCGGAGGAGGCCTTCAAGGGTAAGGGCGTATCCGCCTGCGCGACCTGCGACGGATTCTTCTACCGAAATAAGCCCGTGGCCGTCATTGGCGGCGGAAACACGGCCGTGGAAGAAGCCCTCTACCTGGCGAACCTCGCTTCCGAGGTACACCTCGTGCACCGGCGGGAAGGCCTACGGGCGGAAAAGATTCTCCAGGACCGGCTCTTCGCCCGCATGGAAGAAGGTAAGGTCATTCCCCACTGGCACCGCACCCTTGATGAGGTGCTCGGCAACGACAGTGGCGTCACGGGCCTTCGCCTAGCGGGTCCCGAGGGCGAGCTGGAGAGTGTCGACGTTGATGGGGTCTTCATTGCCATCGGACACACCCCCAATACGGGGATTTTCGACGGCCAGCTCACCATGCGTGGCGGCTATCTTGTCACCCAAAGCGGCTTAGACGGCATGGCCACGGCGACCAGCGTGCCCGGGGTCTTTGCCGCCGGGGATGTGGCCGATAGCCACTATCGCCAGGCGATCACCTCCGCAGGCTTTGGCTGCATGGCAGCGCTGGACGCAGAGCGCTTCCTTGACGCCGAAGGCGCCTCGCAACGGGATTAGGCCCATGGCCCAGCCCCGGAGCCTCCCCTGGCTTCCCGAGGCCCCCCGGGCCTTTCCTCCGCCGGCCCAGGCGGGCCCCGATGGGCTCCTCGCCGCCGGCGGCAGTCTCGACGTCCCTACCCTCCGTCGAGCCTATGGCGCCGGCATCTTTCCCTGGTTCGACGAGGATGCCCCGGTGCTCTGGTGGAGCCCGAATCCCCGGGCCGTGCTCCTTCCCTCGGCCCTTAGGGTCCGCCGAAGCCTGCGGAAAACCCTGCGCCATGGGGGTTTCCACTGCACCATGGATGAGGCCTTTGATGCGGTGGTCGCAGGCTGCGCCGCGCCCCGCCGGGATGGGGGCGGCACCTGGCTAACGGAGGAGATGCGGGCAGCTTACGGCGCCGCCCATGATGCGGGCCTGGCTCATAGCCTGGAGGTGTGGAAAGACGGGGCCCTCGCAGGAGGCCTCTATGGCGTGGCCCTGGGGCGCTGTTTTTTTGGGGAATCCATGTTCTCCCGGGTGCGCGATGCCTCAAAGGTAGGCCTCGTTCACCTATGCGGGCAGCTCGCTGCCTGGAACTTCGCCCTTCTGGACTGCCAGGTCGGCAATCCTCATACGGAATTTCTCGGCGCCCGACCCCTCGCCCGGGATGCCTTTCTCCGCATTGTGGCGGGCCTAACCGAGCAGGAGAGCCTCGCGCCCCGAGGCCCCTGGACCCTGCGCTGGAGCGCCGTGCTAGGCTCGGAAGGCTGAGGAGCCCAAGATGACGGACCTGTCGGAACTGAGATTTTTTGCCACCCCGCCCCACCCCTGCAGCTATCTGCCCGGGGAGTCGGCGACCACGGTATTTCTCGACCCCGCCGCGCCCCTCGACTCTGCGCGCTACAGCGCCCTCTCCCGCCTCGGTTTCCGCCGCAGCGGCGTACACCTGTACCGCCCGCACTGTGCCCAGTGCTCGGCCTGCATTCCCCTTCGCGTGGTGGCCCAGGCCTTTCGTCCACACCGGCGCCATCGCCGCGTGCTTAAGCGCAATGCCGACCTCACCTTTCGTGAGGTTCCGGCCCGGGCCAACGACGAGCACTATGCGCTCTACGCGCGTTACATCTCCGAACGCCATCGCGACGGAGATATGTTTCCTCCCACGCGCGATCAGTTCGAAAGCTTTCTGCTCAGCGCCTGGGCCGAACCCCGATGCTTGGAGCTGCGCCTTGGCCCCCGGCTGCTCGCGGCCGCCATCACGGACCGCCTCGATGATGGTCTGGCTGCGGTGTACACCTACTTCGACCCGGAAGAGAGCAATCGAAGCCTGGGCACCTTTGCCATCTTGAACCAGTTGGCTTGGTGTCGCCGGGAAGGGCTCCCCTACCTGTACCTTGGCTACTGGATTCGCCGCGCCGATAAGATGCGCTATAAGCACGAGTACCAGCCCTGCGAGCTCCGCCTCGGTGAACGCTGGGTCCCCCTCGGACGGCCCCAAGGCTCTGCCCCCTAAGCTTTTGCGTCTTTCCGCCGCATGCGGCAAAATTGCGCGCGTTTTGCGCATTGCGCAAAGACATTCGGCGCCAACGGCGCGTTGCTGACGAGGCCCCAAACGGCATGGCCAAAGAAGAACAGATCGAGATGGAAGGCACCATTGTCGATACGCTCCCGAATACAATGTTTCGGGTGGAACTCGATAATGGGCACGTGGTGACGGCTCACATCTCGGGGAAGATGCGGAAAAACTACATCCGGATTCTCACCGGGGACCGGGTGAAGGTTGAACTCACCCCTTACGATCTCACCAAGGGCCGGATCACCTATCGCGAACGCTAGGTGATCCAGCGGTTTCCCGGCCCCTAGGCCGGGACTGCCTCTCCCTCGACTTCCAGCGCAAGCTCACCCTCTCGCTCCGTGATCTGCACCACCCCACCCTTCTCCGCCAAACGGCCAAAGAGCAGGTCTTCGGCCAAGGGCCGCTTGATCTTGTCCTGAATCAGGCGCTGCATGGGGCGAGCCCCCATCTTCTCGTCGTAGCCTTCCTTTGCGAGCCAGGCTCGTGCGGCCTCGTCGACCTCAAGGGTGACCCGTTTCTGATCGAGCTGGGCCTGAAGCTCCGTGAGGAGCTTATCCACTACGGTCTCGATGACGGAGGGCGATAGGGGCGCAAACTGCACGATAGCGTCGAGCCGGTTGCGGAACTCCGGGGTGAACAGTTTCTTGATGGCTTCCATCCCATCGTGGCGGACGTCCTGCTCAAGGAAGCCAATGGAACTCCGGCTCATATCCACCGCGCCCGCGTTCGTGGTCATGACCAAAATGACGTTGCGGAAATCGGCGCTCCGGCCGTTGTTATCCGTGAGCCGGCCGTTGTCCATCACCTGTAGGAGGAGATTGAACACGTCCGGGTGGGCCTTTTCGATTTCGTCGAGCAGCAGCACGCTGTGAGGGTGCTTGCTGATCGCTTCCGTGAGGAGCCCACCCTGATCAAAGCCCACATAGCCCGGGGGCGCCCCAATGAGCCGGGAGACGGTGTGCCGCTCCATGTACTCGGACATATCAAAGCGCAGCAGCTCGACCCCGAGGACATGGGACAGCTGACGACAGACCTCCGTCTTACCGACCCCCGTGGGGCCCGCGAAGAGGAAGGAGCCGATGGGTTTGCGCTCCTCCTTGAGCCCGGCCCGGGACAGCTTGATGGCCGAGGCCAGGGTGTCGATGGCCTCATCCTGCCCGAAGACGGTCATGCGGAGCTTCTTGTCGAGATCGCGCAGCGATTCCTTATCGCTGCTATTCACCTGCTGGGAGGGAATGCGAGCAATCTTCGCCACCACCTGCTCCACATCGGCAGCGCCAATGGACTTCTTCTGCTTCGAAGGCGGAAGGAGTTTCTGCGCTGCGCCAGCCTCGTCAATGACGTCAATAGCCTTATCGGGAAGGAAGCGATCGGAGATATAGCGGGCGGAAAGCTCCGCTGCTGCTCGCAGGGCCTTATCGGTGTAGCGAAGCTGGTAGTGATCCTCGAAGCGGGATTTCAGCCCCTTCAAAATCTTGATGGTGTCCTCGACGTCCGGCTCGACCACGTCGATCTTCTGGAAGCGCCGGGACAAGGCGCGATCCTTCTCGAAAATGCCCCGGTATTCCTGATAGGTGGTGCTTCCCATGCAGCGCAGCTCGCCGCTGCTTAGGAGAGGCTTCAGCAGGTTGGACGCATCCATGACGCCCCCGGAGGCCGCGCCAGCGCCAATGATGGTGTGGATTTCGTCGATGAACAGAATGGCCTTATCCCGGGACTGGAGGTCGGAGAGCACGCTCTTTAGGCGCTTCTCGAAATCCCCGCGATACTTCGTTCCCGCGAGCAAGGCCCCAAGATCGAGGGAGTACACCTCGCTGCCCTTGACGATATCGGGCACCTGCCCATCCACGATGCGCTTGGCGAGGCCCTCGGCGATGGCTGTTTTGCCCACGCCCGCCTCCCCCACCAGGAGGGGGTTATTCTTGCGACGCCGAGTGAGGATCTGCACCACCCGCTCGACCTCTTCGTCCCGCCCCACCAGGGGATCAATTCGCCCCGCCTTGGCCTGCTCGTTTAAGTTGCTGGCGAAGGCTTCAAGAGCGCCGGCGCCGGCGGGCTCAGCGTTTTCCTGGGCCTCTTCCGTTTCCTCCTGCCCTTCCCCTTCTCCTTCGCTATCCTGGATCTTGGAGATCCCGTGGGCGATGTAATTGACAATATCGATGCGGGCGATGTCTTGAAGCTTCAGGAAATAGACCGCTTGGCTCTCCTGTTCGCTGAAGATCGCGACCAGCACATTGGCCCCGGTAACTTCCTTGCGTCCGGAGGATTGGACGTGGAACACGGCCCGCTGCAAAACCCGCTGGAAACCCAAGGTGGGCTGGGTTTCCCGCTCCTCCGCGTCCTCAGGAAGCACCGGCGTGGTGCTATCAATGAACTCCGCGAGTTCGCCCCGGAGCCGGTCGATATCCGCCCCCACCGCGCGAAGCACCGAGCGGGCTGCGGCATTGTCGAGGAGCGCCAGAAGCAAGTGCTCGACGGTCATGAATTCGTGCCGCTTCCCCCGGGCCTCGCGGAAAGCGTTATTAAGGGTCGTTTCTAGGTCTTTACTGAGCATACTGCACTGCTCCTGTGATCGCGCCCGTTAGTCGGCCATCTCAACCTGAGATAACAGGGGATGGTTATTCTCCTGCGCGCACTGATTGACCTGCTCGGACTTGGTCTCTGCCACGTCCCTCGGGTAGACGCCGCACACCGCACTCCCGCGCGTGTGCACCGCGAGCATTATCTGGGTGGCCTTCTCCCGGCCCATGCCGAAGAAGCGCTCGAGGATGTAGACGACAAACTCCATGGGGGTGTAGTCGTCGTTGAGCAACACCACCTTATAAAGCGGAGGCCGCTTAAGCTTGGGCTTGGCCGCTTCCGTAATCAGCCCAGCTCCGCCCCCGTCGTCCTGCCCCGGGCCCTCACTGCTGGCGCGGATTGGCATCGGGTGCCCCGCCTGCCCAAACACCATGGAGTCTCCTTTCCGTGTGCCGTGCCGGTGCCGGGCGACCGGACCCAGCGCTGTATTCGATCATACCTTCCTGCCTAGAAAGGTGGCCAGCGCCCGCTTCGGCTCTCACATAAATGGGGGCAAAGCACTGGCTTTCAAGCCCCAAGCCCTTGACGACGCCCAGCCCCCTGGCTTTATGCTCAGGCTTGCCCTAGAGACATAACAGCGCCAGCAGCACATAACAAAATTTAAGGCGCGCTCAGGGTGGGTCCATTCGCACGGGGAGGTGACGTATGGCGGTAGGCACCGTGAAGTGGTTCAACAACGCCAAGGGCTACGGGTTCATTGTGCCCGAGCATGGCGGCGATGACCTGTTTGTGCACTATTCCTCCATTGAGATGGAGGGATATCGCACCCTTAAGGCGGGGCAAGAAGTTTCCTACGAGGAGCAAGCCGGCGACAAAGGCAGCGCTGCGGTGCAGGTACGGCAAAAGGAAGCCGCCCCCTCCGAGGCGGCTATCGCCCTCAACGCCGCTTCGGGCTGAGCGCCGCCTAAAAAAAACGGGGCGCCATGCGCCCCGTTTGGGTCGTACTTTGTGAGCCTTAGCCCATTTTGGAGATCATGGCGTCTCCGAAGCCGGAGCAGCTGAGGAGCGTTGCTCCGTCCATCAGGCGCTCGAAATCGTAGGTCACGGTCTTATCCGCAATGGCGGCATCCATGGCTTCGATCACGAGATCCGCGGCCTCCGTCCACCCCAGGTGGCGCAGCATCATTTCCGCGGAAAGAATCAAGGAACCGGGGTTGACCTTGTCCTGTCCTGCATACTTCGGTGCCGTACCGTGGGTCGCTTCGAAGAGGGCAACCTCGTCGCCGATGTTGGCGCCGGGGGCAATGCCGATACCGCCAACCTGAGCCGCGAGGGCGTCGGAGAGGTAGTCGCCGTTGAGGTTCATGGTGGCCAGAACGCTGTACTCGTCCGGGCGGGTCAGGATCTGCTGGAGCATGGCGTCGGCGATGACATCCTTGATGATCACCTCCTTGCCATCCTTGCGAATCACGTGCCAGGGGCCGCCATCGAGGGGCTCAGCGCCAAACTCTTCCACGGCAAGCTCGTAGCCCCAATCCTTAAAGGCGCCTTCCGTGAACTTCATGATGTTGCCCTTGTGTACCAAGGTCACGGAGTCCCGGCCCTCATCAAGAGCGTACTGAATGGCCTTGCGAACGAGCCGCTTCGTGCCTTCCACGGAAATGGGCTTGATACCCAGGCCCACGTGCTGCGGGAAGCGGATTTTATTCACCCCGAGCTCCTCCTGGAGGAACTTCAGGAGCTTCTCGTTATCCGCCGTATCGGCTTGATATTCAACGCCTGCGTAGATGTCTTCGGTGTTCTCCCGGAAGATCACCATGTCCACGGCGCCGGGATTACGCACCGGGCTCGGCACGTTGGTGAACCAGCGCACGGGGCGCTGGCAGACGTAGAGGTCCAGCTCTTGGCGCAGGGCCACGTTCAGGGACCGGATCCCACCGCCCACGGGGGTGGTCATGGGGCCCTTGATGCCCACGATGAATTCCCGCATGGCCTCCAGCGTTTCTTCCGGCAGCCATTGATCTTCGCCGTACACCTCCAGGGACTTCTCCCCGGAATAGATTTCCATCCACGCGATGGAACGCTTGCCACCGTAGGCCTTGGCCACGGCAGCGTCGGTGACCTTAATCATCACCGGCGTAATATCGACCCCGATGCCGTCACCCTCGATGAAGGGGATGATGGGATGGTCGGGGACATTCAAGGAATGGTCAGCGTTGACGGTGATCTTCTGGCCGTCGGCGGGAACCTTGATGTGCTGGTAAGCCATGAAAAACTCCCTGCAAGTGATGGAGGCACCAGCCGCTTGAGGCAAAGGGTTTCCCGCGACGATTCCGGCAACAGGGGCCGCCGGGCGCATGCAGGGTTTGCTAGGCTGGTGCTGGGCCCCCCTCGGGCCCATGCGTGAAGCGAGCGGGAGTATAGCAAGGGTGGAAGGAAGGTTCACGGGGCCGGGGGCCATGCTGCTGCGCTTTCATAAGCCCTATGGGGTACTGTCCCAGT